>JAHEMI010000008.1:0-2592 GCA_024643785.1 Burkholderiaceae bacterium
GTCGTGATCCGGGTGGCCGCCGGCCCGATCGAAGGGATGGTCGAGTAGCCCTGCTGGCCGCCCTGGACAGCGCCAGGGCGCGGTTACAATCGATCGATGGACCTTTCCTTGCCCCAGATCATCGCGGTTTACGCGATCCCGGTAATCCTCGCTATTACGCTCCATGAGGCGGCCCACGCGTTGGTGGCCTCGCTGCTGGGCGATTCGACGGCGGCCAAGCTCGGTCGGGTGAGCGCGAATCCGCTGCGTCACATCGACCCGGTCGGTACGCTGCTGGTGCCCGGGCTGATCCTGCTCTCGAGCAAGTTGCTCGGCGGGGCGGGGATGATTTTCGGCTGGGCGAAGCCGGTGCCGATAGTGGTCTCCAATCTGCGCTCGCCGCGCCGCGACATGGGACTGGTGGCAGCCGCCGGGCCGTTGTCGAACCTGGCGATGGCGCTTGCCTGGGGGCTGATCCTCAAGATGTTGGCGGCGGGCGACCCGAGTGCCGGGTATCAGGAATTCCTCGCCCGGATGGCGGTCGCGGGAGTGGTCGTGAACCTTGTGCTGGGCCTCCTGAACCTCATGCCGATCCCGCCGCTCGACGGGGGCCGGGTGCTGGTCAGCCTGCTGCCGCGCCAGCTGGCGTTGCCGATTGCCAGGCTCGAGCCCTACGGCATCGTGATCCTGCTGTTGCTGTTGGCGACCGGAGCTCTTGGCGCCGTAGTCGGGCCGCTGCTCGACTTCGGCATCAACGTACTTTCCTCACTTCTTGGATTGAACAACTGACATGTATCAGGAACGCGTGGTGTCGGGAATGAGACCGACCGGTGCGCTGCACCTCGGGCATTACCACGGGGCCCTCAGGAACTGGGTCAGGCTGCAGAACGAGTACCCCTGCATGTTCTTCGTGGCCGATTGGCATGCGCTCACCACCCATTACGACACGCCCGATGTGATCGAGGCCAACGTCTGGGAAATGGTCATCGACTGGCTCGCCGCGGGCATCGATCCGCAGCAGTCGACGCTGTTCATCCAGTCGCGCGTTCCGGAACACGCCGAACTGCACCTGCTGCTGTCGATGTGCACGCCGCTCGGCTGGCTCGAGCGGGTGCCGACCTACAAGGACCAGCAGGAAAAGATGGGTGATCGCGACCTGGCGACCTATGGCTTCCTCGGCTATCCCCTTTTGCAGGCCGCCGACGTGCTGATCTACCGGGCCGCGTTCGTGCCGGTCGGCGAAGACCAGGTGCCCCACATTGAACTCAGCCGCGAGATCGCCCGGCGCTTCAACCACCTCTTCGGACGCGAACCGGGATTCGAGGAGAAGGCGCTCGCGGCCGTCAAGAAACTGGGCAGCAAGCGCGCCCGGCTCTACCTGGAGTTGCGCACGCTGTATCAGGAAAAGGGCGAAGACCAGGCGCTCGAGCGCGGTCACGAACTGCTCGACCAGGCCCAGCACCTGAGCCTTGGCGATCGCGAGCGGCTGTTCGGGTTCCTGGAGGGCAGCCGCAAGCTGATTCTCTCCGAGCCGCAGGCGATGCTCACCGAGGCGTCAAAGGTACTGGGGACCGACGGGCAGAAGATGTCCAAGAGCTATGGCAACTCGATCGCGATGCGCGAGGAACCGGAAGCGGTGGTGCGCAAGATCCGGACCATGCCTACGGATCCCGCACGGGTTCGGCGTACCGACCCGGGCGAGCCGGCCCGGTGCCCGGTCTGGCAACTGCACCAGGTCTACACCGACGCCGAGACCAGGCAATGGGCCCAGGCTGGCTGCCGCAGCGCGGGCATTGGTTGCCTTGACTGCAAGCAGCCGCTGATCGATGCGGTGCTCGCCGAACAGCAGGAGTTTCACGAGCGTGCCCAGCCCTATCTCGACGATCCTAGCCTGCTGCGCAACATCGTTGCCGACGGCTGCGACCGGGCGCGCAAGCTGGCGCAGGAAACCATGCGCGACGTTCGTGAAGCGATGGGCCTCACTTACGACTGAGCGCGGCGCAACGATTACGCAATAGCGGCGCGCTGCGCTGGGCCGTCTCAGGCGGCGGGCGGAGTTGTCAGTCCCACCTGGTGCATCCGGCGCAGGTTGGGCAGCGAGGCGAGAAATACTTCGAGTTCGGCGAGCGGGATCGGCGGCGAGATCAGCGAGCCTTGCATCAGGTTGCAGCCCAGGCCCCGCAGTTCGCGCAGTTCGGCGCTGGTTTCGACGCCCTCGGCCAGCACTTCCAGATCGAGCTTGGCAGCGAGCGTCGTGATCGCCTGGGTGATCGCGGCGTTGCCGCGATCGACCGCAAGATCGGTGACGAATGCCCGATCGATCTTGAGCCCATTGACCGGCAGGTTCTTCAGGTACGACAGGGCGGCATAGCCGGTGCCGAAGTTGTCGACGATGACCCGCACCCCGATGCGCCGCAGTTCCGAGATCAGCGCCACGGCGCGCTCGGGATTGTCCATGAAGGCGCTCTCGGTGATTTCGAGCCGCAGCAGCCGGGCCGGGAAGTTGCGCTCGTTGAGCACTTCGTTGACGAATTCGAGAAAGTTGTCCTCGGCCAGTTGGCGCACGGAAACGTTGACCGACACCGACAGGTCGCCGTGGTCTTCGAGGCCGAT
>JAHEMI010000008.1:2692-3840 GCA_024643785.1 Burkholderiaceae bacterium
TGCTCCTCGATCAGCCGGCTGACGTAGGCGCGATTGGGCAGGTTGGTCAGCGGGTCGTGCTGGGACGCATGCAGCAGCCGCTGCTCGGCGGTGGTCCGCTGCAGGTAGAGCGAAAGGGTACGGGAGAGCACCTCGGCGACCTGGCGCAGGAAGGTGTCGCCGCGGAAACTCACCGAGCAGAGGAACAGCAGCGCGCTGAACACGTTGCCGTGTTCGTCGAGGATGGGCGCGATCAGCGATGCCTGGGCTCCGAGCGTTCCCACCTGGTAGCGTTCGGCAAAGCTGCGCTGCGATGACATGTCGCTCAGCCAGATCGCCTTGCCGCTGGTCCAGCAGCGAATCTCGACGTCATCCTCGCCCAGTTCGAGCACCTCGGGCAGGTCGCCGATCATCCGCGTAAAGCTTGGGTAGCCCCAGCGCTCGCCCACCTTGATGCCCCCCGCCGTGCGCAGCAGGTGGGCGCCGCCGAGCCAGCTGAACTTGGCACACGTCGCCACCACGGTGGCGCTGAGCACTCGCTGGGGATCGAACTGTTCACGCATGATGCGGGCGATCTCGCCGTCGAGTTCGAGCAGCATTCGTTGCTGTTTCTCGCGGGTGATGTTCTGGCCGGTGCCGCGGTAGCCGAGGAAATGGCCCTCGTCGTCGAATACCGGACGGCCGTTGAGCGAGACGTGGGAGACGTTGCGCTGCGGGTCGAGGATCGTGTACTCGAAATTCGTGAAGGGCTGGTGGCTCTCGACCAACTGGCGATGCTCTTCCCAGTCCACCGGCAGCAACTCGTTGCCTGCCGTGTCCCAGCGGCGTTCGCCGATCGCGGCACGGGCCCAGGGTCCGAGGACCGCGTCGATGCTATCGGACAGCGACGACAGCCGGTGCTGGGCGTCGGTCTCCCAGATCCAGTCGGAACTGAGGGTCGCCAGGTCACGGTACTTGCTCTCGCTGGCAGCCAGTTGCCGCTGCATCGCCCGCACGCCGCTGATGTCCTGGACGATGCCCTGCAGCCGCACCACGGTGCCGTACTCGTCGCGCACCGGCTGGGCGACGCTGCGAATCCAGATGACTTCAAGGCCCTGGCGCACGTAACGGTATTCGATCCTGGCCTCGGTGCCCTTGCGCACCGCGCGTTTGTGGACGTCACGCCAGCG
>JAHEMI010000008.1:3940-50277 GCA_024643785.1 Burkholderiaceae bacterium
CCGGCGACCGACCAACGGTCGAAACGGGTGAGTGGGCGCATCATCTCCTGGCCGGTTTGTTGGTCGCCCGCGACTCGCCCTGGCAGCGGGCGGCGCAGTGCAACCCACCGTGACCACGGGCGGGTTATTCTTGCGCTTCGCCAGCCGGTTCCGTACGGGCGTCGCGGGCTCGGCTAAAATGACGTTTCTTTTTCTTGCGCTAGAGCCATGATCAAAGGAAGTCTGGTCGCGATCGTCACCCCGATGCACGAGGACGGAAGTCTCGACCTCGATGCCTATCGCCGGCTGATCGATTGGCACGTCGCCTCGGGAACGGCGGCCATCGTTGCGGTTGGCACGACCGGCGAGTCGCCGACCGTCGACGTCGCCGAACACGCCCGGCTGATCGGTGCCGCAGTGGAATACGCCGCGGGGCGGATTCCGGTCGTGGCCGGTACGGGTGGCAACTCCACCCGCGAGGCGATCGAACTTACCGAAGCAGCCCGTAAGCTTGGCGCGGCCGCGTCGCTACAGGTCGTGCCCTACTACAACAAACCAACCCAGGAAGGGATGTACCGGCATTTCAAGGCGGTCGCCGAGTCGGTCGGCCTGCCGGTGATCCTCTACAACGTCCCGGGGCGGACGGTCGCCGACTTGTCCAACGACACGGTCCTGAGGCTGTCCCAGGTTCCGGGTGTCATCGGGCTCAAGGACGCAACTGGCGACATCGCCCGCGGTTCCGAACTGCTGGCCAGGCTGCCGGAAGGATTCGGGGTCTACAGCGGCAACGACGACTCGGCCTTGGCGCTGATGGCGATGGGCGGGCACGGGGTGATATCGGTCACCGCCAACGTGGCGCCCGAGCCGATGGCGCGGATGTGCGCCGCGGCGCTCGCTGGCGACTGGAAGGGCGCGCTCGCATTGCACCGCAAGCTGTTGCCGCTGCATTTCAAGCTCTTTGTCGAAGCCAATCCGATTCCGGTCAAGTGGGCTCTAACGCGCACGGGCCAGATTGGCGCCGGTATTCGTCTCCCGCTCACTCCACTATCGCAGCCAATGCAGGCAGTGGTGGAAGAAGCTCTGCGTGCATCAGGAGTGATTAGTTGAACTTGACTACTGCCCGGACAGGACGTCCGCTCTACATTTCCGGCCTTTCCCTGCTGGTTGCCGCCAGCCTGCTCGGAGGCTGTTCGCTCAACGAATACATCAGCGAAAAGACCGCGATCGACTACAAGTCGGCCGGCAAGCGGCCATCGCTGGAGATTCCGCCCGATCTGGTGACGCCGGCTCGCGACGAACGTTTTGCCCTGCCGGCCGGTTCGGAACAGACTCTCTCGGACTACCAGCGCAGCAAGGCGGCTGGACCGAGCGTTGCCGCTGGCGGTTCCCATGTCCTGCCGACGCTCAAGAACGCCCGCATCGAGCGGCAAGGACAGCAGCGCTGGCTGGTAGTCTCGTTGCCACCGGAGCGCGTCTGGCCGCAGGTGCGCGAGTTCTGGCAGGAGAACGGTTTCCTGATCCAGTCGGAGTCGCCGGCTACCGGAATCATGGAGACCGATTGGGCTGAAAACCGCGCCAAACTGCCTCAGGACCTGATCAGGAAGGCCATCGGTGGCCTGGTGGACTCGCTCTACTCGACTGGCGAACGGGACAAGTTCCGGACCCGGCTCGAACGTGTCCCCGGGGGGACCGAGATCTACGTCAGCAATCGTCGCATGGTGGAGGTCTACAGCGACAGCATGAAGGACTCCACCATCTGGCAACCGCAGGCCGGCGATGTCGAACTGGAGGTTGAATTCCTGCGCCGCTTGCTGGTCAAGCTCGGCGCTTCGGCTGAAGATGCCAACAGCATTGCGGCGGCGCCCGAGACCGCCACCGTGGCCAAGGTCAGCCTGGTGACCGGGCCCGGCGGAGCCAGCAGCGTTGAAATAGGGCAGGGTTTCGACCGTGCCTGGCGGCTGGTCGGGGTGGGCCTCGACCGCGCCGGCTTCACCGTCGAGGACCGCGACCGCTCCAAGGGGATCTATTTCGTCCGCTATATCGATCCCGAGAGCGACTCGCGCAATCGCGCCGAGAAGGGCTTCTTCTCGAGACTGTTCAGCTTTGGCAGCAACGAACCGGTAGCTGCCGAGCGCTTCCAGGTGCTGGTAACGGGCAGTGGCGAGAAGGTCACGGTAACCGTGCGCGGTTTCGACGGCAAGGACGTTGCCGCCGGCGAGAAGAAGACCGCCGCGCGCCTGCTTACGGTGCTGCACGAGCAACTCAGGTAACGTACGCCGCGAAACGGAGTGCGGTTCGCGAGTTTAGGCAGCGGCAGCGAGGGTAACGCCACGCTCGTCCAGAGCCGTGATCGACAGCCCACCAAGGTGCTGGTCGATTGCGGCCTCGGGCGGCGCGAGCTGGAGCGGCGCATGGCGCGCCTCGGGTGCGCTGCCGATTCGCTGGATGCCATTGTCCTGACCCATGCCCACGGCGATCATGTGCGCGGTGCGTTCAGCGTCGCCGCGGCCCACGGCCTCAAGGTGCACATGACCCATGGCACTGCGCGTGCCCTCGCCGGACGGATCGGCGGCGCCAGTGTCGAGTTGTTTGCCGCCGAGGAGCGGTTCGAGGTCGGCGCACTGAGCTTCGAGCCGGTGGCCGTGCCGCACGATTGCCACGAACCGGTCCAATACGTGCTCGCGGACGGCGATCACCGGATGGCCGTATTGACCGACCTGGGACACCCGACTGCGCACGTGATTCGCGCGCTGCGCGACCTGGACGCGCTGGTGCTCGAGTGCAATCACGACGAGGCCATGCTGGCTGCCAATCCGCGTTATCCGGCCGAACTGAAGCGACGGATAGCCGGGCCGTACGGGCATCTGGCCAACAGCCAGGCCGCCCAGATCCTGGCGGCGATCGGACAGGAAAAATTGCGGGTAGTGATCGGGGCACACCTCTCGAAACACAACAACACGCCGGAACTGGCCCGGGCGGCGCTGGTCGGGGCATTGACCCAGTCTCGGGACGTGGTAATGATCGCCGATCAGGAAGGGTCCGGCGGCTGGGTAGCGCTCTAGCTTGCCGGCAAACTTACGGATCGCTGGACTACCTTCGCCCATTAAATGAAAACCCCCGCTGGCTAAGCCAACGGGGGTTTTGTTTTGGCGGAACCAGTCAAGGCTCCTTGCCACATCGAACGGGCGTTGACCCGTTCGATGCTCAAGCGCGTATGACTCAGGGCTTCTTGGGCTCTTCCTTGGCGGCTTCCGCGGGAGCGGCGGCCGGGGCAGCAGCCGGGGCAGCAGCGTCAGCAGCGGGGGCAGCAGCCGGGGCAGCTGCGTCAGCGGCAGGAGCGGCCGGGGCGGCGGCGGGTGCCGGGGGGGCAACCGGGGCTTCTTCTTTCTTGCCGCAAGCAGCAACGGCCAGGGCGAACAATGCGGCTACGAGTAGTGACTTCTTCATGGTGTGTCCTTGGGGTAAGAAAAATAAACAGGCTGGAGCCAGCAAAAAGGGTGGATGGTCATCAAGCAATAGGCATAACGTACGCGTTAACACTAACTCGCGCGGTGCCTAGCAAAGAATTGTAGTGGCATCCGCATCTTTATGCTAGTGATTTCCCGTAGTGCTCACATGCCTGTTGTGCCGATGCAATGAGGGGGCCGGCCTGGGCCCGCGGTCCGCTCGGATACACTGCCGCGATCAACAAGTCTCAGGAGTGAGGATGGAAACGATTGCGCCTGGCAGATGGGTACGGCTGCGCTACCGCATGTTTGACTCCACCGGGCTGGAGCTGGAACCGGTGCCGCGCGAACTGACCTACCTGCACGGCGGTTTCGGCGACTTGCTCAGTGCCCTCGAAGCAGCGTTGGCCGGGCATGGCGAGGGCGAGAGCGTCAGCGCCTACCTGGAGCCGGAGGCAGCTTTCGGGAACTACGATCCCGAACTCATCCGGCTCGTGCCGCGGGCGGGATTGCCGGCTGAAATCGAGGCGGGGATGACCTTCGAAGGCGTTCCCGGCGAGGCCTCTGACGGGCGGCTGTACGTGGCTACCGACCTTACTGCCGACACCGTAGTCCTCGATGCCAACCATCCGCTATCGGGAATGGCGGTACGTTTTGAAATCGAGATCCAGGAGGTTTGGCCGGCCAGCGAGGAGGAAATCGCCGCCGAGCGTGACCGGCTCGGGACAACGCAAAAATAGCGTGCTGCAGCCCTTAGTCCGGCCCGCCGTCAATCCCCGACGGGCTAGGATTGGGCGGCGCGCAGGGCGCGCAGCTCATAGAGCAATTCGAGCGCTTCGCGGGGCGTCAGCTGGTCGGGGTCGACCTCCGACAGGCGTGCCAGCAGCAGCTCGGCCGACCCACTGGCATGAACCTTCGGCAAAGCCTCCTCGCCCGGTACTTCACCAGCCGGCTCTGGTGGCGGCGCAAACAGGTCGAACTGGTCGTCGGTTTCGCGCGCTCGGGCCTCGAGACGCTGGAGCAGCGCGCCGGCGGCCCGGATGACGGTCGGTGGCACACCGGCCAGGCGAGCTACCTGGAGCCCGTAGCTGCGGCTCGCCGGACCCTCGCGGACTTCGTGAAGGAACACCACGCCACTGCGGCCCTCGGCGGCAGCGAGGTGGACGTTGACCGCCGCCGGGTAGTGGGTCGCAAGTTCGGTAAGTTCGAAATAGTGGGTGGCGAACAGCGTCAGGGCGCGATTGTGGGTCACCAGCCGCTCGGCAATTGCGTGGGCCAGGGCCAGCCCGTCGAACGTCGACGTACCGCGGCCGATTTCGTCGAGCAGCACCAGTGAGCGCTCGGTGGCGGAGTTCAGGATCGTCGCCGCCTCGGTCATCTCGACCATGAACGTCGAGCGCCCGCCGGCCAGGTCGTCCGAGGCGCCGATCCGGGTGTAGATCCGGTCGATCGGCCCCAAGGTGCATTCGCTGGCCGGGACGAAGCTGCCGCAGCAGGCGAGGACCACGATGAGCGCGACCGAGCGCATGTAGGTCGACTTCCCGCCCATGTTGGGGCCGGTGATGATCAGCATCCGGCGGCGGTCGTGCAGCGCAACGTCGTTGGCGGTATAGCGCTCGACGCGCTCCTCAACCACCGGGTGGCGTGCGCCCCGGATCTCGACCGTTGGCACGGTCGTGAACGCCGGCCTGACCCAGCCCAGGGTGCCGGCGCGTTCGGCAAAATTGGCCAGTACGTCGACTTCAGCCACCGCCCGTCCGAGCAGTTGCCAGTCGCGCACCGATGCGCCCAGTTCGGCGACCAGCATCTGGAACAGTTCGCCTTCGCGGGCCAACGCCCGGTCGCGTGCCGACAGCGCGCGATCCTCGAACTGCTTGAGTTCGGGCGTGATGTAGCGCTCGGCATTCTTGAGCGTTTGCCGGCGCCGGTAGTCATCGGGCACGCGGGTACTCTGGCCGCGGGTCACCTCGATGAAGAAGCCGTGCACCTGGTTGAAGCCTACCCGCAGGTTGCCGATGCCGGTGCGCTCGCGCTCGCGCAATTCGAGTTGCGCGAGGTAGTCATCGCAGCCGCTGTCGATGGCGCGCAACTCGTCGAGTTCGGCGTCGAAGCCCGCCCGGATCACCCCGCCGTCACGGGCCAGCGCGGCTGGTTCGTCGGCGATCGCCTGGCCGATGCGTTCGGTCGCAGCGGCGGGTGGCGCGAGTGCGTCAGCGTGCTTTTCAAAAACCACCTGGTCGATCGCGCGCAACCGGTTGGCCAGGGCAACGCAGGCCGGGGCGGCGTCGCGCAACGCCGCCAGTTCGCGAGGGCGCACCGAACCCAGCGCAATGCGGGCAGCGATGCGCTCGAAGTCGGCGGTGTCCCCGACCAGCGCCTGGAGCGCCGGCAATCCCGGGCGCGCCGCCCCGCTGCCTGCCGGCGCCAGGGCACCGGGCTGGTCATTGCCGGCCAGGATCGCAACCAGGCGGTTGCGCTCGGCCGCCTCACGGCCATCGCGCAATGGCTCCTGGACCCAGCGCCGCAGCAGGCGGCTGCCGGCGCTGCAGCGGCAGCGATCGAGCACGTCGAGCAGGGTGGCGCCGTCGCGCGCCCCCAGCGCCTCGACCAGTTCGAGGTTGCGCCGGGCGACCTGGTCGATGACCAGGTGCTGATCGTCGCGCCAGGCGTGCAGGGTCCGCAGATGCGCCAGCGAGCGCCCCTGGGTGTGGGTCACATAGCTCAGCAACGCTCCCGCGGCACCGATCGCCAGCGGCAGTTCAGCGACGTCGTGGCCACGCAGATCGGTTACCCCGAGCAGTTCGCAGAGTTGCCGCCGGCCCCGCTCGGGATCGAAATTCCAGTCCGGGAAATGCACGAGCGCCGCCGGGCTGCTGCCCGCAGGATCGCTCTCGCCCGGCACCTGGCCGGCGCCATCGGCAACGATGATCTCGGCTGGCCGCAGGCGTTCGATCTGGGCGTCAAGGGCGCCGCCATCGACCTCGGCGAGCCAGCATTCACCGCTGGCCAGCGACATCCAGGCCAGTCCGCAGCGCGCTCCCCCGCGGATGGCGAGCAGCAGCGGCTCCTCGCGTTCCGGCAGCAGGTTCGCATCGGTCAGAGTGCCGGGGGTAACGATGCGCGTTACCCGCCGCTCGACCGGCCCCTTGCTGGTGGCCGGGTCGCCAACCTGTTCGCAGATCGCCACCGACTCGCCGGCCTTGAGCAGCCGTGCCAGGTATTGTTCGACTGCATGGAACGGCACGCCGGCCATCCTGATCGGCTGTCCCGCCGAAGCCCCGCGCCGGGTCAGGGTGATGCCCAGCAGCCGCGAGGCCTTCTCGGCGTCTTCATGGAACAGTTCGTAGAAGTCGCCCATGCGGTAGAACAGCAGCAGCCCCGGGTGCTGCGCCTTGATGCCGAGGTACTGCTGCATCATGGGGGTGTGACCGGCCAGCGCCGCGCCGCCGGTTGGCTTGGCAGTCGCCGCGACGGGTTTCGCGCGCTTTCTCAAGTCTGTCCCAGCCAGCACACGGTTCAGATCCCGTAGAAGTAGCCGAGCAAACCGGTGTACGACAGCCACATGATGAGCGCCAGCGGCAGGCCGACGCGTACGAAGTCGCCGAAGGTGTAGCCGCCGGCCGCCATCACCAGCACGTTGATCTTGTGCGCCAGCGGCGTCGCATAGCACAGGTTGGAACCGAAGATCACCGCCAGCACGAAGGCTTCCGGTGGCTGTCCGAGCTGCTGGGCGATGCTCGCGGCAATTGGCGTGCCGATCACCGCCGCCGCGTTGCTCGACACCACATTGGTGAGAACGCCCATGAGCATGATCAGGCCGCCAAGTACCACCAGCGGTGGCGCGCCAAAGGTTGCCGCCACGAACGTCCGCGCGAGGAACTCGGCGCCGCCGGTCTCGAGCAGCGCGGTGCCCAGTCCAAGACTCGCCACCACCACCAGGATGACCTGGGCGTTGAGCGCACCGGCGGCCTCGCGCCAGTTCAGGCAGCGGGTCACGATCATGGCCAGCACACCGCACATTGCGCTGATCGCGATCGGCACGATGCCCAGGGCAGCAGCGAGGATGACGGCGATCATGATCATCACCGCAGTAGGCGAACGGCTGGTGTGCGGCAAGTCGGCAGTGGCGTCGACGACCAGCATCTCGTCGTCGCGGCGCAGTGCGGCGATCTGCTGCGCCGGTCCCTGTACCAGCAGCACATCGCCGGCCTGGAGTTCGACATCGCCCATTCCGGAGCCGATCGCGGTGACCTTCTTGCCGGCGCGGTGGATGGCCAGCACCACCAGCTGGTAGCGGTCGATGAAACGGACGTCCTTCAGGGTCACGCCCTCGATCGGCGATCCGCTCACCACTACGATCTCGGAAATCTGCTGGTCCTCGGCGCGCAGCGGATTGTCTTCGTCGACCTCCACTCCGCCCGAGTACAGCGTCGCCCCGAGCGCCTTCTCGAAGCGCTTGAGGTTGTTCGGGGTGTCAGTGATCAGCAGGCGGTCGCCGGCCTTGAGCCGGGCATCCGGAAATGGCGTGACGTAGAGTCCTTCGCCGCGCTCCACTCGCAGCACCTTCATTTGTCCGCCGGCCTTCTTGTCGGCTTCGGAGAGCGTCATGCCGACCGCGACGCTGTCATTGGGCAGATAGAGGTGGGCGGTAAAGATACGCGGCGAAGCGTCGGCCAGGGGGGTGCTGCGCTTGGGCAGCAGGCGCGGCGCTACCAGCCAGAGAAAGATTATGCCCACCGCGCCGGCCAGTGCCGCCGGCACGATGAAGTCGAACATGCCGATCGGCCGCAACCCCATGTCGGCGGCCACCGAGACCACCAGCAGATTGGTCGAGGTGCCGATCGTCGTCGCGGTCCCGCCCAGCAGGGTGGCGATGCCCATCGGCATCAGTACCTTCGAGGGCGACATCCTGGTGCGGATGGAAACGCTGATCAGCACCGGCAGCAGCAGCACGACGATCGGGGTGTTGTTGACAAAGGCGCTCAGCGTGGCCGCGATCACGATGGTCAACAGCAGCGAAAGCATCGGGCTGGCCTGCCACATGCGCGCCAGGAGCCCACCGAGCGGTTCGAGCGCTCCGGTGCGCACCAGCCCCTGGCCGACGATCATCAGGGCGCACACCGCCACCAGCGCCTCGTGGCCAAAGCCGTGGAAGAAGTCGATCGCGCGCACCACGTGGCCGTGCGAGACGTATGGGAAGATCTCGAAGACCAGCGCCAGCATGGCGATAACTGCCATGCTCGAAGTCTCGAGCGGAATCTTGTCGCGCATGAACAGCGCCAGTGCGACCAGCGTGAGGATCATCACGGTGATGGCATGGGGGTCCGGCAACGCTGGAAAATTCATCGCTCAACCTTGGTTCTGGCGGCAGGCGACTAGTCTAGCCCAAGCCCGGTGGATGGCGCAGCCGGCCACTGCGCTGCCATGGCGACAGCCGGTGAGCGTTGAATGCGTGATAGTGGTGCCCCGCGCGCTGCGCGGCGATGCCGCTGCCAGCCGGGCTTGCGCTCAGTCCTTGGCCGGACCGGCGCCGGCCGCACCGCTCTTGCGGCAGCCCGCCAGCAGGTTGACCATGGCGCCGAAGACCTTGGGATTGCCGGCCACGACCTGTTCGCCGTTGAGGTGGTTGGGTTCGCCCGTGAAGTCACCGATCAGCCCGCCGGCTTCGGTGATCAGCAGGCTGCCGCCGGCGACGTCCCAGGGCATCAGCCCCAGCTCGAAGAAGCCGTCGTAGCGTCCGCAGGCGACGTAGGCGAGGTCGAGCGCCGCAGCGCCCGGGCGGCGCACCGCGGCGGTCTTCTCGATCATCGCCCGGAACATCACGAGGTAGTCTTCGAGATCGTCCATCCTGCGAAACGGGAAACCGGTGCCGACCAGCGCTTCGTCGAGCCGTGGCCGGTTCGACACCCGGATCCGGCGATCGTTGAGGAAAGCGCCGCGGCCGCGCGAGGCAGTGAACAACTCGTCACGGGTCGGATCGTAGACCACCGACTGGGTGATGATCCCTTTCTCGCGCAGCGCGATCGAAACCGCGTACTGGGGAAAGCCATGGATGAAGTTGGTGGTGCCGTCGAGCGGATCGATGACCCAGACGAAGGGTGCATCTTCGACCGAAGCGCCGTCGGCGCCGGGTTTGTGCCCGGACTCCTCTGCTAAGATCGCGTGCGTCGGGAAGGCCCCGAGCAAGGTCTCGATGATGGCGGTTTCGGCCGCCTTGTCGACCTCGGTAACGAAGTCGTTGCGGGTCTTGCGGGTGATCTTGAGCGTGTCGAGGTCGAGGCTGGCGCGATTGATTACGCGTCCGGCACGTCGAGCTGCCCGAACCGCTACGTTTAGCATCGGATGCATGAGGCAATGCCTGTCGCGTGAAAACCCTTCATTCTAATCGATCACCGGACGGCAGATGGCACTGAGCTTTCAGGACGCAGCGGCGCGCACCGAGTTCGTGCTCGTCAGGCCCAGCCATCCCGGCAACGTCGGCGCGGCGGCGCGGGCGCTGCGGGTGATGGGTTTCACTCGTCTGACGGTGGTCGAGCCGCGCCATGCCGACGTTGCCCGGCACCCGGAGGCGCTGGCTTTCGCGAGCGGTGCCCAGGACGTGCTGGCCTCGTGCCGGGTGGTTGGCTCGCTCGACGAAGCCCTGGCCGGTGCGACGCTGGCGGTCGCGATCAGCGCCGCCGGGCGCGAGTTCGCCCCCGAGGCGCAGCTGCCCGAAGTCATCGCGGCGCGCTGTCGCAGCGAACTTGCCGCCGATGCACAGGCGGCGGTGACGCTGGTCTTCGGCACCGAACGCACCGGGCTGCTGATCGGCGAAGCGCTGCGCTGCCAGGCCCTGTGCTCGATACCCGGGGCTCCCGACTACGGCTCGCTCAACCTGGCCCAGGCAGTACAGGTGCTCGCCTACACCATGCGGCGGGTTCTGCTCGGCGAGGCGGCTGCGGCTCCCGAGCCCAGTCGCTCCGAGGGCGCATCCTACGCCACCAATGAACAGGTGGAAGCATTGTTCGTCCACCTCGAGAGTTCGCTCGTCGAGATCGGCTTTCTTGATCCGCGCCATCCCAAGAAGCTCATGCCGCGCCTGCGCCGGCTGCTCTCCCGCACCCGGCTCGAGGTTGCCGAGGTCGACCTGTTGCGCGGGATCTGCACCCAGATCGAACGCTATCCGGAGCGTTTCAAGTGAGTGCACGGTGCGGCGCAACGCTGCCGCCACTAGCGCAGGGAGCCTGACATGAGCCAGCAGCGGATCCCGGCCGTCTACATGCGCGGCGGCACCAGCAAGGGGGTGTTCTTCCATGAACGCGACCTGCCGCGCCCAGGGCCACTGCGCGACGCGCTCTTCGCGCGGGTGATCGGCAGCCCCGACCAGTACTCCCGGCACACTGACGGCATGGGCGGCGGCACCTCGAGCACCAGCAAGGTGGTGGTGATCGCGCCGTCCCGGCGCCCCGACTGCGACGTCGACTACCTGTTTGGCGCGGTCGCGATCGAGACCGGTCTGCTCGACTACAGCGGCAACTGCGGCAACCTCTCCGCGGCGGTCGGCCCCTTTGCTGTTCTCGAAGGCCTGGTAGCGCCGAGCGAGGGGCTCACCAGGGTCAGGATCTGGCAGCGCAATCTCGGGCAAAGAATCGACGCGCTGGTCCCGGTGCGGGGCGGCGAGGTCGTCGAGGACGGCAGTTTCAACGAGGATGGCGTGCCGTTCCCGGCCGCCGAAGTGCGGCTCGAGTACTACGGGGCGGAGCCCGCGGCCGACGCGGCGCCATTGTCTTCGGCCGGCACATCGTCGATTTTTCCGACCGGCGCAACCCAGGACATCTTGCGGGTTCCGGGAGTCGGGGCACTGCCGGTGACCATGATCACGGCGGGCAACCCGACCATCTTCGTGCGTGCGCAGGCGCTCGGTCTCACCGGGCGTGAGTTGCCCGATGAGATCAACCGCGACCGGCGGCTGCTCGAGCGCCTGGAATTGGTCCGCGCGCACGGGGCCGTAGCGATGGGCCTGGCCGAGAGCAGCGCCGAGGCGACCAGGGTGCGGCCGGCGACTCCCAAGCTGTCCTGGGTCGCGCGACCGGGCAACTATCGTTCCAGTGCCGGTGTCGAACTGGACGCCGATCGCGTCGATGTGCTGGCACGGATCATGTCCATGGGCAAACTGCACCACGCCTTTACCGGCACCGGCGCGATCGCGTTGGCCGCGGCGGCGGCCACGCCCGGAACCATCGTCAACGAGATTGCCCGCACCCTGCCGGGAGTAGCGACCAGGATCGGGCACGTTTCCGGGGTGCTCGCGGTTGGCGCCGACATCTCGGCGCACGATGGCCGGTGGCGGCTCGACAAGGCGATCATGTCGCGCAGCGCCCGGCGCCTGATGAGCGGCTTTGTACACGTCCCCGCGACAGGGGTTCTGGGTAAGACCTAAACTTTGCTCATGGTGCGGGCGCCCGTCGGTTGACTGGTACGCATCTGGAGGCAGTGAAATGTTTGAACGGATTCGGGAAGATATCGCCACGATCATGGAGCGCGATCCGGCGGCCAGATCGAGCTTCGAGGTGCTGCTGTGTTGTCCGGGCCTGCACGCGCTGGCCTTTCACCGGCTCGGCAATCGCCTGTGGTTCGCCGGTTATCGCACCCTGGCGCGCTGGATTTCCAATCTCGCGCGCTTCCTCACCGGGATCGAGATCCACCCTGCGGTGCGCGTCGGCAGAAGGGTGTTCATCGATCATGGCATGGGAGTGGTGATCGGCGAGACTGCCGAGATCGGCGACGATTGCACGATCTACCAGGGTGTGACGCTGGGCGGAACCTCGCTCGAGCGGACCAAGCGCCATCCGACGCTCGAGGCCGGGGTGGTGGTTGGCGCCGGCGCCAAGGTGCTGGGCCCGTTCACGGTGGGCGCCGGGGCACGCATCGGGTCGAACTCGGTGGTGGTCAAGGCCGTGCCGCCAGGGGCCACGGCAGTGGGCATCCCGGCGCGCATCATTGTCGAGGGTGACGACGCCCAGCGCGAGGAACATGCCGCCAGGATGGGCTTCTCGGCCTATGCCGTAACCCAGGGCGGCGACGATCCGCTGTCGCTGGCGCTGCACCGGCTGATCGATCACGTCGCGGCCCAGGACCGGGTGATCGAGGAGTTGCAGAGTGCCATCAAGGGGCTGGGCGCCGAGGTCAGCGAATCAGCGGGCGAACCGCTCGACGCCCCGTCGCTCAACCGGATCGTCGACTGATAGCGGTCCTGCTGCGCTCGGGCGGGATTACCCGGCTGCGATGCTCGCGGCCCACGGACCTACCGGTTCCCAGCCAGCCGAGCTGACGCGCAGGAACCCGCCGCGCTGCGGATGTTCTTCGCTGCGTTCCTCGGGAGCCCACCAGTCGGGCAGGACCCAGCGCACCAATTCACCGTCCGGACCACGGTGGTGATGGCGGGCCGGGCGGTGGGTGTGCCCGTGGATCATGGTTCCAGCGCCTTGGGCGCGCGCCGTCTCCAGGACCGCCGCGGCGACCACGTCCATCCATTCCGGCCGCTTGCCGGCCTTGGAACGCTCGCTTTGTGCCCGCAACACCCGGGCATACTCGGTGCGTTCGGCGAGCGAATGCTGCAGGAAGCTTTCCTGCCAGCCGGCGCCGCGGGACAGGGTCCGGAATTCCTGGTACGAGAGGTCGGCGGTGCACAGGGAGTCGCCGTGGAGCAGCAGCGTCGGAGTGCCGAACAGCTCGATCCGGGTCGGGTCCGCCAGCATCCGGGCTCCGGTCCGATCGGCAAAGCCGGCGCCGGCTTGGGCGGGTTTGCCCCGGTCGAGCAGGAAGTCCCGGTTGCCGCGCATCACGAAGACCTGGATGCCGCCGCCAGCCAGGGCGTGCAACAGTCCGATGGCGGCCGCCACGGTGGCGCCGGGCTGGTCATCGCCGACCCAGTAATCGAACAGGTCGCCGAGCAGGAACACGTGGGTCGCATCGCTCGAAGCGTGCCCGAGCGCCTCCAGGAACCAGCGCGCCGTGCCCGGATCGTGGTCGTCGAGGTGAATGTCGGAGGCGAACAGCGCCACGTCACCACCGCCGATATTGATCACCGGTTGCTCCCCGCGGCGCTGGTGCACCCGGTCAATGCGCCGGCAGGAGCCGGACCGATTCGATCACGACGGGCTCGACCGGAACGTCGCGCATCGGCCCGACGGTCGTGGTGGGAACGGCCCGGATCACGTTGACGACCTCCATTCCCTGCACCACCTTGCCGAAGACCGCATAGCCGTGACCATCGGGCGAGGGGTAGTTCAGGCCGTCGTTGTTGACCGTGTTGATGAAGAACTGGCTGGTCGCCGAATTGGGGTTGCCGGTCCTGGCCATGGCGATCCAGCCGGCATCGTTGCGCAGCCCGTTCTGGGACTCGAGCGCGATCGGTGCCCGGGTCGTCTTCGGCTGCAGGCGGTTCTGGTAGAAGTCCTTGCCGAAACCGCCGCCCTGGATCATGAAGTTCCCGATGACGCGGTGGAAGATCGTGCCGTCGTAGTGACCGCTCTTGACGTATTCGAGGAAGTTCTCGACGGTGCGCGGTGCTTTGGAGGGGTAGAGTTCGACCACGATCTCGCCAGCGCTGGTCTTGATCTCCACCCGCGGTGCGGCGTCGGCGGCGGCGCCGTCGTCGGCCACTGCGCTCAGGCCAATCAGCACGGCGCCGAGAATCGGAAGTTTGAATCGCATTTGGGGCTCCTGAAGAGGGGGGCTGGGTTATTTGTTCGGTGTCGTGCCGATGATCTTGTCGATCATCTCGCGGGCCAGAGCCAGCTTGGCGCGCAGGCCACCGTCCTCGGGCCGCGCCTGAAGTGCAAGCTGGTAGGAACGTTCGGCCAGCCGCAGGTACAGGTCGCCGAGGTTCTCCCGGGCCAGCGCGTAGCTGGGCAGGGCGCGCAGCGCCATCTCCAGTTGCGCGCGGGCAAGGTCGAGTTCACCCCGGCCGGCGTAGATCGTCGCCAGGTTATTGTGCGGCTCGGGCAGTTCGGGAAATTCCTGGGTGAGCTCGGTGAACGCGGTCAGCGCCAGTTCCTGGCGTCCGGCTTCGGCCAGTTGCACCGCCCGGGTGAAGCGCAGCCGGGCGTCGCGCGGGTTGTCGCGCAACGCCGCCGTGAGAATCTCGAGGGCGCGCTCGCGATTGCCGGCATCGGCGGCCGCCCTGGCCGCGGCGATTGCATCGCTGACCGGATCGGCTGCAACGGCGCGCGCCGGGCTTGCCGCTGCGCTGGCGGCACCAGCCGCTGCCGTTGCCGGGGGCGTCGCCGGCTGGGCGGTGGCCGGTTTGCCGCTCACGCACGCCAGCACAATGAGCGCGCCGAGCCACCCCGAGTTGCGGGTCAGGAACCGGTTCGCTACTGCTGGCCGGGTGCAGCCCGGTGCTATACTCATTTGCATCCCCGCATTCTAGCAACGGACGACCTGCGCGGTCAGGGATCGTGCCGGCAAAATTGGCGCGGGTGGCCGCGGCGCGGCACGCAAGGACCTCGACAACGGACCTTCAGTCCACCACCACCGACCCCAATATGCTGCGAATCCACAACACGCTCACGCGAAGCAAGGAAACCTTCGTTCCGCTCGAGCCCGGCAAGGTCCGCATGTACGTCTGCGGGATGACGGTCTACGATTTCTGCCACATCGGCCATGCCCGCGTCCTGGTGGTTTTTGATGCGGTGCAACGCTGGTTGCGCGCGAGCGGCTACCAGCTGACCTACGTGCGCAACGTCACCGATATCGATGACAAGATCATCGCCCGCGCCCGCGAGACCGGCCAGAGCATCGGCGCGCTGACCCAGCGCTTCATCGACGCGATGCACGAGGACGAGCGCGCGCTGGGCGTCGCGCCGCCCGATCATGAACCACGCGCCACCGGGTATGTCCCCCAGATGCTCGGCCTGATCGAGCGCCTCGAGGGCAACGGCTACGCCTATCGTGCGGCCGACGGGGACGTCAACTACGCGGTGCGGCAATTCGCGAGCTATGGCCGGCTCTCGGGCAAGACGCTGGACGACTTGCGCTCGGGCGAACGGGTTGCGGTGACCGACGCCAAGCACGATCCGCTCGATTTTGTGCTCTGGAAGTCGGCCAAGGAGGGCGAACCTGCCGAGGCCAAATGGGAGTCGCCATTCGGACTGGGCCGGCCCGGCTGGCATATCGAGTGCTCGGCCATGTCCAACGCGCTGCTCGGCGACACCCTGGACATCCACGGCGGCGGCGCCGACCTCCAGTTCCCGCATCACGAGAACGAAATCGCGCAGAGCGAAGGGGCGCTGTTCCACAACCGCGACGGGCAATTCGTGCGCTACTGGATGCATAACGGCTTCGTCCGCGTCGACGACGAGAAGATGTCCAAGTCGCTGGGCAATTTCTTCACCATCCGGGAGGTGCTGCGCGCTTTCGACCCGGAGGTGGTGCGGCTGTTCATCCTGCGCGCCCACTACCGTAGCCCGCTGAACTACTCCGACGCCCATCTCGAGGATGCCCGCCAGGCGCTGCTGCGCCTGTACACGGCACTGAGCGACGACTTCGTGGCGGCGCGTGCCGGGCCCGGCGGCATTGGCCTGTGCACCTGCAGCGGCCGCGAGGACGATTGCACCGGCAGCTGCGACGATCCGCCGCCGGACGCCATCACCACCGAGTTCGTGACCCGCTTTCGGGCCGCCATGGACGACGACTTCAACACGCCGGAAGCGCTCGCCGTGCTGTTCGATCTCGCCACCGAACTCAATCGTACCCGCGCCCCGGTGCTCGAACGCACCCTGCGCTCGCTGGCCGGCGTGCTCGGATTGTTGCGCAAGAAGCCGGCCGACGCGCGCCGCAGCGGCCTGCTGGGCAGTGAAGCGGAGGCTGCCGCGGGACTCGACGACGCGGCCATCGAGGCCGCCATCGCCGCGCGAGCGCTCGCCAAGCAGGAGCGCAACTGGGCCGAGGCGGACCGGATCAGGGACGAACTGACGGCCAGCAACATCGTGCTCGAGGATTCTCCCGGCGGCACGACCTGGCGGCGCGGGTAGGCAGATGTCCGGCGCGCCAGTGGGCAAGCCGCACTATTGGGACCAGGCCTGCGCCGAACTGGCTGCGGCCGACCCGGTCATGGCGCGCCTGGTCGGCACGCTGGGAACCAGCCATCTCATCGCCAGGGGCGATTCGTTCGTGACCCTGGCGCGCGCCATCATCGGCCAGCAGATTTCGGTCCGGGCCGCGCAAACGGTCTGGGACCGCTTCGCGGCTGCCGCCCGCGAGGTCCATCCGGAGCGGGTGGCACGGATGCGCGAGAGCACGCTGCGCCGCTGCGGACTGTCGCAACGCAAGGCCGAATACGTTCGTGACCTGGCCCGCCAGTTCGCTGGCGGAGATATCGATCCCCGGGCGCTGCCGCAACTCGATGACGAGGCAGTAATCGGCCAGCTGGTCGAAGTCCGCGGCATTGGCCGCTGGACAGCGGAGATGTTTCTGATATTCAATCTGTTGCGGCCGGACGTATTTCCGGTCGACGACCTGGGGCTGCAGCGCGCCATCGCGCGGCACTACAGGGATGGAGCTGAGGTGAGCCGTGGCGAAGCGCTCGCGATCGGGGAATCGTGGCGTCCCTGGCGCAGCGTCGCAACCTGGATAATGTGGCGCAGCCTCGACCCCGTGCCGGTGGAGTATTGATGAAGACCACGTATCTGGACTTTGAGCAGCCGATCGCGGAGCTCGAACAGAAGATCGAAGCCCTGCGCTTCGTGCAGGACGATTCGGCGCTCGACATCGCGGACGAAATCGAGCGCCTGGGCAAGAAGAACCACGCCCTGCTCAAGACAGCCTATTCCAAGCTCAGCCCGTGGCAGGTCGCCCAGGTTGCGCGCCATCCCCAGCGGCCCTATACGCTCGACTACCTGCGGGCGATCTTCACCGACTTTCACGAGCTTCACGGCGATCGTGCCTACGCCGACGATCCTTCCATCGTCGGCGGTCTCGCCCGCTTCAATGGCCAGCCGGTGATGGTGATCGGGCACCAGAAGGGGCGCGATACCCGCGAACGTACCTACCGCAATTTCGGGATGTCACGGCCAGAGGGCTACCGCAAGGCGTTGCGGCTGATGAAACTGGCCGAGAAGTTCGATATCCCGGTGCTGACCTTCGTCGACACCCCCGGCGCCTTCCCGGGGATTGGCGCCGAGGAGCGCGGCCAGTCCGAGGCGATCGGGCGCAACCTGTTCGAGATGGCTGGCTTGCGGGTGCCGATCATCGCCACCGTGATCGGGGAGGGCGGCTCCGGCGGCGCCCTGGCGATCGCGGTGTCGGATACGGTGCTGATGCTCCAGTTTGCGATCTACTCGGTGATCTCCCCCGAGGGCTGTGCCGCGATCCTCTGGAAGAGCGGCGAGCAGGCTCCCGAGGCGGCAACCGCGCTGGGCATCACCGCGCTGCGGCTCAAGGCGCTGGGGCTGATCGACCGGATCGTCAACGAGCCGGTCGGAGGCGCCCATCGCGACCCCGACGAGATGGCCAAGCTGCTGCGGCGCGCGCTCTCGGAGGCGTTGCGCCAACTCTCCGGACTGCGTCCCGACGAACTGGTCGAGCAGCGTCACAAGCGAATAATGGCTTATGGCAAGTTCCGGGAAACCGCGGCGCCGCGCTAAGACTCCTGACGCAGCCCCGGCGCCTTCCGACGCCGGTGCCCTCGACGTTGTCCTGGACGCGGCCCTTGCCGCGCTCGACGAACAGCTCCCCGGTGCCACCGTGGCGGTGGCGGTCTCCGGCGGGCGCGATTCGGTGGCGCTGCTGCATGCGCTGGCCAGTCGCGGCCGGGCCAGCCTGGCGTTGAGCATCGATCACGGCCTGCATGCCGAGTCAGCAGCATGGGTCGATTGCGCGCGCAACTGTGCATTGGCGCTGGGCGTCAGGTTCCAGGCGGCAACGGTGGCGGTGAGCGGGGTCGAGCGGCGCGGTCTCGAGGAGGCGGCCCGCGTCGCGCGCTACGGCTGCCTGGCGGAGTTGTGCCGCGAGTCGGGGGCCAATGTGCTGGCGCTCGCCCATCATCTCGATGACGTTGCCGAAACGGTGCTGCTGCAGGCGCTGCGGGGCAGCGGCCTGGCGGGGATCGCTGCGATGCCCGCCCTGGCTGCCGACGCCAGCGCGAGCGCAGATTCCGACACGGCCGCGGAACCAGCAAGGCTGTGGCGCTGGCGCCCGCTGCTCGAAATTCCGCGCTCGGCCATCGACGCCTACCTGGCGGCCCATGACCTGGCTCACGCCGAAGATCCGAGCAACAGCGATGCCCGTTTCGTGCGCAATGCGCTGCGGCTGCAGGTGCTGCCGGCGATCGCGCGCCATTTCCCGGCCTACCGCCAGACGCTGGCCCGGCTCGCCGGTCACGCGGCCGAGGCCGCTTCCTTGCTCGCCGAGGTTGCCGTTTCAGACCTGGAAGCGACGGCCGAGACCGACCCCGTGCTCGGTGACACGATCAGGCTGTCGCGCTGGCTGGAACTGCCGGCGGGGCGCCAGGCACAGGTTTTGCGGGCCTGGCTGGCGCGGCACGGCCTGAGAGCGCCGTCGCAGGCACGATTACAGGAGATGCAGCGCCAGCTGGCGCGCGCCGCTCCCGACGCAGCAGTGCTCCTTACCCATGAGGGGCGGCACGTTCGGCGCTATCGCGACTGGATCGTGGTCGAGACCCGCAGCAGCGCTACAGCGGTTCCGGTGAGCGCGGCCGAGGTGACGATCAACTGGCGCGGGGAGGCGAGCATCGATGTTGCCGAACTAGGTGGCCGCTTGTGCATCGAGGACGAGCAGCGGCCGGGTGTCTGGGGGGTGGCGCGAACCGCACTGGCTGCCGGGCCCCTGGTCCTGCGCGCCCGGCGGGGGCGCGAGCGACTGCAGCTGACCCAGGAAGGGCCCAGCCGTAGCCTTAAGAATGTCTTTCAGGAGCACGGGGTGCCGAACTGGCAGCGGGCGCGCGTGCCGCTCGCCTATCTCGGAGACCGCCTGCTTTGGGTTGCCGGCATAGGTTTTGACACCCGAATCGCAAGTCGCAGCGGTGAAAGGCTGGCATTGCGTTGGGAAAACGCCCAAGAAGCCAAGTACTTCATTTGAACTGAAGTTAAACAAACCCTAAAATAGACCGGTTTTGTTCAATTGAGACTTGAGACCAGCATGGCGTTGATTGTTCATAAGTACGGCGGCACTTCAATGGGCTCGCCGGAACGCATTCGCAACGTCGCCGCGCGGGTCGCCAAGTGGCACAAGGCAGGGCACCAGATGGTGGTAGTGCCCTCGGCCATGGCTGGTGAAACCAATCGCCTGATAGCCTTGGCCAAGGAAATCGACGCCGAACCGGACGGGCGCGAACTCGACATGATCGCCGCGACCGGCGAACAGGTCTCGGTCGGATTGCTGGCAATGGCCCTCAAGGCTTGCGGCGTGCCGGCGGTCAGCTATGCCGGATGGCAGGTGCCGGTGCGCACCGACAATGCCTTCGGCAAGGCGCGCATCATGTCGATCGACGCCGAGCGCGTGCTGGCCGACCTGGCGGCCGGGCGGGTGGTCATCATCACCGGCTTCCAGGGCATCGATCCCGGCGGCAACGTGACCACGCTCGGCCGTGGCGGATCGGACACTTCGGCGGTGGCAGTCGCTGCCGCCCTGCAGGCCGAAGAATGCCTGATCTTCACCGACGTCGACGGTGTCTACACGACCGATCCCCGGATCGTTCCCGAGGCGCGGCGGATGCAGAAGATCACCTTCGAGGAAATGCTCGAGATGGCCAGTCTTGGCTCGAAGGTCTTGCAGATTCGTTCGGTCGAATTTGCCGGCAAGTACAAGGTCAAGACCCGCGTTCTGTCGAGCTTGACCCCGCCCGACATCGATCTCGCCCAAGAGGCAGTATCGGGGACCCTGATTACATTCGAGGAAGATGAGACGATGGAAAAAGCGGTCATCTCGGGGATCGCGTTCAACCGCGATGAAGCCAAGATCACGGTGATGCGGGTGCCAGACCGGCCCGGGATCGCCTACCAGATCCTGGGCTCGATAGCCGACGCCAACATCGACGTCGACATGATCATCCAGAACCAGTCGGTCGACGGGCTGACCGACTTTTCGTTCACGGTGCACCGCAACGAGTACCAGAAGGCGCTGGCGGTACTCGAGTCCAAGGTGCGCAATCAGGTCGGGGGCGGCGAGATCATTGGCGATACCAAGATCTGCAAGATCTCGGCGGTCGGCATCGGGATGCGCTCCCACGTCGGCATCGCCAGCCAGATGTTCCGTACGCTCGCCGACGAGGGCATCAACATCCAGATGATCTCGACCTCCGAGATCAAGATCTCGGTGGTGATTGAAGACAAGTACATGGAACTCGCTGTGCGGGCGCTGCACAAGGCTTTCGGCCTTGAGCAGCAACCGGGCAACGTCAACCAGGGCGAGGCTGTTTGACCGCTGATGGTGCTGTCGATACACTTCGCAGCGCTCGCAAGGCGAGCGTGGAGACGTGGCCGAGAGGTCGAAGGCACTCCCCTGCTAAGGGAGCATGCGGGCAAAACCTGCATCGAGGGTTCGAATCCCTCCGTCTCCGCCACTTGCAAACCAGTGGCGGCCAACGCTATTTATCCGATCCCATACCCCCACGACCCGGCACGCATGAAACCATGCGAGCGACCTGGTCGCGTCCATTGATTTCCTTTGCAGGCTGAGCCAGAGGTATTCCAGATGTCCGAATTCGAAATCGTCGCGCGTGAGGACTTTTCCGACGTCACGTACTTGCTGGAGATCCGGCACCCGCTGATGGCCAAGGCCGCGAGGCCGGGGCAGTTCGTGATCGCCATGCTCCACGAGAACGGGGAACGCATTCCCCTGACCATCGCCGACTTCGACCGCGACAAGGGCACCATCACCCTGGTGATCCAGGCGGTCGGCAAGAGCACCCGCGAGATGCAGCAGGCTTGCCAGGTCGGCACCAATCTCTACGGCCTGGTCGGACCGATGGGGCTGCCCAGCGAACTCGGTCATGCCAAGAAGGCGATCTGCGTCGGCGGCGGCCTGGGTGTCGCACCGGTCTACCCGCAGGCGCGCGCGCTCAAGGAGAGCGGCGCCTACGTGATCGGCGTCATCGGCTTCCGCAACAAGGACCTGGTGTTCTGGGAAGACAAGTTTCGCGCGGTCTGCGACGAACTCATCATCTGCACCGATGACGGTTCGGCCGGGATCAAGGGCCTGGTCACCGACGGGATCAGGATGGCGCTCGAGAAGCACGACGACATCGACGAGTGCATCGCCATCGGGCCGCCGATCATGATGAAGGCGGCGGTCGAGGCCACCCGCGAGCGCAAGATCAAGACCATGGTCAGCCTCAACCCGGTGATGGTCGACGGCACCGGGATGTGCGGTGGCTGCCGGGTCAACGTGGGCTCGGAGGTCAAGTTCGCCTGTGTCGACGGGCCCGACTTCGACGGTCACCAGGTCGATTTCGACGACCTGATGATGCGCCTGCGCCGCTACAAGGAGGTCGAGCGCCAGGCGGTCGAGCGCTGGAGCGAGAAGTGCCGCATGGAAGGTGCCCGCGAAGTCTCGCGTGCCGGCAGCAAATAGGAATTGAAAGGGACGGTCGGCCTGCGGTGATGGGGCGGACCGGTTGGGTTTATCTCAGGAGCTAGAGCAGCACATGGCGAAGAAAAGAACGATTCGCACGATCCCGCAGGAGCGCACGCCGGTTCGCGAACAACCGGCCGTCGAACGGGCCCGCAACTTCACTGAAGTAAATCTCGGCTACAACCCGGTTGAGGCTGCCAGGGAGGCCGAGCGTTGCCTGCTGTGCGCCGACCCCAAGTGCATTGCCGGCTGTCCGGTGGGCATCAACATCCCGGCGTTCATCGAGAAGATCCACGGCAAGGATTATCGCGGCGCCTATGAAGTGATCGCGCGCACCAACCTGTTGCCGGCCGTATGCGGCCGGGTCTGCCCCCAGGAGAACCAGTGCGAGGGCGTGTGCATCGTCGGCGACAGCCTCGAGCCGGTCGCCATCGGGCGGCTCGAGCGCTTCATCGGCGATCTCGCCATCGAGAAGAACTGGGCGACTGCCCCCTACGTCGAGCCGACCGGCTTCAAGGTCGGGATCGTCGGCTCGGGGCCGGCGGGAATGGCGTGCGCCGCCGACATGGCCAAGGCCGGTTGCGACGTGACGGTATTCGAGGCGTTCCACCAGCCCGGCGGCGTGCTGCGTTACGGGATCCCCGATTTCCGGCTGCCCAACGTCGTCATTGACGCCGAGATCGACAATCTCAAGAAGCTTGGCGTCAAGTTTCAGAACAATACCCTGGTCGGGCGCCTGTTCACGATCGAGCAGATGATCGACGAGCTTGGTTTCCACACCGTGTTCATCGGCACCGGGGCTGGCTATCCGACGATGATGGGCATCCCCGGCGACTCGCTCAACGGCGTGCTTTCTGCCAACGAGTTGCTGACGCGCTGCAATCTGATGCGGGCCAAGGAATTCCCCAATTTCGACACCCCGTTGCCGATCGGTCGGCGCGTGGCGGTCATCGGTTCCGGCAACACCGCGATGGACGCGACCCGCGTCAGCCGCCGTCTCGGCGCCGAAAAGGTCTACTGCGTTTATCGCCGGACCAAGGCCGAAAGTCCGGCCCGGGCCGAGGAACTGCACCATGCGATGGAGGAGGGGGTCGAGTTCCATTGGCTGACCGCCCCGATCGAGGTGCTCGACGACGGCAACGGTTCGGTCCGCGGGATGCGCTGCGTGCGCATGGAACTGGGTGAGCCCGATGCTTCGGGGCGGCGCCGTCCGGTCCCGGTCAAAGGCAGCGAGCACGAGTTCGAGTGCGACATGATCGTCTACGCGATCGGCACCAATGCCAACCCGATCATCGGCCAGACCTCACACCTCGAGCTCAACAAGTGGGGCTACATCGCCGCCAACGGCGAGTTCGAGACTTCGATCTCGGGCGTATTTGCCGGCGGCGACATCGTCACCGGCGCGGCAACGGTGATCGAGGCCATGGGTGCCGGACGCCGGGCTGCGGCAGCGATGAAGGTGTACCTCGGGGTCCATGGAATCGGCAAGGACGAGCAGGGCGCTCCGAAGGCACCGGAACTCTTTGGAATCGACCGGCGCGAGCACAATTTCGTGCGCGTGCGGGCCGGATAGGACAGCAGGAGCCGGTCGCGTCGCGGCCGGCTGGTCAGAAGTCAACAGGGCATGACGGAACGAACATGAACGATGTGATTGCGGCGCAAAAGGAACGGGACGCACAGGCCGTGCCGAAGCAGAAATCGGCCAAGGCGGTCCAGGTGCTCTCCGAGCATGTTATCGAGGTGATCAGCGACTCCGGCGAGGGGGCCCAGCGTTGCGGGCAGGCGCTTGGCGGGCTGGCGGCGAAGATGGGCAATGGGGTCTGGACGGTGGAGATCATCCCCGCCGAGATTCGGCCACCGGCGCGCAGCGTCGCGGGCGCCAGCGGCAACCGCATCCGGATCGGTTCCCAGCGGATCACCAACGGCGGTGACGAGGCTGACCTTGTGGTGGCATTCAACGAGCAGGTCCTGCTCGGTCGGGTGCGGGCACGCGAACTCAAGCAGGGCTGCAAGATCCTGCTCGAGGCCGCCTGGCGCGACAGCGCCGACCCGGCAGTTTCCAAGGCCTACGTCGAGACCTATGACGAACTGGTGGCCGCCGGGTTCGAGGTCATCGAGGTTCCGATGGAGATCGAGAGCCGCAAGGTGATGTCCGATCCGCGCCGCGGCAAGAACATGTTCGTGCTCGGCGTCCTGGCTAGCGTCTACAGCCTCGACCTGGACATGGCCCGCGACCAGATCGCGCTGACCTTCGGCAAGAAGGCGCAGAGCGTCATCGACATCAACATCAAGCTGCTCGAGGCGGGTTTCGCCTGGGCCGAGAAGGCGCTCGAATTCAAGTACGCCATTCCGGCCGAGCGGCCAACCACACCGCAGATCGTCGTCAACGGCAACACCTCGCTGGCGCTCGGTGTGCTCGCATCGGGGATGGAAATCTGCTCGATGTACCCGATCACGCCGGCTACTTCGGCCTCGCACTACCTGGCCGAGGTGTTCCAGAACGTCGGCGGCATCGTCCATCAGGCTGAGGACGAGATCGCGGCCTGTGCGTTCGCGATCGGTGCTTCCTATGCCGGCAAGTGCACGATCACGATCACCTCGGGTCCGGGCTACTCGCTCAAGCAGGAGGCCCTCGGGTTGGCGGTGATGGGCGAGATCCCGCTCGTCGTGGTCAACGTGCAGCGCGGCGGCCCCAGTACCGGGCAGCCCACCAAGGGCGAGCAGAGCGACCTGTTTGCAGCGGTCTACGGCAGTCACGGTGACGCGCCCAAGGTGGTGATGGCGGTGTCGACCCTGGAAGAATGCTTCTACTCGATGATTACCGCCCGCAAGATCGCCGAGACCTTCAACATGGTGGTCGTGGTGCTCTCGGATGCCCACCTCGCGGCCTCGCAGCAGCCGTTCACCAGGCCGCAGTTCTCCGAGAACTGGATGGCGCCCCCGGTCGACCAGAGCGCGGTTCCCGAAGGCATGAAACCCTACGACTGGGACCACGAGACCGGCCTGGCGCGGCGCTTCATTCCTGGCCAGCCCGGCGGCATGCATACGCTCACCGGCCTGGCCCACGACGCCAACTCCAAGGTCGCGTATGACGCCGACACCAACGAGCAAACCCTGCGCTTGCGCAGCCTCAAGCTCGCCGCCCTGCAGAAGACGCTCAAGACGCCGCCGGTGTTCGGCGACCCCGAGGGCGACCTGCTGGTGGTCGGCTGGGGAAGCACCCGCGGCGCGATCGAGGAAACCGTTGCTGGCCTGAGGGCGGATGGCCACAAGGTTTCCTCGCTGCACCTGACGTTCCTGCAGCCGATGGCCTCTGGGGTCAAGGAAGTGATGCAGCGGTTCAAGAAAGTGATGACCGTCGAGAACAGCTGGTCGGACAAGATCGAAGACACGCTCATCGACGAGGACAATCGCCGCTATTCACAGCTCGCGACGATGCTGCGCGCCCGCTACGTGATCGACATCGACTGCTGGAGCGAGGCCCAGGGCCGGGCGCTCAAGCCCAATGTCGTGCGCAAGGCACTCCTGAAAAAACTGCAGAACTGAGAGACCGACCATGACCATCGCCCCTACCGAATGCCTGCTTCAACTCTACGAGAAGCGCCACGAACTCGAGGACTACAAGGGTGGCATACCGCGCTGGTGTAGCGGCTGCGGAGACAACGCCATCCTGGCGGCAGTCCAGCGGCTCTGCCGCGACGAGAACCTGCGCCCCGAGAAGACCATGTTCGTGTCGGGAATCGGCTGCTCGAGCCGCTTCCCGCACTACATGAAGACCTACGGTTTCCATGGAATCCACGGCCGCGCCTTCCCGGTGGCCGAGGGCATCAAGATGGCCCGTCCGGACCTCAACGTGTTCGTCAACACCGGCGACGGTGACTGCTGCAGCATCGGCGCGGCGCACTGGATCCACGCCGTGCGCTACAACATGAACATCACGGTGATGTTGCACGACAACCAGGTCTACGGCCTGACCAAGAAGCAGGCTTCACCGACCTCGCCGATCGGCCTCAAGAGCAACACCACGCCGCAGGGCGCGTACCTTGACGGCCTGCATCCGCTCGCCGTCACGCTCGGCATCCAGAACGTTTCGTTCGTGGCGCAGGCGGTGGATTGGATCCCCGAGGTGCTCTACGACATCCTCTCCAAGGCCTATCACCACAAGGGCTTCTCGTTCGTGCGCATCGTGCAGCGCTGCCCGGAGTGGCTGCCCAAGCTGCACGAAGCCTTCCTTAGCGACCCGAGCCGGATCCAGCTGTTGCACCATGACAATGGCCTGAAGCTGAGCAGCGGGATCTCCAAGACCTACCAGAACCAGCTTGAACACGACCCCTCGAACATTCATCGGGCGCGCGAGATCATTTCCGACCTCGAGCAGATTCCGGTCGGGATCCTGTACCAGGACAAGAGCGTCCCGTGCTACGAGGAAGTTCGCAACGCCGGTCAAGCCCGCACCACGGAGTATGTCCGGGCGGGCCTCGAGGCCGAGTTCGACAAGTTTTCCGTGTGATCGCCGACTGATCCCCACGTAACCAAAACGAGCAAGCGCAGAATCCAAATGGAAGCGGAACTTCAATCCCACATTGCCTTTCACCTCACCGGCAAGCGACCCAATGACGGGCTCGAGCTGATTGCCGGCCAGAACCTGCGACCCGCGCTGATGGCGCAGTATCGCGATCTCTCAGCGCTGCGCCACGATTTCCCCGTGGTGCTGGTGGAGGGCGCCGAACCAGCGGCATGCATCCAGTCGCTCTGCGCCGTCTTCGACGCGCTTGCGGCGCGGCTGGCGGCTGGTCCGGAGCCGGAGCGCACCGCGCAGCACTTGCGGCGTCTCGAGCGCGAGATTCGCACCGCGGTCATCGCTGGCGGCGCCCGCGCCACACTCACTTCAATCTGGGACACCCTCGCGGCGAAAATGACCGCGGCCGGCGATGATCCCGCCTTTGCCGACAGTCTCGAGCGTGCTCGCACCCTGCTCAAGATCGACGGCGCGGTCGTGGCCTGCGATGCCGATTTGCCGCAGAGCTTCGTCACCCACGCCTGGCGGGCGGTCGAAGCGGCCCGGGCGAAACGGTTCCGCGCCGAGATCGGGGCGCTGATCGCCCGGCTGGCCGATATCCTGCGCGCCGACTTCTCGTTGTCGCCCGAGGGGCGTTCACCCGAGAACCTGCGCGCGGCGATGGCCAATGCTTTCGCCGACGAACTCGATTTCAGTGCGCTCTCGGGCGTGCTGTCGCGGATGTCAGCCAAGGTCCCGGTGCCCGAGGCGCGTCTCAAGCGGGTGCGCGAGGTACTGGCTGTCCTGCAGGGACAGCGTTTCGTGAGTCTCGAGGGGGTGACTACCGAAGGCCGGCCGAAGTCCGAGCTCCACGATTTCCTGTTTGGCAGTTCGGCGGAGGCGCTCGCGGCGTATCGGGCACGCCTGCCCGAAATCATCGAACTGGTGCGGGCGATGTCGATCGCGCGGCTCGAGTTGCGCTCGGACTACGTCGCTGAGCGGCACGACCCGTTCTTCCGCGACTTCAGCGCCCAGATGCTGGGCGAGGATGAACTCGCGCGCTTCCCCGGCTACCTGGTGCGGCTGCGTGCCGCGGACTTCAAGCCCGGCGACAACTCGGAACTCATGGAATTGCTCGGCGCCGGATTGCCGGTCAAGTTCCTGCTGCAGATCGACGACATACTCGAGCCTTCCAACATCGGTGACGGCCGGATTGCTTTCCGCGCCGGTGCGAAGCAGCTCGCCAAGATGGCGCTCGGATTGCACGACGTTTACGTGATGCAGGCCGCTGGTTCCGGGCTCTACAAACTGCGCGAGCAGATGATGGCCGGTCTGGGCAGCTATGGTCCGGGCCTGTTGAGCATCTTTTCGGGCGATTCAGGGACCACCGGCGGCATCTCGCCCTATCTGGTCGGAGCGGCAGCGACCGAATCGCGCGCCTTCCCGAGCTTCTGGTACGACCCGGCAGCGGGTGCCGACTGGGCGAACCGCTTCTCGCTCGCCGAGAATCCCCAGGTCGCCGCCGATTGGGCGGGCCACGACATGCGCTACGAGGACGCGACCCATCAGCGGATCGACGTCAAGTTGCGCTTCACGATGATCGATTTCGTCGCCAGCGACAGCCGCTATTCCAACCACTTCGCGGTGGTGCCGAGTGGCAAATGGGACGATGACCTGTTCCCCGCGGCCGAGGCCCTCGGTGCCAGGGTCATCGTCGCCGGGTCGACCCAGCGCAGCGTGCCCTACGTCATGATGGTCGACGACCAGAACTCAATGAACCGGGTGATCGTCGACGAGAAGATGATGATTGCGGGCGAACACTGCCTGAGGCAGTGGCACAGCCTGCAGGAACTCGGCGGCCTGCACAACTCGCACGCTCAGGCTTTGCTGAAACGCGAACGGAGCGCATGGGAGGCCGCACAGACTGTTCTCGACGTGGCGCGAACGGCGCCGACGCCGGCGGTTGCCGCGGCTCCCGCCGCTGCGGCTCCGGCCGCCAGCCCGGCGCAAGCCGCGGAAGAACCAGAGCGCGCAGTTGGCGAGCCCTACATCGATTCAGGGCGCTGCTCGAGTTGCGACGAGTGCATCAACATCAACAACAAGATGTTTGGCTATGACGCCAACCGCCAGGCCTTCATCGTCGACGCCAAGCTGGGAACATTCCGGCAACTGGTCGAGGCGGCAGAGGGCTGCGCCGTGTCGATCATTCATCCGGGGGTGCCGGTCAATCCTGATGAATCGGGGTTGGAGGATTTGATCGAGCGCGCCGAACCGTTCCAGTGACGGATTGCGGATAGGCACAAACTGACAGGGGCGGCCGCGAGGTCGCCCCTGTTTCATTTGCTGCCGGCCAAGCGCGGCCGGCGTCGTCGAACTAGTCGAACCACGATCGGACTACGGCCTCGCTCGATAGTCCAGAGTTTCCGCCGCCGCCCGCCTCTTGGTCGGACTGCTTGGTGATCCAGTGAATGATGCGTTCGCTGTAGAGGTCGGCGACGAACGCGTTGCCGGCATGCTCTTCTTCGCTGCGCCAGGCGATGGCGTTGCGCTCCGTCTGGAGAAGGTTGAGGGGATCGTCGGCTGTCGTGACCATATGCGCTCCTGTGCAGTTGCGTAATGGTCGATGTTCGAGTCGCAGTTCGACAAGGACTGCGGCGACAGGATGCGCACAACACCCGACCGGCGGCACTGCGGCCGCCGCTCGGGCGTTGCTTGCACCACAAGAACTAGCGCGGAACCACCCTGGCGGTTTCGCCACTGCCCTCGACGATGACCCTCATCCCGGTGCGCAACCGGTCGTTGACCCGCTGCGTGATGACCAGGCGTCCGCCGGTGTCCATGTCGACGGTAACCTGATGCGCCGGCTGCTTGCGGCTCTTGCTCTCGAGCGCGCTACCGGCAACCCCGCCGGCGACAGCACCGAGGACAGTAGCCAGGGTGTTGCCGCTGCCGCCACCGATTTGCGAGCCGATGATGCCGCCGGCGACCACGCCTACTGCAGTGCCCACTCCGAAGCGATAGTCGTCGTCGACTTGCACCAGTTCGATCCGGAAGATCCTGCCGTAGCGATCCTGGATCCGCTCGTTGATCGGCGCCGGTACTGCCCGCTCGCCATAGCGCACCGGCCTCATGTCGGCGCACCCGGCCGCCAGCACCGTGGCAAGGACGACGACCGCGTATTTGGTGATGTTCATATAGACGCCCTCCGTTTTAACTTAGGCGAACGTTAATTTTACCGCGATTGGCCTGGCGAGGTCACGATATATCTTATCGCTGCCAGCGTCGTCCCGGGCCGTTCTGGTCGACGAGCGCGCGCTGTTCGGGCGTCAGTGCGGCATAGAGATCCTTCAGCGCTCCCGCCATCGAGTCCATCTCGGTGACGCGCTGCTTCATCATCGTGCTGCGCAGCGCGGCACGCTCGGGAGCGGTCATCTTGGGATCCTGCATGGCGGCAAACATCGCCTCGTGGCTGGCGCGCATGGTTTCGGCCTGTTGCTTGGACTTGCCGACGAATGCTTGCCAGGCGCCATCCTGGGCAGCAGTGATCCCGAGATAGGACTTGAACCGCTCGAGCCGGGCTGCGACGTAGTCAGCGTCCCCGCCCATCATGCCGGGACCGTAGCCGCCACCCATCATGCCGGGGCCGTACCCGCCGCCCATCATGCCGGGGCCGTAGCCGCCGCCCATCATGCCAGGGCCGTGGCCGCCACTAAATCCACCGGGACCGAAGCCGCAGCCATCTCCTCCCGGACCGTAGCCGCCACCCATCATGCCGTAGCCCGGGCCGTATCCGCCGCCCATGCCCCAGCCGCCGGGATGGGCGTAGGCTACTGCGGCCACCGCGATAGCGGCGCCGGCGAGCACTGCAACTACTGTCTTGCGAGCTTTCATGTCGAACTCCCTGCGTTTGTCTGTCCGGAACTGGCCTCTTGCTGGCCAGCCAAGTTGTTGGAGGATCGTGTTGCCCTCCACGACGCCATGAGAACATCGCAATGTAAGCGCAGCGTGTCACGGCGAGGCTAGTTTGTAGCGCGGTATGTCGCAGGTTGGTCAGGACACAATGGCTTACACAATTTTCTGTTACGGCAGCGAGAACGCGGTATAAGACTGGCCATGGAGCAAAGTGACCACATCCTGATCGTCGACGACGACCAGGAGATCCGGCAACTGCTGGGCGATTACCTGGCGCGCAACGGCATGCGCGTCACTACGGTGGGCGAGGGCGGGGCGATGTGGCGCGCGCTCGAGTCCGGCCAGATCGATCTGATCGTGCTCGACCTGATGCTGCCGGGTGACGACGGGCTCACCTTGTGCCGCAACCTGAGGGCTCGCTCCGATATTCCGGTGATCATGCTGACCGCGCGCGGCGATGAAACCGACCGGATCGTCGGCCTCGAGATGGGCGCCGACGACTATTTGCCCAAGCCGTTCAATCCTCGGGAGTTGCTGGCGCGCATCAAGGTGATCCTGCGCCGCGCGCGCAGCCTGCCGCGCAACTTGCGCCCAGCGGAGTCACGGGGGCTGAAATTCGCCGGCTGGACGCTGGACAACCAGCATCGTCACGTCGTGTCGCCTGAAGGAGTCGTGGCGCCGTTGAGCGGAGCGGAGTACCGGCTGTTGCGGGTCCTGCTCGAGCATCCCAACCGCGTGCTGAGCCGTGACCAGCTGCTGGACCTCACGCAGGGTCGCGAGGCCGATGCGCTCGACCGCAGCATCGACGTCTTGATCAGTCGGCTGCGCCACCGCATCAATGACGACCCGCGCGATCCCGCGCTGATCAAGACCGTCCGTGGCGAAGGCTACGTGCTCGCGAGTCCGGTCGAGGAGCTCGACTGATGAGGCTGCTGCCGCGATCCCTGTTCGGACGCATGGCGCTGGTGCTGTTTGCCGGCCTGCTGTTCGCGCAACTGCTCAGTTCGGTCATCAATTTTGCAGAACGCGATCGCCTGCTCCTGCATGCCAGCGGCAGGCAGCCGGTGCAGCGCATCGCCGACATCGTTCGCCTGCTCGATTCCGTTGCCAGTGACGAACGCGCGCGGATCGTGAATATTCTCAACGCGCCCCCGCAACTCGTGTCGCTCGATCGCGACCCGGTGGTGGCAGATCCAAATCCGGACTTCGACGTGGCACGCTTCGCGGCACTGCTGCGCGACGCTCTGGGCAGCGGACGTGACTTCCGGGTCAGGGCCGTGCAATGGGCCCAGGAGTCTCCCGGAGGGCGTGGCGCCCCGGGCGGATGGCCCGGTAGGTGGGCCCCGCCGGCAAGAGGCGCGGGGCCGGGCGGCGGTCCGGGGATGATGATGGGGCCGGGCATGGGAATGGGCATGGGTCCGGGAATGCACGGTGGCATGCTGTTCCTGACCCAGGTGCGGCTCGCCGATGGCACCTGGGTGACGTTCGATACGCTGGTGCCGCGCGAGTCGGCCGATCTGCCGCTGCGGCTGGTGGCGACGCTGGCGATTTCGCTGGTGGCAGTGCTGCTGCTGTCATTGTTCGCGGTGCGCTGGGTGGTGCGGCCGCTAGGTGTGCTGGCCAAGGCCGCTGACGAACTCGGCCGCGACATCGATCGCGCCCCCTTGCCGGAGACCGGCCCGCTCGAGGTGCGCCACGCCGCCGCGGCGTTCAACGCCATGCAGGGCCGCCTGCAGCGCTTCATCAGGGAGCGGACCGGCATCCTGGCCGCGATGTCGCACGATATCAAGACCCCGCTTACCAGGATGCGCCTGCGCGCCGAGCTGCTCGACGAGGAGACCCGCGAGCGGTTCGGGAAGGATCTTGGCGAGATCGAGGAGATGGTCGCCGAAACGCTCGAATTCATCCGCGGGGTCGGGGCCACCGCGCAGCGCCAGCCGGTCGATGTCGACGCCCTGCTCGAGAGTCTCCAGGCGGACTACGTTGAAACTGGCCGCAGCGTGCGCATCGAGGGCGATCCTGGCGGGCAGATCGTCGCCAACGCGCCGCTGTTGCGGCGCTGTCTTGGAAATCTGCTGGATAACGCGCTGGCGTACGCTGGTCCGGCAACGATCTCGGTTAGCGCCGGCGGTACAGAACTGGTGATCTGCGTGCTTGACCAGGGACCCGGCATCCCCGAGGCCGATCTCGAGAATGTTTTCGAGCCTTTCCACCGGCTCGAGGGATCACGCAGCCGCGCCACCGGCGGCACTGGGTTGGGGTTGACCATCGCGCGCAACATTGCGCAAGGTCAGGGCGGCGACCTGGTGCTGCGCAATCGCGCGCACGGCGGCCTGGAGGCAGTGCTGACCCTCCCGAGGGGCACCCGGAACTGAGTTCCCGCCACATCCCGGCGGACCGGGATCTCGTCCCGGCCCCCGCTTAGCGGGAAGGTTTGGCGCCGCCGCTGGCGGGCAGTTCGCAGAAGCCCTGCGGCGGTACGTCGAGCGCGTTGTTGAACTTGGTCGACATGTTCTGGAAGGCGATCAGCGCGGTCAATTCAATGATGGTGTCGTCATCGAAATGCTCCCGCAATGCCGCAAACAGCTCGTCGCTCACTTCCTCGCCGCTATGGGTGATCGCCTCGGCATAGGCGAGCGCGGCCCGCTCCGGAGCCTCGAACAGCTCGCTGCTCGACCATTGTGACAGGGCCCGGACCTTGTCCAGCGATCCGCAACGCTTGGCCAGGGTTGCCGAGTTGATGTCGATGCAGAAATGGCACGAATTGAGCTGCGAGACCCGCACCGTTACCAGCGAGCGCAGCACCGGATTCAGGCGCCGGCTGCTGTCGAGCGCGCCATAGAGCGTCGCGACGACGGCAAACAGGCGCGGTACCCGTCCCCACAGCAAAGCCGGATCGAGTACCTGTCCGTACTTGCGTTTCTGGTTCCAGAAAAACGGGTGCAGGAACCAGGGGTAGTGCCGCAGTCGCTTGACTGCTATTCGCATGGCGCCTCTCCCGCCGGCCCATTGCCGCCGGCACTGCCACCGATCAGGCGTTGCGCCAGGTATTGCTGGCGGTAGGTCTCGAACGGGACGTCATCGGCCTGTTCCAGGGCGATGCGCTCGCTTACCGAATCTGCCGTGATCTTGCGCAACCGCTCCACCTGTTCCCCGGGGAGGTCGGTCGCCAGCAACTGCGCACGATGGCGCAACGATTGCGCCAGGGAAAAGCGCAGATGCGAATTCTCGTAGCCTGCCGCCATCTCCTGCAGCACCCGCGAGGAGGGCGTCAGGGTGGGGTCGATGAGTGCCGCGCGGGCGCGCGCGAGCGCCTCACGGTGAGGCCCCTCTGATTGGTCAGCCGGACCCGCCACTGCAGCGGCCTGGCTGGCGTGGGCCGCGTCGAGCGCCGCCGCGACCGGCGCCAGGTTCTCGAGCAGTTCCAGTCCCCACTGCGCCAGCGAGACTTCATTCTCGCCGCGCGTCAGGCGCATCGCCGGATCGCGCCCGCGCTCCGCGGTCAGGTACTGGTTGCGGGCAATCGCCTTGATCTCTTCCGGCGTATCGGGAGCACTGTCCGCGAGCAGGCAGTGGAGCAGGAAGACGTCGAGAAAGCGCATCGTCGACGGCTCGATGCCGACGGCCGAGAACGGATCGACGTCCATGCAACGCACCTCGACGTACTCGACTCCGCCTTCGCCGATCGCGTGCAGTGGGCGTTCGCCGCGATGAATGCGGCGCTTGGGACGAATCGTTCCGTAGAACTCGTTCTCGATCTGGAGCAGCGTGGTATTGAGCTGGTGATAGTCGTCGCCATCCCGGATTCCCACCGCCTCGTAGGCGGGATACGGCTCGCGCAGCGCGCGACAGAGCCGCCGGGCATAGGACTCGAGACTGTTGTAGCTGACGGCGAGCGAGGCCTGGGCGTCGCTCTGGTAGCCGAGCGGACCCATCCGCAGCGTAGTTCCCTGGGGCAGGAAAAGCGTGCAGGCTTCCAGCTCCGAGAGGCCCCGCGCGGTGTGGGTCACGAATGATCGGCTGGCAGCCGGCGAGGCCCCGAACAGGTAGAGCAGGAGCCAGGAGTGACGCCGGAAGTTGCGGATCAGGGCAAAGTAGGCGTCATTTCGGTAGGCCACTGGATCGGCTGCCGAGCCGTCACGTTGCTGCAGAAACTCCCAGGCCGAATCAGGCAGCGAGAAGTTGTAGTGAACCCCGGAGATGGTCTGCATCCGGCTGCCGTAGCGGTACGAGAGCCCCTTGCGATAGACCGTCTTCATCCGCGCAAGGTTGGAGCTGCCGTACTTGCCGAGCGGAATTTCGTCGTCGGCTGGAAGCCGGCAGGGCATGCTGCTCGCCCAGATCACCTCGTCGTCAAGCTGGCGCTGGACGAACTGGTGGACGTAGGTCAGCTCCTGGACACAGGCGTCGGCGTCGCCGTGAATGCCGGTGATCAGCTCAAGCTGCGACTCGCTGAAGTCGGTGGTGATATTGGGGTGGGTCAGCGGCGCGCCAAGCGCGGCCGGATGCGGGAGTTCCGAGAGCATGCCATCGGGGCGTGCGCGCAGTCCTTCCTTCTCGACGCCGCGCTTGAGATCGCGCAACACCTCTGCCGGAAGCGCCGCCAGGCGATCGATTATGCGGTCCAAGCCTTATCTCCCCAGTGGGACCATAAACGATCAAGCTTAGCAGAATAAGCTCGCGATCCTGGCAGTCGCCAGGCAGTCACGGCGCCGGCGCGGGAGCCGCGGCGGACGCCGGAAATGCCGATCATCAACTCGCCGGGAAACCGGCCTCGCGCGCCTTGACCAGCGCCACCACCATCTCGTTGATCGGAGTGGGGACCCCGAGCTTGGCACCTTCGCGGGGGATCGCCCCGTTGATCACGTCGATCTCGCTGCGCCGGCCGGCGAGGTAGTCGAGCAGCATCGAAGGCCGCGCCCCGGGGATGCGTTCGCCGAGCTTGCGCACGTGCTCGTAGGGGTCGCCGACATCGAGGCGGATGCCGGCGGCATTGGCCACCGCGACCGCTTCGCGGGTGCAGGCATGGGCCACCTGCCAGGCGTTGGGGTCGGCCATGATGCCGCCGATCGTCAGGCCGGTCAGGGACGAAGGACCGGAAAACGTGACGTTGAAGATCAGTTTCTCCCACACCATCTGGCGCAGGTCTTCGAAGATCCGGACCTTGAAACCGGCTGATTCCCAGACCGCCGCTGAGGCCTCGAGGGCGGGGCGCGGCAAACCGGCGAAGGCGCCAAAGCGGATCATCTCCATGCCGTTGTGGTGAACGTGTCCGGGAGCACGCAGCGACGCGCCGAAGCCGCCCACCACGCCGACCGCAAGTTGATCAGGGCCGATGATTGCCGCCACCCGTTCGGCCGACCCCAGGCCGTTCTGGACCGCCTGGACGGTGGTGTTGGGGCCAAGCAGGGGAGCGAGGGAGCGTGCCGCAGCTTCCACGTCGAATGCCTTGGTGGCGATTATCACCAGGTCACAGGGTCCGACGCCGGCGGTGCTGGTGCCGGCGTGAATCTCCACGGTGCGATCGCCACTCGCGCCCTCGACCCTCAGGCCATTGCTGGCCATCGCCGCGGCGTGGTCCTCCCAGAGGGTGACCGCGTGCACTTCATGGCCGGCGTCGACCATCAACGCGGCATAAACCGAACCCATCGCTCCGCAACCGACAATAGCTACCTTGGCCACACTGGACTCCTCTCGTTGTTCAAAGCCGCCGCGCAATTATCAGGGTTTCGGCGCGACAACGGTGGACGCACTATTTCCAGCGCACCGGCTCGATGCGCACGTTGCGTTCGGGATTGCTGAGCGTCAGGGCGCCTTCCATGACCGTCGCGTCGAGCTTCATGTTGCGACTCGCGACTACGGCTAGCTGCTGCGTGGTAATCGCGGGCAGCCGCCAGACCTGGAGGTTGTCGAGCCTGCTCAGCTTGCTCCCGATGCCCCGCCACCAGATCTCGGCAGCATGGTGAAAGGCGTAGACCACCACCAGGTCGGCCTTGCTGCAGGCCTTGGCAAGCGGCTTGTCGTCGGGCTGGCCGACTTCTATCCACAGGCGCCTGTGGCCCGTGAAATCGGTCAGTGAGGCATCCGGATCGTCAGGGTCGGACAATCCGGCGCCGAAACCCAGGACGCCGTCGCCATTGCACATGTCCTGAAGCTGGTGGGCGCTGAGAGCCAGGGCCGCCAGGCGCACCATCATGCGCTCGTCGGTCTCGCTCGGATGGCGGGCAAGCGTCAGGACATGGTCGGCGTAATAGCCGTGGTCGATGTCGGCGATTTGAAGGGTCGCCTTGAAGATGGTTGATTTGAGAGCCATGGAGTGGGATTGTAGGCTGCGCGCACCGCCTCGATGGCGCAGGCTCTGCGCCCGGCGCGTGAATGTTCGCAAACCATTCAATTGTTCCCGCAGTAGGGATAATCAATCTCCCATTTCGGCGTTTATCCGATACTTGTCGGCAGTAAAGTTCCGCTTGCACCAACCGACGCGGATCATCAGCCTTTGGAGCTGACCATGGGTAAGTTGCCAGTATTGTTCCTGGCGCACGGCGCACCGACTTTTGCCATCGAACCGGGGATCCTCGGTCCGCGGCTGCGGGAACTGGGCGAGAGCCTTTCCGGGGCCGCTGCCGTGCTGGTGATTTCTCCCCACTGGCAGAGCGAACAGTTGCAGGTAATGGCCACGGCGGCGCCGGAAACGATTCACGATTTCGGTGGTTTCGCCCCGGAACTCTACGAACTGGAATACCCGGCACCGGGACACCCGCAACTCGCGGCTCGGACGGCCGGGCTACTGGCCGAAGCCGGCTTCGAGGTCAGTCTCGAGCAACGCCGTGGCCTGGATCACGGCGCCTGGGTGCCACTGCTATACCTGTTCCCGAAGGCGGAAGTGCCGGTTTTCCAGGTGTCGCTACCGTATGCCATCGATCCTGCCGGCGCATTGCGCCTTGGCCACGCCCTGGCGCCGCTGCGCGAGTTCGGGGTCGTGATCGCCGGGTCCGGCAGCATGACCCACAACCTCGGCGAGTTCCGCGGTCCGGTTGACGGCAACGCCGCCTACGTCAGCGAGTTTCGCGACTGGGTGCGCAAGGCGGTGCTGGGCAACGCGACTGCGGAACTGGTCGACTATCGCCGCCGGGCGCCGCACGCGGTGCGTGCCCACCCGAGCGAGGAACACTTCCTGCCGCTGCTCGTGGCCGCCGGGGCCGCCGAAGGCGATGCGGCGCGAGTTATCGATGGCGGCATCTGCTACGGGATGATCTCGATGGAGTCGTATAAGTGGGGCAATTGAGCGGCCAGCAAACGCGCTCGGAGCAAGGCACCCCCGGAATTGCGGCGATTGCGGTCTGGGACCTGCCCCTGCGGCTGTTCCACTGGCTGCTGGCGGTGACCGTGATCACCGGCATATCTGCGGCCCTGCTCGGCAATCTCGATGTCCACCTGCGCTGCGGCCAGATCGCGCTCGCGCTGCTGCTGTTTCGGTTCGTCTGGGGGTTCGTGGGCCCCGAACACGCCCGGTTTGGCAGCTTTGTGCGCGGGCCGCGGGCGATCGGTGCCTACGCGCGCTCGCTCATCAGGCCGCCGCACCATTTCCATGCCGGCCACAATCCGCTCGGGGCGATGATGGTGGTGCTGATGCTCCTGCTGCTGTTGCTCCAGGCCGTTTCGGGCCTCTTTGCCAACAACGACATTGCCACCGAGGGACCGCTGGCGCGCTTCATCAGCAAGGCCGCTTCCGATGCCGTCTCGGTCCTGCATAACCGCAACGGATGGTTGATCGGCGGGCTGATTACCTTGCACATCGTCGCTGTTGTCGGTTACCTGCTGAGGTTTCGCGACAATCTCATTCGTCCGATGCTGACCGGGCGCAAGACACTCCCGGCTGGCGCGCGCGCGATCGCGATCAGCGGCAATCGCCTCGGGTTGGCGGCGGTGGTGCTGGCCCTCTGCGCGCTTGCCGCCTGGCTGGTATTCGCGGCACCGCGCTGGATTGCGCCACTGACTTTCTAGTTTGGCGGGGCCGCCGGTAACGCCGGCACCAGTGGCACCGCCGTTACCGGGTTCACAAGATCGCTACTTGCTTTTGAAGTCGTCGTGGCAGGTCTTGCAGGTCTTGGCCGTGGCGCCGAACGCCACCTTGATCTGGTCCATGTTGCCGCTGGCAGCAGCCTGGGCCAGCGCCGCTGCGGCCTTGCCGGCGTCGTCACCTGCCGACTTGAACTTGCCCGTATCGAGCCAGATGTCGGCCTTGGCCTTGGTGGGCGCGCCGGCTTCGGTGCCCGGGCCATAACCGTCCCATGGCATCTGCAACAATTGCGAAAGGAAGGTGGCGCTGCGCGCAAAATCGTCCTTGTTGTAGGGTTTGTCACCCCTGACCTGGGCGGCCATGTTGCCCAGGTGCCAGCCCTGTGCCCGCATCACGCCCTGGCGATACTGGATGGCGCGTTCGGCGGCGCTTTGAGCGTAGGCACCAAACGACAGGCTGGCCAGTAGTGCCGTCGCGGCGATGATCTTGTATTTCCGGTGCATGGAGGTCTCCGAGTAGGTGGGGTTTGGCGATGGTCAGGCGCGCTGGGATTATTCGATATTTCCCAGTTCCGGCCGCGAATCTGCCTTGTTCATTCATGGGTACTGCCGGTGTGGCAGCGCTCAGAGCAGCCTGGCAAACACCATCGCGATCGTGAGCAGGACGCCGTGAGCCGTTGCAGCGGCGATCGTCATGGGCAGTGCCGGAGCGAGTTGCGCCGGGCTGTTCGCATGGGCAAAGAGAATCCTCGTCGCCCTGAACGTCACAATCGCTGGTGCCAAGGCAATGAGTGTCGGCCAGGGAAGCACGCCCTGGGCAACGGCGCCGGCGAGCCACAGGTAGCCCGCGCCAGCGAGCAGCGGATAACCCCAGCGCGCCTGTTCAGTGGGCAGGCGCACTACCCAGTGGCGCTTGCCCGCTGCCGCATCCGCGGCGCGATCCGGAAACTGGTTGATATAGAGAATGCAGACGACCAGCAGCGCAAAGCTCAGGTCCGCGGCCAGCGGCAACGCGGCCAGTTCGGCGCGCTGCACGAAGTCGGCCCCCAATGCCACGACCAGGAAGCCGATCAGCAGGCAGGCTTCGCCCAGGCCGCGGCTGTTGAGTGCAATCGGTGGGGCCGAGTACGCCCAGCCGATCAGGAGCCCGGTCGCCCCGATCAGCAGCAGGGCGGCGCCCGATTGCGCGGTCAGCCAAAAGCCGGCGATCATCGTCGCCACCAGCAAGGCAATGCCGTAGGCCAGCGTCTGGGGAGGGGTCAAGATGCCGTTCTGGATGAAGCGACTGCCGCCGGTGTAGGGATAGATCCGTTCGGCATTGGCGCCATCGGTGCCGCTCATGGCGTCGTAGTAATCGTTAAGGACGTTGAATCCGCCCTGGGCGACGGCGATGAAGAGCAGGGTGATGATCGCGCTCAGGGGGTGCAGCAGGATGCCGCTGGCGTAGGCCGATGCCAGGCCGATCACTCCCGAGAGCACGGTCACAGTGACGAACGGCGGCCGGGTTGCCAGGAAATAACGCAATACCGGATTGCCCAACCCGGCGACGTCAGGTTCGATAGCTGGAATGGCGAACTCCTTGGCGCAGTTGTAAAAAATAGCTAGAAAACAGTCACTTGGCTAATATATTTAAAGTTATTGATTAATATATGCCGAGCCTGATCTCAGCATATGTTGGCAAGGCCATGATCTGGCGCCGGTCGGCCCGGCGGCTCAGTACACCCTATTTCCTGGGCATCGCCCCCCTGCCGCCCGCGTTGAGTGCCCGTGCCGTGGCCTTCACTTCCACGCTGCTGCGCTGGTGATCCTGTCCTTCGATTACCAGGGTGATCGGAATCACGTCCCCGGCCTTGATCTGCGACTTGAGGTTGATCAGCATCAGGTGGTAGCCGCCGGGCCGGAGATCAACGCCTTTGCCAGCCGGGATCTCGATCCCGGCGACGGGCGTCATCTTCATGACGTTGTTGTCCATGCTCATGCGATGCAGTTCAACCGCGTCCGCAACCGGCGTGGTGGCGGAAACCAGCCGCGCGTCGGTGGACGAGTCGAGGTGCATGAACGCGCCGGTGATGCTTTGCTGGGCAACCGTCGCCCGGACCCAGGCATCGACCGCCTTTACCTGGGCAAGTGCGTGGGAACTGGCGAACATCGCCAGCGTCATGGCCAGCAGGTATCTCGACTTCATGCTCGTGGGTTCCGTCAGGAAGCTTCGCGCATCAGGTTGCGCAAGTCCGAGACCAGGGCTTCGGCGCCGAGCGTGTGCTGCTCGACCAGCCGCATCCGGCCGCTCGGGTCGAACACGTAGGTCAGGGCGGTGTGATTGACGATATAAGTGCTGCCCGTCGGGACTTTTTCGAAGAACACCTTGAATTCCTTGGCGACCCTGCCGGTCTCTTCGGCGTCGCCGTACAGCCCGAGGAAGTCGGGATCGAACGCCCCGGTGTAGCTGCGCAGCAGTTCCGGCTTGTCGCGCTCCGGGTCGACGGTCACCAGAATCACCTGGACCTTGGCGCCGTCGCGGCCGAGCAACCGGCGCACGTCGACGGCGCGCGCGAGCGCTGTCGGGCAGACGTCCGGGCAGGTCGTATAGCCGAAGAACAGCATCACGTACTTGCCGCGAAAATCGGCCAGCTTGCGAACCGCGCCGTCGGGGTCACGGAGCGAGAAATCCCGCCCCCAGTCGGCACCGGTCACGTCGATGCCGTTGAACTGCGGCGCCTCCTTGCTGCAACCGGCGACCAGCAGCGCCACAACCAGGACCCAAACCCTCAAAATCGTTGCCAATTGCATTCCCCGTCGGTCGCGCCGGTACTATTTGTCGCGCTTGCCGCCACCGGGCTTGGTGGGCAGTTTGGCCGGCTTGTGCGGCCCCCAGACCCGGCTGAAGTAGGTGTCGGCGAGGTGCAGCGCACCGACTGGATTGTGCGCCAGGACGCGGTCCTTGGTTACCAGTGTCGTGACCAGGCCCTCGCTGTGACGGATGAACAGGCTGTCGTGCCCGACGCACAGCCCCATGATCACGTTCAATTCGCAGCCGGCGCGATTGAGCAGCTGGGCCTGCGAAATGGGATTGCACATCGGCTCGAACGTGCCGGGCCGGATCTTCTCCTCGTCCTTGAGGCCAATCTCCTCCTTGGGGACGCCGCCGTTCTTGCACGCGATCGAAGTGACTTCCAGCCCGTGGCTCTCGAGGATGGCGCTGAACACCCGCGACAGATCGACGAACGAGATGCACATCGCGATGCCAACCTTGCGAAACCCCATCCTGGTGGCAAACTTGCAGATCTCCTCGACCCGCGACCACTGGCAGTAGCCTTCGCTCTCGATAATGGCCGCCGTCTGCGACACCTTCATGGTGAACGGGTCAGCGTACGACTCCCAGGCCCCGGATACTCCCTCGGGATCCACCTTGGAGGGGCAGAAGCCAGGTCCGCGCTCATCCCCTTCGCCCTGGCGGCAGGCGCGCACCGTACTCGGGCAGTATGCGCAACCCGGGGTGTCATAGCTCATGCTCGATCTCCATCCCTGCATCTGGCGGCTCGACGCGCCGCGAACAGTGTTAATGTTATCTGAATCGCCTGATTTGCCACCATAGGAAACGAACCATGGCCGGCGCCAGCCTGCTGACCCTGCTCGACGACATCGCCACGGTTCTCGACGACGTCGCGATCCTCACCAAGATTTCGGCCAAGAGCGCGGCAGGCGCGATCGACGATGTTGCGGCACTGAGCAAGGTCGCGGCGCGCAAGACCGCGGGCGTGCTGGGCGACGATCTGGCGCTCAATGCCGAGCAGGTGATTGGCGTCCGGGCCGAGCGCGAGTTGCCGGTGGTCTGGGCGGTGTTCAAGGGCTCGCTCACCAACAAGCTGATTCTGGTGCCAGGCGCACTGGCAATCAGCTGGCTGGCACCATGGATCATCACGCCGCTGCTGATGGCTGGCGGCCTTTTCCTCGCCTACGAAGGCTTCGAAAAAGTCTGGCATGCGTTCGGCGCGGGGAGCGCCGAAGATCAGGAACATCGCGGCGAACTGGCCAAAGCGCTGATCGATCCGGATGTTGACCTGGCTGCGTTCGAGAAGGACCGGGTCAAGGGGGCAATCCGGACCGACTTCATCCTCTCGGCCGAGATCATCGTGATCACGCTGGGCACGGTGGCGGCGGCGAATTTCGGCACCCGCCTGGCGGTGCTGGCCGGTATCGCGTTGTTGATGACGATCGGGGTCTACGGCTTCGTCGCAATCATCGTAAAACTCGATGACGCCGGACTGTACCTGAGCCGCAGCGTTGGCACCGGACTCCTGAAACGGATAGCGCGCGCGCTGGGCTTCGGAATCCTGTCGGCGGCGCCGTGGTTGATGAAGGGCCTGTCAGTCGTCGGCACAGCCGCGATGTTCCTGGTGGGCGGTGGCATCCTGGTCCATGGTGTCCCCGCGCTCGAACACCTGAGTGCCACGCTGGTGGCAGATACCGGTCCGCTCAGCGGCGTGTTGCTCAGTGCCCTGACAGGCATCGCGGCGGGCGCAATTGCCGTGGCCGTGGTCAGCCTGGCAAAGCGCCTCAGGGGCTAGCGACTCAGTGCCCGAGAGTCTCCCGGGCGACGCTCATCGTGGGCCGGTTGACCAGGGTCTGATACACCACGCAGTAGCGCTCGGTCAGGCGCAACAGCGTGGCCAACTCGTCATCCGAGGCGTCGGTGTCGAGCGTGAATTTGAGGCGAATGTTCTTGAAGCCGACCGGCGCATCCTTGGCCACTCCCATGGTGCCCCGGACGTCGAGGTCGCCCTCGGCATGCAATGACGCGTCGCGCAGCTCGATGCCCAGTGCCGTGGCGACTGCGTTGAGCGTGACCCCAGCGCACGCTACCAGTGCTTCGAGCAGCATGTCGCCCGAGCAGGCGCTAAGCCCATTGCCGCCGGTGGCCGGATGCAGCCCAGCGACCACCAGCGCCTTGCCGGTTTCGACGCTGCAGCTGATGCCTTCGCCGATGCGACCCCTGGCGCTCAGCGTGATCAACGCCGCGTCCGGCGCCTGCCGATACTTGTCCTTCAGTGGCGCCTGGGCCGCGCGCAACTCAGCTGCCTTCATGGCCGGATCCTCACATCTGATGTTGACTAAGTGCTACTTCTGGCCAACACCCGTGAATTTCCAGAGATTGATCGCGAAGCACAGGAAACCGATCGCGATCGCCAGTGAGGAGGCCGCCAGTATCGGTCCGGCGGCAGTGTTTCCGGTCACCTCCATGGTCAGGGTGGCCATCTGGATCGGCAACGCGATGTTGTATACCCAGAAGTGGAACTTTGCCAGCCGGGTTTCTGCCGCTGCCGGGGCGCTGCGGTACCACAGCCCGAACAGGCCCATGCTCGCCCAGCCAAGCAGGTTGATGTGGGCATGCACCGGCCGCAAGGTGAAATCCATGGTCGCACCCATGACATTGCCAATGATCACCCCCAACACTATGTAGATCACTGCCAGACGCAAGAACCGATTGCCCATGTTGACCTCCCAAGCGTTTGCAGCGCGCCAGCGGCGCTGGCGCCGTCAATCCAGTGTTTGCCCGGGGAAGTCTATGCTCAGTAATCGGCTCTGCCGCGATATCCGCATCGCGCGTCAGGTTTCGGGCGGTGTGCCCGGTGGAGCGCCAGGTTGCTGGCGCCAGGCCACACGCCTGTCGCTATTCCTTGATCCTGGCGCTCAACGCGATCTTCTCGACCTGGGCCGAGTGCTGGGCGAAGAATCCCAGCCTCGGTGCCATGTAGATCATCGCGAAGAGCTCGCCTTTGCTCACGGTGCCCCAACCGACTCCGGTGAGGATCACGTTGTCCATCTTCCGGATCATGTTGTATTCGAAGTGAAAGCCCTTGAGGCCGCCAAAGATCGCCGGCTCGAGCTTGGTGAGCGTGAAAGTCGAGCCGTCGCGGGTCAACATGCCCTCGAACATGGTGACGATCTCGTCCGGCTGCATCGTCGCCCGGAAGGCGAAATTCCTGATCTTGCCGTACGACTTGGAATGAACCAGTGCGCCGTCCTTGATGCCGGTGTACAGAAGGAGCTGGTCGAGCGGCAACCCTTCCATGGTCCAGGTCTGAGCCGGTCCGAGATCAGGCGCAGTGAGGTGATTCCACGGACCCTCGATGGTTACAGTGAGCCGCTCGCCAAGGCCATGGCTGCCGCTGTCGACCTTGGCCATGGAGACGCATCCGGCGAGAATCGTTGCACAAAGAATTACTGCCAGTTTCTTCATTTGCCGAGCTCCTCGACGTAGGTCCTGATCATCGGGGCATCGGGCGCGCCCGGTGCCAGTTCGAGATAACGCTGGAAACTGTTGCGGGCCTGCTCTGGTGCGCCGCGCTGGCGGTAGATCAGGGCCATGGTGCGGTGAGTCTCGGGAGGCTCGGTGCCCTGAGCCGACGCTGCCTTGAGATCGGCCAGCGCCAGGTCGAGATCCTGGTCTTTGGCGCGTCGGCGGTAGACTTCGCCGCGCGCGACCAGCAAGTCCACATCTGCCGGTGAATTGCCCAGCATGCGGGTCAGCAGCACCAGGCTCTCCTCGTGCTGGCCGCGCTTGATCTCGTCCTTGAGCCACTGCCCGCGCAATGGCGCGACTCTCGCCCGCCAGGTTTCCTGGTTGGTCACGCCGCCCGGCAACGTCGTTGCGAGCGTCGCCAGGGTCTCCATGCGCTCGGCAGCGCCGGGATGGGTGGCAAACATCGGCGTCGATGTCTCGCCGGCGCCGTCCGGGCGCGCCTTGATCTCGGCAAACAGGTTTCCCCAGACTTTGGAAGCTTCGGCCGCGTCGTAGCCCGCCTGGTGCATCAGGCTCACCCCGATGCGGTCGGCATCGCGCTCCTGGTCACGCGAGTAGCTGAACATTCCGGCCAGGACTGCCAATTGCCCCAGGGCGCCAACGGCGCCGAAGATGCCGATGAATTGCCCGAAGGCCGACGCCGACTTGGTGTCGCGCAGCCGTGCGAGCGTGTGGCGCTCCACGTAGTGGCCGATCTCGTGGGCCAGCACTGCCGCCAGCTGGGCTTCATTCTCCATGCGCAGCATGAGTCCGCTCCAGACCTGCATCATGCCGTTGGGGGCCATGCTGGCGTTGAAGAGCGGCGTGCGCACCAGATGCACGCGGATGTCGGGGCAGTGCTCGGTGCCGAGGTGGCAGGCCATGGACTGCACGTAATCATGGAGCGTCTTGTCGTGGATGGCGAACGGGCTGCGGCGCAACCTGGTTTCGGCGCGATCCATCATCGCCCACAGTCCACCTTCGTCGGTGGCGAGCTCCGGTCGCGCGAAGCGCTGCGGCATCTGCCAATCCGCCTGGGCCTTTGCCCCGAGCGCCCACAATGCCGCACAGCAGGCGCATCCTCCGGTGATGAAATCCCTGCGCTTCACTTGGTTACGGGAAAATCCTCGAGCATTGCGTCGAGGGTTTCACGGGCCGCCTCCTGCTTGCGCAAATCGCCCGACATGCGGGCGAGCCGGTTGAACCACAGTACCCGGCCGGTATTCAGATCGACCAGTGATGCATAGCCAACCTGGACGCCTCCCCCAACTCCCACCCCGGCCAGCGCGAACAGGAACATCGTGGCCTTGCGTTCGCTGCTGGCGTAGCTGTCGCGGATCCAGCTGAAAAAGGCGTAGTCAGCGCCGGTCTTCTGTTTGATGGCCCGCACCGATTGGCCCATCGACCAGTCGAGCTTGCCGGCCTTGGTCGGCAGGTTCATGTCGCCCGAGCCGAAATGGTGGAACGAGATCGCCCGTGCGACTGCGGCGTGGAGCGCGTTGATCTCTGCGAGGTCGTCAGTGTCATTCTCGCTGACCAGGACCGATTGAATGCCGAGTCTGGCCCGCCTTTCATCCAGCGCGGCTCTGAAGTACTCGGTGGCCGCGGCGGTCCAGTCGGCCTTGGG
>JAHEMI010000009.1:0-40238 GCA_024643785.1 Burkholderiaceae bacterium
CGCAGCATGCTCAGGTTCATGCTCAGCCACTGCTCGACCGCACGCATGTCCTTCAGGCGCCGCTCCAGCTCCGCCGGGTCGAAGGCCGGCGCGAGTCCGGCGGGAGTCGCCATGTTCATCCAGGCCTGCCTGGTCATTTCCAGCGCATCGAATATCCCGCCGCCCAGGGGCTGGGTTGCGCCTGGCTGTCCGGCGGGGTCTTGTTTGGGGGAGCGGCCCGTGCCTGTCATGACGCCTCCGGATGTCGTTGGCCAAGTGGGCGAGCGGCAGCCGGGAACCAGCCAGCGTCAAATCCCGGCCGACTGCGCGCCATCTCCGGGCAAGATAGCAGAGAACGCGCCATTTCGGGTTGCCGCGTTGACACGGGAAGCCGGTCGATGGATAATCCTTGGTTCCCTGGAGGGGTGCCCGAGTGGCTAAAGGGGGCAGACTGTAAATCTGTTGGCTTACGCCTACGTTGGTTCGAATCCAACCTCCTCCACCAGGATTGGGCTGTAAGTGTGCGGCAGTGAAGTGCGGATCTGGTCGGAGTGGCGGTTCAGTCCGCATGGGCAATCGACGTGGTTGGACACAGGCGGGTGTAGCTCAATGGTAGAGCAGAAGCCTTCCAAGCTTATGACGAGGGTTCGATTCCCTTCACCCGCTCCAGTAGCAGTTGTCCGGATTGCAAGGTTTTTGTTGGCGTTTTGCCCATGTGGCTCAGTGGTAGAGCACTCCCTTGGTAAGGGAGAGGTCACGCGTTCGATCCGCGTCATGGGCACCAGATTTCGGATGAGCAGCCGCGCGAGCGTGATCGGCGCCGCGGAGTCCGTCTACCAGCACTGATGAACAAGGAGTCCTCGAAATGGCAAAGAGCAAGTTTGAGCGTAAGAAGACGCACGTAAACGTGGGGACGATTGGTCACGTGGACCATGGCAAGACGACGTTGACGGCGGCGATCACGAAGGTGCTGGCGTCGAAGTTTGGTGGTGAGGTGAAGGCGTACGATCAGATTGACGCTGCGCCCGAGGAGAAGGCGCGCGGGATCACGATCAACACGGCGCACGTGGAGTACGAGACGGAGAAGCGTCACTACGCGCACGTTGACTGCCCTGGTCACGCTGACTACATCAAGAACATGATCACTGGTGCTGCGCAGATGGACGGAGCGGTGCTGGTGGTGTCGGCTGCGGACGGTCCGATGCCGCAGACGCGCGAACACATTCTGCTGGCGCGCCAGGTTGGTGTTCCGTACATCATTGTGTACATGAACAAGTGCGACATGGTTGACGACGAGGAGCTGCTGGAGCTTGTGGAGATGGAAGTTCGCGAGCTCTTGTCGAAGTACGAGTTTCCTGGCGACGACATTCCGATCATCAAGGGTTCGGCGCTGCTGGCCTTGAATGGTGACCAGAGCGAGATGGGCGAGCCCTCGATTGGGCGGTTGGCCGATGCGCTTGACAGCTACATACCGGACCCGCAGCGTGCGATTGACGGGACGTTCCTGATGCCGATCGAGGACGTGTTCTCGATTTCTGGTCGCGGCACGGTGGTGACTGGTCGGATTGAGCGCGGGGTCATCAAGGTTGGCGAAGAGATCGAGGTGGTGGGGATTCGTGACACGCTGAAGACGACGTGCACGGGCGTGGAGATGTTCCGCAAGCTGCTTGACCAGGGTCAGGCGGGCGACAACGTTGGGGTTCTGCTGCGGGGCACGAAGCGCGAGGAAGTCGAGCGTGGCCAGGTTCTGGCCAAGCCGGGTTCGATCAAGCCGCACACCAAGTTTGAGTGCGAGGTTTACATTCTGAGCAAGGACGAGGGCGGTCGTCACACGCCGTTCTTCAACAACTACCGGCCGCAGTTTTACTTCCGCACGACGGACGTGACGGGTTCGGTGGAGCTGCCTGCTGGCACCGAGATGGTGATGCCCGGGGACAACGTGAAGATGGTGGTGACGTTGCTGGCGCCGATCGCGATGGAGCAGGGCCTGCGCTTTGCGATCCGCGAAGGTGGCCGCACCGTCGGCGCCGGCGTCGTCGCCAAGGTCATCGACTGAGTGAGCGTAGCGCCGGGAAATCGATTTGCGTAGGGGCATAGCTCAACTGGCAGAGCGTCGGTCTCCAAAACCGAAGGTTGGGGGTTCGATTCCCTCTGCCCCTGCCACCGCGCCCGGCACCCGAAAGTAGGAAACAAATGGCGAACCAGAACGTAGAGACGGTAACCAGCATGGCAGATCGCGCCAAGGTCACGCTTGCGATCGCCCTGGTCATGGCGGGGCTGGCGGGCTTCTACATGCTCGACCAGTTGCCGACGATCGCGCGGGTGGGCTCGGTGCTCGGCGGCCTGGTGCTCGGCGCGCTGGTGGCGTATTCCTCGTCGCTGGGGCAGCGTTTCTTCGCCTTCGCGAAGGACTCGTGGTCGGAGACTCGCCGCGTGGTCTGGCCCGACCGCAAGGAAACCACCCAGATGACGATGATCGTCTTCGGGTTCGTGGTCGCCATGGCCCTGTTCCTCTGGGTGGTCGACAAGCTGCTCGAGTGGGGGCTGTACGATCTCGCCCTGGGCTGGAAGGGGTAGATGGGCATGCGCTGGTACGTGGTTCACGCCTACTCCGGGATGGAGAAAAGCGTCAGGCGGGCGATCCTGGAGCGGATTGCGCGCGCCGGGATGGAGGCCAAGTTCGGCCGGATCCTGGTGCCCACCGAGGAAGTCGTCGAGATGAAGAACGGGCAGCGCGCGGTCAGCGAGCGCAGCTTCTTCCCGGGCTACGTCTTCGTCGAAATGGAGATGGACGACGACAGCTGGCACCTGATCAAGCACACCGCCAAGGTCACGGGTTTCGTCGGTGGCTCGGGGCATCGGCCGTCGCCGATTTCCGACAAGGAAGTCGAGAAGATCCTGGCCCAGATGCAGGAAGGGGTCGAGAAGCCCAAGCCCAAGGTGCTGTTCGAAGTCGGCGAAATGGTGCGCGTCAAGGACGGCCCGTTCAACGACTTCAACGGCAACGTCGAGGAAGTGAATTACGAAAAGAGCCGCTTGCGGGTGTCGGTGACGATCTTTGGTCGTTCGACGCCGGTGGAGCTCGAGTTTTCCCAGGTCGAGAAGACCTGAGGAAACAAGGTTTCGGGACCGTCCCGGCGAGAGGCCGGCGGATTCCGGATGAGGAGCGTCAGTAGGTGTGCCAGCCGGTGCGCCGAGAGCGCGTTAGAACTCGCAACGAGGAGTAGGTAAATGGCGAAGAAAATCGTCGGCTTTGTCAAGCTGCAAGTGCCAGCTGGCAAGGCCAATCCGGCGCCGCCGATCGGCCCGGCCCTGGGCCAGCGCGGCCTGAACATCATGGAATTCTGCAAGGCCTTCAACGCCCAGACCCAGGGTCTGGAGCCGGGCCTGCCGATTCCGGTGGTGATCACGGCTTATGCCGACAAGAGCTTCACCTTCATCATGAAGACGCCGCCGGCGTCGATCCTGATCAAGAAGGCAGCCAAGATCGAAAAGGGTTCGGCGACGCCGCACACCGCCAAGGTGGGCACGATTACCCGCGCCCAGGCAGAAGAAATTGCCAAGACCAAGATGCCCGACCTGACTGCCGCCGATCTCGATGCCGCGGTACGCACCGTCGCCGGCTCGGCCCGCAGCATGGGCATCATCGTGGAGGGTGTATAAATGGCTCGGCTCTCCAAACGTGTAAAGGCCAACCAGGCCAAGGTCGACCGCAGCAAGGTGTTGCCGCTGGCTGAGGCGCTCAGCCTCGTCAAGGAATGCGCCAAGGCGAAGTTCGACGAATCGATCGACGTGGCAGTGCAGCTCGGCATCGACGCCCGCAAGTCGGACCAGGTGGTCCGCGGCGCCGTCGTGATGCCTGCCGGCACCGGCAAGTCGGTCCGGGTCGCAGTCTTCACCCAGGGCGAGAAGGCCGAGCAGGCCAAGGCCGCTGGCGCCGACATCGTCGGCATGGAAGACCTCGCCGAGCAGGTCAAGGCCGGCAACCTCAACTTCGACGTCGTGATCGCTTCGCCTGACGCGATGCGCGTGGTCGGCGGTCTCGGACAGATTCTCGGCCCTCGCGGCCTGATGCCAAACCCGAAAGTGGGCACGGTCACCCCCGACGTCGCCACCGCGGTGAAGAACGCCAAGGCCGGCCAGGTGCAGTACCGCACCGACAAGGCGGGCATCGTTCACGCGACTATTGGGCGGGCATCGTTCGACAACGAGGCTCTCGAGACGAACCTGAAGGCGCTGGTTGGTGCGCTGAGCCGCGCCAAGCCGGCGAGCTCGAAAGGCATCTACCTGCGCAAGGTCGCGGTTTCGAGCACGATGGGCATCGGCGTGCGCGTCGACCCCGGCGTGTTTGCCGCGTCCTCGGCGGGTTGAGAGGTCAGCAGGATTAGTAGGACTTTGGGCCGCTTGCGCGGCGCCACGCAGAACCCGACAAGGGTTTGAACGCGGTGCCGGGCGGGCGGGTTGTCAAAGACCGCAGGGAGGCTACGGACATCTTGTCCAAGGCCGTTAATCGGGACGAAGCGGCGGCTACCGGCCGGCGCGAACTCCACCCTGCGCAGATGGCGGTCCCGAAACAAGGGTTTCAGTTGCAATCTCGGTTCAATACTGTGGTGCTTCGTGAACTCGGACTCGGTCGCCGTGTTGTAGCGGTCGGAAGTGTCGTCACCGTTGCCAGGGGCGCCCGCGCCCGGGGTATCGGCCAGACGGCGCCAACGACCATCACCTGGAGGTAGACCGTGGCTCTCAAACGTGAAGAGAAGGCTGCCGTCGTCGAGGAGATCTCCGCCGAAGTGGCGAAGGCTCAGGCGATTGTGGTCGCTGAGTACCGTGGTCTGGAAGTCGGTTCGATCACCGCACTGCGCAAGCAGGCGCGGGAGTCGGGCGTGTACCTGCGCGTGTTGAAGAACACGCTGGCACGTCGCGCGATTGCTGGCACCCCGTTCGAGAAGCTGACCGACCAACTGGTCGGGCCGCTGATCTACGGCATGTCGAGCGATCCCGTGTCGTGCGCGAAGGTGCTCAACAGCTTCGCCAAGGGGAACGACAAGCTGGTGTTGAAGGCCGGTGCCCTGCCAAACGTGTCAATGGATGCGAATGGCGTCAAGGCGCTGGCCATGCTGCCCAGCCGTGAAGAACTCCTGGCCAAACTGCTTGGCACCATGCAGGCACCAGTCGTCCAGTTTGTTCGCACGCTCAACGAAGTGCCGGGACGTTTTGTCCGGGTCCTCGCTGCAGTGCGTGACCAGAAGGAACAGACGGCGGCGTAAGCCACCGTCCCCGAAACGATATCCAGACAACACCCAACTAGCATCGAACGGAGTATTCAAATGGCAATCAGCAAAGAAGACATCCTTGAAGCAGTCGCCAGCATGTCGGTTCTCGACCTGTCCGACCTGATCAAGCAGATGGAAGAGAAGTTTGGCGTGTCGGCGGCGGCTGCCGTCGCGGCTGCGGCTCCGGCCGCCGGTGGTGCTGCTGCGGCCCCGGCCGAAGAGCAGACCGAGTTCACCGTGATCCTCGCCTCCTGCGGCGAGCGCAAGGTCGAGGTCATCAAGGTTGTCCGGGCCGCCACCGCGCTGGGCCTGAAGGAAGCCAAGGACCTGGTCGACGGCGCTCCCAAGGCAGTCAAGGAAGGAATCAGCAAGGCCGACGCCGAGGCGCTCAAGAAACAACTCGAGGACGCAGGCGCGAAAGTCGAGCTCAAGTAACTTGTTTTATTGCTTTTCACGATCCCCGGCTGCCGCTCTCCCTGGAGAGCGGCTCCGCCGGGTTTTCGCGTCTGTTTCGCCGGGTCAGGCGGTGAAGCAGCGGGCGGGAACTGAAAACCGGGCGTTTGCGCGTGGTGCCGAGACGGCGCCGCCCCTGAGCGCCCCGCTTTCAGTCCCTGCATGACACATGGAGTGCTCATGACCAAAGCCGTACCATACTCGTTTACCGAGAAGAAACGCATCCGCAAGAGCTTCGCAAAGCGCCGCGAAGTTCTCGATGTCCCCTATCTGCTGGCGACCCAGATCGAGTCGTACGAGCATTTCCTGCAGACCGGCGCGCCGCCGCAAAAGCGCGTCCCGGAAGGGCTGCAGGCAGCCTTTACCTCGATCTTCCCGATCTCGTCGCACAACGAGATGGCGCGGCTCGAGTTCGTCGAGTACGTGCTCGGCCTGCCGGTGTTCGACGTCAAGGAATGCCAGCAGCGCGGCCTGACCTACTGCGCGCCGCTGCGCGCCCGCGTGCGGCTGGTGATCATGGATCGCGAGGCTTCCAAGCCGACGGTCAAGGAAGTCAAGGAGCAGGAAGTCTACATGGGCGAAATGCCCCTGATGACGACCAATGGCTCGTTCGTGATCAACGGCACCGAGCGGGTCATCGTTTCGCAGCTGCACCGCTCGCCGGGCGTCTTCTTCGAGCACGACCGGGGCAAGACCCACAGCTCGGGCAAGCTGCTGTTCTCGGCCCGGATCATCCCCTATCGCGGTTCGTGGCTCGACTTCGAGTTCGACCCCAAGGACCTGCTCTATTTCCGCGTTGACCGGCGCCGCAAGATGCCGGTGACGATCCTGCTCAAGGCCATCGGCCTGACTCCCGAGCAGATCCTGGCGCACTTCTTCGTGTTCGACAACTTCCAGCTGATGGCCGAAGGTGGGCAGCTCGAACTGGTTGCCGATCGTCTGCGCGGCGAAACCGCGCGCTTCGACATTAGCGGCAAGGACGGCAAGGTAATCGTCGCCAAGGACAAGCGGATCAATGCCAAGCACATCCGCGACATCGAAGCTGCTGGCCTCAAGCGGATCGCGGTGCCGGAAGACTTCCTGCTCGGCCGCACCCTTGCCAGGGACGCGGTCGACGCCGATAGCGGCGAGATCATCGCCCGCGCCAACGACGAGATCACCGAAGAGATGCTCAAGGCGATGCGCGACGCCAGCGTGCGCGACTTCGCGACCATCTATACCAATGACCTCGACCAGGGCGCGTACGTCTCGCAGACGCTGCGCACCGACGACACCGCTGACCAGCTCGCGGCCAAGGTCGCGATCTACCGGATGATGCGTCCGGGCGAGCCGCCGACCGAAGATGCGGTCGAGGCGCTCTTCAACCGCCTGTTCTACAGCGCCGACGCCTACGATCTGTCCAAGGTCGGCCGGATGAAGTTCAACCGCCGCGTTGGGCGCGAGGAACTGACCGGCGAGATGACGCTCTCGGATGACGACATCCTGGCGGTGATCAAGATCCTGGTGGAGCTGCGCAACGGTCGCGGCGAGATCGACGATATCGACCACCTCGGCAATCGCCGCGTGCGCTGCGTCGGGGAATTGGCCGAGAACCAGTTCCGCGCCGGTCTCGCGCGGGTCGAACGCGCCGTCAAGGAGCGCCTGGCCCAGGCCGAGAGCGACAACCTGATGCCGCACGACCTGATCAACAGCAAGCCGATCTCGGCTGCGATCCGCGAGTTCTTCGGTTCGAGCCAGCTGTCGCAGTTCATGGACCAGACCAATCCGCTCTCGGAGATCACCCACAAGCGCCGCGTCTCGGCACTTGGACCAGGTGGCCTGACCCGCGAGCGGGCCGGTTTCGAGGTGCGCGACGTGCACCCGACGCACTACGGGCGGGTTTGCCCGATCGAGACGCCGGAGGGCCCGAACATCGGCCTGATCAACTCGCTCTCGCTCTACGCCCGCCTCAACGAGTACGGTTTCCTCGAGACTCCCTATCGCAAGGTGGTCGACTGCCGGGTGACCGACGAGATCGATTACCTCTCGGCGATCGAGGAAGGGCGGTTCGTGATCGCCCAGGCCAACGCCGCGCTCGACAAGAACGGCCGCATCACGGGCGACCTGGTGTCGGTGCGCAAGAACGGCGAGACCGAGCTGACCTCGGCCGAGCACGTCCAGTACATGGACGTGGCGCCGAGCCAGATCGTGTCGGTGGCAGCATCGCTGATCCCGTTCCTCGAGCACGATGACGCCAACCGGGCGCTGATGGGCTCGAACATGCAGCGCCAGGCGGTGCCTTGCCTGCGGCCCGAGAAGCCGGTGGTGGGAACCGGTGTCGAGCGCACCTGCGCGGTCGACTCCGGAACCGTGGTCACCGCGGCGCGGGGCGGCAACGTCGACTACGTCGATGCCAACCGGATCGTGGTTCGGGTCAACGACGACGAAGCGGTCGCCGGTGAAGTGGGCGTCGACATCTACAACCTCATCAAGTACACCCGCAGCAACCAGAACACCAACATCAACCAGCGCCCGATCGTCAAGCGCGGCGACGCTATCGTGCGCGGCGACGTCATCGCCGACGGCGCCTCCACCGACCTGGGCGAACTCGCGCTCGGCCAGAACATGCTGGTCGCGTTCATGCCCTGGAACGGCTACAACTTCGAAGACTCGATCCTGATCTCGGAGCGGGTCGTGGCCGAGGACCGCTATACCTCGATCCACATCGAGGAGTTGTCGGTGCTCGCCCGCGACACCAAGCTGGGGGTCGAGGAGATCACCCGCGACATCGCCAACCTCTCTCAGGAAGCCCAGCTCTCGCGGCTCGACGAGTCGGGGATCGTCTACGTCGGCGCCGAAGTCAAGGCCGGCGACACGCTGGTGGGCAAGGTCACGCCGAAGGGCGAAACCCAGCTCACGCCGGAAGAGAAGCTGCTGCGCGCGATCTTCGGCGAGAAGGCCAGCGACGTGAAGGACACCTCGCTGCGCGTGCCCTCCGGGATGGTCGGGACGGTCATCGACGTCCAGGTCTTCACCCGTGAAGGCATCGTGCGCGACAAGCGCGCCCAGTCGATCATCGACGACGAGCTCAAGCGCTATCGCCAGGACCTCAACGATCAGCTGCGCATCGTCGAGAACGACGCGTTCTCGCGGATCGAGCGCATGCTGGTCGGCAAGGCCGTCAACGGCGGACCGGGCAAGCTGGCCAAGGGCAGCAAGGTGAGCGGCGAGTACCTTGCCGGGCTCGATCGCTACCACTGGTTCGAAATCCGGCTTACCGACGACGCCGCGGCGAGCCAGCTCGAGGCGCTCAAGGAATCGATCGAACAGAAGCGTCACCAGTTCGACCTGGCCTTCGAGGAAAAACGCAAGAAGCTGACCCAGGGCGACGAGCTCCCGCCGGGGGTGCTGAAGATGGTCAAGGTCTACCTGGCCGTCAAGCGCCGCCTGCAGCCGGGCGACAAGATGGCCGGACGGCACGGCAACAAGGGCGTGGTTTCGCGCATCGTGCCGGTCGAGGACATGCCCTACATGGCCGACGGCACGCCGGTGGACATCGTGCTCAACCCGCTGGGCGTCCCCTCAAGGATGAACGTCGGCCAGATCCTCGAGGCTCACCTGGGGTGGGCTGCCAAGGGGATCGGACTGCGGATCGGCGAGATGCTCGACCGCAGCGTCAAGGTCAAGGACCTGCGCAGCCTGCTCGCCAGGATCTACGACTCCAAGGGCCAGAAGACCGACCTCGACGCGCTGACCGACGAGGAAGTCATCGAACTGGCGCAAAACCTGCGCCAGGGCGTGCCGTTTGCGACCCCGGTTTTCGACGGCGCCAGCGAGGCCGAGATCCGGGCGATGCTCGACCTGGCCTATCCGGACGACGACGAGAACACCGCCAAGCTCGGGTTCACGCCCGCCAAGACCCAGTTGCGGCTCTATGACGGCCGGACCGGCGACGCCTTCGACCGGCCGGTGACCGCGGGTTACATGCACATGCTCAAACTGCACCATCTGGTCGACGACAAGATGCATGCCCGTTCGACCGGGCCGTATTCGCTCGTCACCCAGCAGCCGCTCGGCGGCAAGGCGCAGTTCGGTGGCCAGCGTTTCGGAGAGATGGAGGTCTGGGCGCTGGAAGCATACGGCGCCGCGTACACGCTGCAGGAAATGCTTACGGTCAAGTCCGACGACGTCAACGGGCGGACCAAGGTGTACGAGAACCTGGTCAAGGGCGAACACACGATCGAAGCCGGGATGCCGGAGTCGTTCAATGTGCTGGTCAAGGAAATCCGCTCGCTCGGGATCGATATGGATCTCGACCTCGAACGCAACTGATGACACCCGCACTAGCAGGGTAGGGAGCAGTTCATGAAAGCTTTGCTCGATCTGTTCAAGCAGGTCCAGGAAGAAAGGCAGTTCGACGTGATCAAGGTGGGGCTCGCCTCGCCGGACAAGATCCGTTCATGGTCGTTTGGCGAGGTTCGCAAGCCCGAGACCATCAACTACCGCACCTTCAAACCGGAACGCGAAGGCCTGTTCTGCGCCAAGATATTTGGCCCGATCAAGGACTACGAGTGCCTCTGCGGCAAGTACAAGCGCCTCAAGCACCGCGGTGTGATCTGCGAGAAGTGCGGCGTCGAGGTGACGCTGGCCAAGGTGCGCCGCGAGCGCATGGGCCACATCGAACTGGCCTCGCCGATTGCCCACATCTGGTTCCTGAAGTCGCTGCCGTCGCGCCTCGGGATGGTGCTGGACATGACCCTGCGCGATATCGAGCGGGTGCTCTACTTCGAGGCCTTCGTGGTCGTCGACCCGGGCATGACGCCGCTCAAGCGCGGCCAGCTGATGACCGAGGACGACTACCTGGCCAAGGTCGACGAATACGGCGATGATTTCCGGGCCCTGATGGGCGCGGAGGCGGTGCGCGAACTGCTGCGCACCATCGACATCCACCGCGAGATCGACACGCTGCGCAGCGAACTCGAGGCGACCGGATCGGAAGCCAAGATCAAGAAGTTCGCCAAGCGCCTCAAGGTGCTCGAGGGTTTCCAGCGCTCCGGGATCAAGCCCGAGTGGATGGTCATGGAAGTCCTGCCGGTGCTGCCCCCCGAACTGCGGCCGCTGGTGCCGCTCGACGGCGGCCGCTTCGCGACCTCGGATCTCAACGACCTGTACCGCCGGGTGATCAACCGCAACAACCGGCTCAAGCGCCTGCTCGAACTGAAGGCCCCGGAGATCATCGTGCGCAACGAGAAGCGCATGCTCCAGGAAGCCGTTGATTCGCTGCTCGACAATGGCCGGCGCGGCAAGGCGATGACCGGCGCCAACAAGCGCGCGCTGAAGTCGCTCGCCGACGTGATCAAGGGCAAGGGCGGACGCTTCCGCCAGAACCTGCTGGGCAAACGCGTCGACTACTCGGGCCGCTCGGTCATCGTGGTCGGCCCGCAGCTGAAGCTGCACCAGTGCGGCCTGCCCAAGCTGATGGCGCTCGAACTGTTCAAGCCGTTCATCTTCAACAAGCTCGAGACGATGGGCGTGGCCACGACCATCAAGCAGGCGAAGAAATACGTCGAGAACCAGGAACCGATCGTCTGGGACATTCTCGAGGAAGTGATCCGCGAGCACCCGGTAATGCTCAACCGGGCGCCGACGCTGCATCGCCTGGGCATCCAGGCGTTCGAGCCGGTGCTCATCGAGGGCAAGGCAATCCAGCTTCACCCGCTGGTCTGCGCCGCCTTCAACGCCGACTTCGACGGCGACCAGATGGCAGTCCATGTGCCGCTCTCGCTGGAGGCACAGATCGAGGCGCGCACCCTGATGCTCGCGTCGAACAACGTGCTGTTCCCGAGTAACGGCGAGCCGTCGATCGTGCCGTCGCAGGACATCGTGCTGGGCCTGTACTACGCCACCCGCGAGAAGGTCAACGGGCGCGGCGAGGGCATGATGTTCGCCGACGTCGCCGAGCTGCACCGGGCCTTCGACAACAACCAGGTCGAGCTGGGCACCAAGGTGACGGTGCGGATTCCCGAGTACCGCAAGGACGAGGAGTCCAATGAGTTCGTGCTCATCGAGCCGCGGCGCCGGATCGAAACGACGGTCGGCCGCGCGCTGCTGTCGGAAATCCTGCCCAAGGGCCTGTCCTTCGACCTGCTCAACAAGTCACTCAAGAAGAAGGAAATCAGCCGCCTGATCAACGCCTCGTTCCGGCGTTGCGGGCTGCGGGCCACGGTCATCCTCGCCGACAAGCTGATGCAGAACGGCTTCCGGCTGGCGACCCGGGCCGGCATCTCGATCGCGATCGACGACATGCTGGTGCCGCCGCAGAAGGTCGAAATCCTGGCGCAGGCCGAATCCGAGGTCAAGGAGATCGAACAGCAGTACACCTCGGGCCTGGTCACCCAGGGCGAGCGCTACAACAAGGTGGTGGACATCTGGGGCCGCGCCGGCGACCAGGTCGGCAAGGCGATGATGGAACAGCTGGCCACCGAACAGGTCGAGGACCGCGCCGGCAAGCAGGTCCGCCAGGAGTCGTTCAACTCGATCTACATGATGGCCGACTCGGGTGCGCGGGGTTCCGCGGCCCAGATTCGCCAGCTCGCCGGCATGCGCGGCCTGATGGCCAAGCCCGACGGCTCGATCATCGAGACGCCGATTACCGCCAATTTCCGCGAGGGCCTCAACGTTCTCCAGTACTTCATCTCGACCCACGGCGCCCGCAAGGGCCTGGCCGACACCGCGTTGAAGACGGCCAACTCGGGCTACCTGACGCGCCGGCTGGTCGACGTCACCCAGGATCTGGTGCTGACCGAAGACGATTGCGCCACCAGCAACGGTGCCGCGATGAAGGCGCTGATCGAGGGCGGCGAAGTCATCGAGGCGCTGCGCGACCGGATTCTCGGGCGTGTGGCGGCTTCCGACGTGGTCGACCCGGAGAGCCAGGAGACGGTCTACGAAGCGGGCACCTTGCTCGACGAGGACGCGGTCGAACGGATCGAGATGCTGGGCATCGACGAGGTGCGCGTGCGCACCCCGCTGACCTGCGAGACCCGCTACGGCCTTTGTGCCAAGTGCTACGGCCGCGACCTCGGCCGCGGCTCGCTCGTCAATATCGGCGAGGCCGTCGGCGTTATCGCGGCGCAGTCGATCGGCGAGCCGGGCACGCAGCTGACCATGCGTACGTTCCACATCGGCGGCGCGGCTTCGCGTGCGGCGATCGCCAGTTCGGTCGAGGCCAAGTCAAACGGCGTCGTGCGGTTCTCGGCGATGATGCGCTACGTCACCAATGCCAAGGGCGAGCAGATCGTGATCTCGCGTTCGGCCGAGATCGTCATCGCCGACGACAACGGTCGCGAGCGCGAGCGCCACAAGGTTCCCTACGGCGCGACGCTGCTGGGCTCCGACGGCAAGCAGGTCAAGGCAGGCACGCTGCTCGCCACCTGGGATCCGCTTACCCGCCCGATCGTCACCGAATACGCCGGTACGATCAGCTTCGAGAATGTCGAGGAAGGCGACACCGTTGCCCGCCAGATCGACGAGGTCACTGGCCTCTCGACCCTGGTGGTCATTGATCCCAAGCGCCGTGGCGCGACCACCCGCAACCTGCGCCCGCAGGTCAAGCTGCTCAACGAAGCGGGCGAGGAAGTCAAGATCGCCGGCACCGATCACTCGGTGACGATCAGCTTCCCCACCGGGGCGCTGATCACGGTTCGCGACGGCCAGCAGGCCGGGGTCGGCGAGGTGCTGGCGCGGATTCCGCAGGAATCGCAGAAGACCCGCGACATCACCGGTGGTCTGCCCCGGGTTGCCGAGCTCTTCGAGGCGCGCTCGCCCAAGGATGCCGGCACGTTGGCCGAGGTCACCGGGACGGTATCGTTCGGCAAGGACACCAAGGGCAAGCAACGCCTGGTGATCACCGATCTCGACGGCAACGCCCACGAGTTCCTGATTCCCAAGGAGAAGAGCGTCCTGGTGCACGACGGCCACGTCGTCAACAAGGGCGAGATGATCGTCGACGGCCCCGCCGACCCGCACGACATCCTGCGCCTGCTGGGTATCGAGGCGCTGGCCCGCTACATCGTCGACGAGGTCCAGGACGTCTACCGCCTGCAGGGCGTGAAGATCAACGACAAGCATATCGAGGTGATCGTTCGCCAGATGCTGCGCCGGGTCCAGATCGTCGAGCCGGGTGGCACTCCTTTCCTGCCGGGCGAACAGGTCGAGCGCTCCGAGATGCTCGACATGAACGAGAAGGCGGTCGCTGCCGACAAGGAGCCGGCAACGTACCTGAACCTGCTGCTGGGCATCACCAAGGCCTCGCTGTCGACCAACTCGTTCATCTCGGCGGCCTCGTTCCAGGAGACCACCAGGGTCCTGACCGAAGCCGCGATCATGGGCAAGCGCGACGAGTTGCGTGGTCTCAAGGAGAACGTGATCGTCGGTCGCCTGATCCCGGCTGGTACCGGGCTCGCCTATCACCGGGCGCGCCGGGCACGCGAGGTTTTCGAGTCCCAGGAGCAAGCTGCTCTTGCCGCCGAGGCGGCGTTCCTTCCCGAGCCAGTCACGGCTGGCGGCGAGCAGGATGAGGGCGGCGAGTCAGGTGGCGTCGAATCCAGCGCCGCGGAGTGAGTTGGAGACCGGGCGTGAGTAAACCAGTCGCCGCCGTCGGCCCGCAGCAGCGCTGCGAGCCGCTGGCGCTCCGACGCTGGTTGACGCGCCTGGCCGCTGGCCTCGCCCTCGGGGCCGCGCTCGCTGGCTGCTCGACCACCGGCTCGTTGCCGGGCGGGCGCGACGCGATCGGCTCGGAGCCGGTTCCGGCGCCGAAGATCGCGGTTGGCGACCGCTGGGTCTACCAGGGCCTGGACGGTGAAAGCGGCAATCCGGTGGCGCTCGAGCGGGTCGTTACGCGTATCAGTGGCGACGTGGTCCAGATGCGCCAGCGCGGGCTCGACCGGCGGGGGCAGCCCGAATCCGGCGAGCGGATGCGCTCGATGAGCCGGACCACGCTCGCGCTGGACGTCCCCAACAAGGTGTCGGGGCAGATGCGTTACGCTGATTTCCCGCTCGCCCTGGGCAAGTCCTGGCAGTATGGTTATCAGCTCTCCGGCCGGACCGACAGTGTCACCACTTACCGGGTTGGCGCCCGCGTCGACGCTCTGGAACGGGTCAGGGTGCCAGCCGGCGTCTTTGATGCGCTGCGCGTCGAGCACCAGGGCGACTGGGACACCCCGGTGCTGGTCAATGGCGTGGTCAGTTCGCTCAGCGGCAAGATCAGTGCCACGTTCTGGTATGCGCCGGCCGTCAACGGCTGGGCGCGTATCGACCTGACGCTCTACCGTCCCGATGGTTCGGTGCAGACCAGGCTCCAGCAGGAGCTGGTCAGTTACCACCCGGCGCAACGCTGACAGGAGTTGTGCTTGCCGAACTCCAATGGCAAGGGATATAATGGTCGGCTTTTCGGCGCCATATGACTTGTCGGGTGCCGGGCGCGTGAGCGCGCAAGCAGCACGGCCCTGCGCAACCGAACGCAGGCCTGTACGAATTTTTCGAATAAACAAGGACTTATAGATGCCAACCGTCAACCAACTCGTTCGTAGCGGCCGTGCCACGGCCGAAACGAAGAGCAAGAGTCCGGCTCTGGAGAACTGCCCGCAGCGCCGTGGTGTGTGCACCCGGGTGTACACCACGACCCCGAAAAAGCCGAACTCGGCATTGCGTAAGGTCGCCAAGGTGCGTCTTACCAACGGTTTCGAGGTCATCAGCTACATCGGCGGCGAAGGCCACAACCTCCAGGAACACTCGGTGGTGCTGATTCGCGGCGGCCGGGTCAAGGACCTGCCGGGCGTGCGCTACCACATCGTGCGCGGGTCGCTCGACCTGCAGGGTGTCAAGGACCGCAAGCAGTCGCGTTCGAAATACGGCGCGAAGCGGCCCAAGAAGGCCTGATCCGGCGCTGTCCGGACGGCGGACCGGCTGGCCGGTCCACCATGGTTTCAAGGCGGGGGCGCGCGCGAGCTGCGCCCCCGGTATGAAGAGGCGGCAGGACCATTGGTCGCTGCGCCTAGTAAGCGGTCACTCCCGGTCGTCGCGCCATCCCGGTGCGACGGGGCGAGTCGGGTGGCCAGGCACGGTGCCCGTGGCGGGTGCCAGGGCCAGCTGAATGAGAGAGGTATGACATGCCACGTCGTCGTGAAGTTCCCAAACGCCTGATCCTGCCCGATCCTATCTACGGTAGCGTCGAGGTTTCCAAGTTCGTCAACGTCATGATGCTCGACGGCAAGAAGGCCGTGGCCGAGCGCATGCTCTATGGCGCGCTCGACCAGATCAAGAGCAAGTCCGGCAAGGATCCGCTTGAAGTCTTCACCCAGGCGCTGCAGAACTGCCGCCCGATGGTCGAGGTCAAGAGCCGGCGCGTCGGCGGCGCGAACTACCAGGTGCCGGTCGAAGTCCGTCCCGTGCGCCGGAGCGCGCTGGCCATGCGCTGGTTGCGCGAAGCTGCCAAGAAGCGCGGCGAGAAGTCGATGGGGCTGCGCCTTGCAAATGAATTGATTGAGGCGTCCGAGAATCGTGGCGGTGCGGTCAAGAAGCGCGATGAAGTCCATCGCATGGCCGAAGCCAACAAGGCGTTCTCTCACTTCCGATTCTGATCTCCGGCCAGGAGGCGCGACCCGCGCCGCTGGCCTGTAATCAGCGGTTTGTTTCCCTGTAGGCGCGGATCCCCCGGATCCCAGAGGTTTAATCATGTCCCGCAAGACCCCTATCGAGCTCTACCGCAACATCGGTATCTCGGCCCATATCGACGCCGGCAAGACGACGACGACCGAGCGCATCCTGTTCTACACCGGCGTCAACCACAAGATTGGCGAAGTGCACGATGGCGCCGCGACGATGGACTGGATGGAGCAGGAGCAGGAGCGCGGCATCACGATCACTTCGGCCGCCACGACCTGTTTCTGGAAAGGGATGGACCTGTCGTTCCCGGAGCACCGGATCAACATCATCGATACCCCCGGGCACGTCGACTTCACGATCGAGGTCGAGCGCTCGATGCGGGTGCTCGACGGCGCCTGCATGGTCTATTGCGCCGTGGGCGGTGTCCAGCCGCAATCCGAGACCGTCTGGCGCCAGGCCAACAAGTATCGCGTGCCGCGGCTGGCCTTCGTCAACAAGATGGACCGCACCGGCGCGAACTTCTTCAAGGTCTATGACCAGATGAAGACCCGCCTCAAGGCGAACCCGATTCCGATCCAGGTGCCGATCGGCGCCGAGGAGAAGTTCCGCGGCGTCGTCGATCTCGTGCGCATGCGCGCGATCGTCTGGGACGATTCCACCCAGGGGATGAAGTACGACCTGGGCGAGATTCCGGCCGATCTGCTCGACACCTGCAATGAATGGCGCGAGCAGATGGTCGAGGCTGCCGCCGAGGCCAACGAAGAGCTGATGAACCGGTACCTCGAGGAAGGCGATCTTTCGCCCGAGGACATCAAGAAGGGCTTGCGCCTGCGCACCCTGGCCAACGAAATCGTGCCCATGCTCTGCGGTTCGGCATTCAAGAACAAGGGCGTCCAGGCCATGCTCGACGCCGTGGTCGAACTGATGCCGTCGCCGGTCGACATTCCCCCGGTCACGGGTACCGACGCCCACGAGCGCGAAGTAAGCCGCAAGCCCGCCGACGATGAGAAGTTCTCGGCGCTGGCTTTCAAGCTGATGACCGATCCATTTGTCGGCCAGCTGACCTTCATCCGGGTCTACTCGGGCGTGCTCAATTCGGGCGACGCGGTCTACAACCCGATCCGCGGCAAGAAGGAGCGCATCGGCCGGCTGCTGCAGATGCACGCCAACAACCGGGTCGAGATCAAGGAAGTGCGCGCCGGCGACATCGCCGCCTGCGTGGGCCTCAAGGAGGTCACCACCGGCGAGACGCTGACCGACCCCGATCACGAGATCATCCTTGAGCGGATGGTGTTCCCCGAGCCGGTGATTTCGCAGGCCGTCGAACCCAAGACCAAGGCCGACCAGGAGCGCATGGGCATCGCGCTCGGCCGGCTGGCACAGGAAGACCCGTCGTTTAGGGTCCGCACCGACGAGGAGTCGGGCCAGACAATCATCTCGGGGATGGGCGAGTTGCACCTCGAGATCCTGGTCGACCGGATGCGCCGCGAGTTCCACGTCGAGGCTTCGGTGGGCAAGCCCCAGGTCGCCTACCGCGAAACCATCCGCAAGACCTGCGAATCGGTCGAGGGCAAGTTCATCAAGCAGTCGGGCGGCCGCGGCCAGTACGGCCACGTCGTGCTCAAGATCGAGCCGCTGCCTCCGGGCGGTGCGGGCTTCGAGTTCGTCGACTCGATCAAGGGCGGCGTCGTGCCGCGCGAGTACATCCCGGCGGTCCAGAAGGGCTGCGTGGATACGCTCACCAGCGGCGTGCTGGCCGGCTACCCGGTGGTCGACGTCAAGGTGACCCTGGTGTTCGGTTCGTACCACGAAGTCGACTCGAACGAAAACGCGTTCAAGATGGCGGGTTCGATGGCCTTCAAGGACGGGATGCGCCAGGCCTCGCCGGTGTTGCTCGAGCCGATGATGGCGGTCGAAGTCGAGTCGCCCGAGGAATATGCCGGCACCGTGATGGGCGACCTGTCGTCGCGGCGCGGGATGGTCCAGGGCATGGAAGACATGGTTGGCGGCGGCAAGGTTATTCGTGCCGAGGTGCCGCTGTCCGAGATGTTCGGTTACTCGACCACCGTGCGTTCGCTGTCGCAGGGCCGGGCAACCTACACGATGGAGTTCAAGCAGTACGCGGAAGCGCCGAAGAACGTGGCGGAAGCCATTATCGCGGCGCGTACCAGGTGAGCGACCCGAAGCTGACGGCAGGAGCCTGAAGCAGAGGTCATTCGACGTTCTTTAGATCCGGAGCAACAGAAATGGCAAAGAGCAAGTTTGAGCGTAAGAAGACGCACGTAAACGTGGGGACGATTGGTCACGTGGACCATGGCAAGACGACGTTGACGGCGGCGATCACGAAGGTGCTGGCGTCGAAGTTTGGTGGTGAGGTGAAGGCGTACGATCAGATTGACGCTGCGCCCGAGGAGAAGGCGCGCGGGATCACGATCAACACGGCGCACGTGGAGTACGAGACGGAGAAGCGTCACTACGCGCACGTTGACTGCCCTGGTCACGCTGACTACATCAAGAACATGATCACTGGTGCTGCGCAGATGGACGGAGCGGTGCTGGTGGTGTCGGCTGCGGACGGTCCGATGCCGCAGACGCGCGAACACATTCTGCTGGCGCGCCAGGTTGGTGTTCCGTACATCATTGTGTACATGAACAAGTGCGACATGGTTGACGACGAGGAGCTGCTGGAGCTTGTGGAGATGGAAGTTCGCGAGCTCTTGTCGAAGTACGAGTTTCCTGGCGACGACATTCCGATCATCAAGGGTTCGGCGCTGCTGGCCTTGAATGGTGACCAGAGCGAGATGGGCGAGCCCTCGATTGGGCGGTTGGCCGATGCGCTTGACAGCTACATACCGGACCCGCAGCGTGCGATTGACGGGACGTTCCTGATGCCGATCGAGGACGTGTTCTCGATTTCTGGTCGCGGCACGGTGGTGACTGGTCGGATTGAGCGCGGGGTCATCAAGGTTGGCGAAGAGATCGAGGTGGTGGGGATTCGTGACACGCTGAAGACGACGTGCACGGGCGTGGAGATGTTCCGCAAGCTGCTTGACCAGGGTCAGGCGGGCGACAACGTTGGGGTTCTGCTGCGGGGCACGAAGCGCGAGGAAGTCGAGCGTGGCCAGGTTCTGGCCAAGCCGGGTTCGATCAAGCCGCACACCAAGTTTGAGTGCGAGGTTTACATTCTGAGCAAGGACGAGGGCGGTCGTCACACGCCGTTCTTCAACAACTACCGGCCGCAGTTTTACTTCCGCACGACGGACGTGACGGGTTCGGTGGAGCTGCCTGCTGGCACCGAGATGGTGATGCCCGGGGACAACGTGAAGATGGTGGTGACGTTGCTGGCGCCGATCGCGATGGAGCAGGGCCTGCGCTTTGCGATCCGCGAAGGTGGCCGCACCGTCGGCGCCGGCGTCGTCGCCAAGGTCATCGACTGAGAATGGGTGGCGTCCGGGGTGCGAGTCTCGCCCCCGGACACTTGTCAGTTTTCTTCGGCAGCAAAAAAATTCGCGGCCCTCGCCGCCACGCTCTTTTAAGGAACATGCGATGAGCAACCAGAAAATCAGGATTCGGCTTAAGGCGTTCGATTACAAGCTGATCGACCAGTCGGCCGCCGAAATCGTCGATACCGCCAAGCGCACCGGCGCTGTGGTCCGGGGCCCGGTGCCCCTGCCCACCTCGATCGAGCGCTTTGACGTGCTGCGTTCGCCGCACGTCAACAAGACATCGCGCGACCAGTTTGAAATCCGCACTCATCAGCGCCTGATGGACATCGTCGACCCGACCGACAAGACGATCGACGCACTGACCAAGCTGGACCTGCCGGCCGGCGTCGACGTCAAGATTTCGGTCAAGCAGGCTGGTTGACGTTTTGCGCCGCTGGCTTGTTGCGGCGCTGATGTAGTGTTACAATTTACGGCTTTTCCGGCATCGCACCTGGCTTCGTGGCCGGACGCTGTGTCGAAACTAAATACACCTGGCCAATCGTAGCCGGGACGGGAGAAAAGAAATGAGCCTTGGCCTTGTGGGACGCAAGGTCGGCATGATGCGCATTTTCACGGACGACGGTGCTTCCGTTCCTGTGACAGTGCTCGACGTGTCGAATAATCGCGTCACCCAGATCAAGTCCGTCGAAACCGACGGCTATGTCGCGGTCCAGGTGGCCTACGGGACCCGTCGCGCATCCCGCGTGAACAAGCCCAGCGCCGGGCATTTCGCCAAAGCCGCCGTCGAAGCCGGCAGCGTTTTGCGCGAATTCCGGGTCGACCCCAATCAAACCAGCGAACTCCAGCCAGGCGCGGTTCTGCGCGCCGAGATCTTCGAGGTTGGACAACTCGTTGACGTGGTCGGGACTTCGATCGGCAAGGGCTTTTCGGGGTCGATCAAGCGCCACAACTTCGCTTCGGGGCGCGCATCGCACGGTAACTCGCGCTCGCACAACACCCCCGGCTCGACCGGCATGGCGCAGGATCCGGGACGCGTGTTTCCCGGCAAGCGCATGCCTGGTCAATACGGTGCGACGCAGTGCACTGTCCAGAATCTCGTGATCGCGCGCGTCGACGCCGAGCGCCAGCTGTTGCTGGTGCGTGGTGCGGTGCCCGGTCACCGCAACGGCGACGTGGTCGTCACGCCTGCCGTGCGGGCATCAGCCGGCAAGCCCGGCGGCGCGAACTGATAGGGGCGACGATGGAACTGAAGCTTCTTGACGCGCAGGGACAGGCCGCATCGCGAATCGATGCGTTCGATACTGTCTTCGCGCGCGAATTCAACGAACCGCTGATCCACCAGGTCGTGGTCGCCTACCAGGCCAACGCCCGGAGCGCGAACCGCAAGCAGAAGGATCGCGGCGAAGTGCGCCACTCGACCAAAAAGCCGTTCAAGCAGAAAGGCACTGGTCGGGCCCGCGCCGGTATGACCTCGAGCCCGCTGTGGCGTGGCGGCGGCCGGATTTTCCCGAGTACGCCGGACGAGAATTTCAGCCACAAGGTAAACCGCAAGATGTATCGGGCCGGCATGTGCTCGATCCTCTCGCAACTCGCTCGCGAGGACCGGGTGGCAGTCATCGACGGCTTCTCGGTCGATGCCCCCAAGACCAAGCTGCTTGCCGCCAAGTTGAAGGCGATGGGCGATGGCTCGGTGCTGCTGATCACCGACACGTTCGATGAGAACCTGCACCTCGCCTCGCGCAACCTGCGCAACGTGATGATCGTTGAGCCCCGGCACGCCGACCCGGTGTCGCTGGTGCGCTACGACAAGGTGCTGATCACCCGCGCTGCGCTGGCCCAAGTTCAGGAGATGCTGGCATGAACCAGGACCGTCTGATGAAGGTGCTGCTCGCGCCGATCGTGTCCGAGAAGGCGACCATGCTCGCGGACACCAGGAACCAGATCGCGTTTCGCGTGTTGCAGGACGCCACCCGGCCGGAAATCAAGGCCGCCGTCGAACTGCTCTTCAAGGTGCAGGTCGACTCGGTGCAGATCCTCAACCAGAAAGGCAAGACGAAGCGCTTCGGTCGCTTCTCCGGGCGTCGCGACAACGTTCGCAAGGCCTATGTCTCCTTGGCCGAAGGTCAGGAGCTCAACTTCGGGGAGGCCCCGTAATGGCGGTAATCAAGCTCAAGCCGACCTCGCCGGGGCGCCGTGCGATGGTTCGGGTGGTCACCCCCGGCCTGCACAAAGGCCGGCCGGTCGACGCCCTGACCGTAAGCAAGAAGCGCAGCTCGGGTCGCAACAACAACGGTCACATCACGGTTCGCCATCGCGGCGGCGGTCATAAGGCCCACATCCGCCTGGTCGACTTCAAGCGCGACAAGGACGGAATCCCCGCCAAGGTCGAGCGCATCGAATACGATCCGAACCGCAGCGCGCACCTCGCCCTGCTGCTCTACGCCGATGGCGAGCGCCGCTACATCCTGGCGCCGCGCGGCGTGGAAGTCGGCACCGCCCTGTTGAGCGGAGCCGAGGCCCCGATCAAGGCCGGCAACACGCTGCCGATCCGCAACATCCCGGTGGGCTCGACGATCCACGCGATCGAAATGTTCCCCGGCAAGGGCGCGCAAATGGTGCGCACTGCCGGCGGTTCGGCGCGACTGCTGGCACGCGAGGGAATCTACGCCCAGGTGAGGCTGCGTTCCGGCGAGATCCGGCGCATCCACATCGACTGCCGGGCGACGATTGGCGAAGTCGGCAACGAGGAGCACAGCCTGCGCCAGATCGGCAAGGCCGGCGCGACCCGTTGGCGCGGCATCCGCCCGACGGTGCGCGGCGAAGTTATGAACCCGGTCGACCATCCGCACGGTGGCCGCACGCGTGGCAACCGTCATCCGGTTTCGCCGTGGGGCCAGCCGACCAAGGGGTACAAGACCCGCAGCAGCAAACGCACCGACGGCATGATTGTTCAGCGTCGGAACAAGTCCTAACGGGTAAGCCATGGCACGCTCAGTCAAGAAAGGGCCGTTCGTCGACGCCCACCTTTTGAAGAAAGTCGACGCCGCCGTCGCTAGCCGCGACAAGCGACCGATCAAGACCTGGTCGCGACGCTCCACGGTGCTGCCCGAGTTCGTCGGCCTGACCATCGCTGTCCACAACGGCAAGCAGCACGTGCCGGTGTTCGTCAACGAGAACATGGTCGGCCACAAGCTCGGCGAGTTCGCCATGACCCGGACGTTCAAGGGTCATGCCGCGGGCAAGAAAGCCGCGGTTCGCAAGTAAGGGATCCAGAGATATGGAAACTCAGGCAATCCTGCGTGGCGTCCGGATTTCAGCCCAGAAGGGCAGGCTCGTCGCCAACCTGGTGCGCGGCAAACCGGTCGAGCACGCGTTGAACATTCTCACGTTTTCTCCCAAGAAGGCAGCGCAGATCGTCAAGAAGGTGCTCGAGTCGGCGATCGCCAACGCCGAGCACAACGACGGCGCCGATGTCGATGAATTGCGCGTGAAGACGATCCACGTCGAAGAGGGAGCGTCGCTGCGGCGGTTCCGGGCGCGTGCCAAGGGGCGCGGGGCGCAGATCGAGAAGCAGACCTGTCACATCTACGTGACAGTCGGCAACTGAGCGCGAGGCTGAAGGAAGACTATGGGACAAAAAATTCATCCAGTCGGTTTCCGCCTCGCGGTGAGCCGCAACTGGGGCTCGCGCTGGTTCGCCGAGAGCGACCAGTTCGCAACCATGCTCAACAGCGACATCCGGGTGCGCGAGTACCTGCGGCGCAAGCTGAAGGCGGCCTCGGTGGGTCGCGTGCTGATCGAGCGGCCGGCCAAGAACGCGCGGATCACGATCTTCTCGTCGCGCCCCGGTGTGGTTATCGGCAAGAAGGGCGAGGACATCGAGGCATTGAAGCGTGACCTGCAGCGCCTGATGGGCGTGCCGGTGCACGTCAACATCGAGGAGATCCGCAAGCCCGAGGTCGATGCCCAGCTGATCGCCGATTCGATCACCCAGCAGCTCGAAAAACGGATCATGTTCCGCCGCGCCATGAAGCGCGCGATGCAGAATGCGATGCGTCTCGGTGCCCAGGGCATCAAGATCATGAGTTCCGGGCGGCTCAACGGCAATGAAATCGCGCGGCGCGAATGGTATCGCGAGGGACGTGTGCCCCTCCAGACCCTGCGCGCTGACGTCGACTACGGCACCTCGGAAGCCCTGACCACGTACGGCATCATTGGCGTGAAGGTCTGGGTCTACAAGGGCGACATGCTGGCGCGCGGCGATGCGCCCCACGCTGGCGAGAAGGAAGCGGCACCATCGCCTGACCGCGATGACCGGCGCACCCGGCGCACTGCCCGTCCTGGCGCAGGACGCCCTGGTGCCCGCAACCGTGCAGAAGGCGAAGGAGCCCCGGGCGGCGAACGAGCGGCAGAGGCGCCCAAGGCGGCTGTGCGGCGCGTGCGTAAACCCGTCGCTGCCCCCACGAGCGGAGAAGAAGCCGCCAAACCGGATTCAGAGACCTGAAGGAGTGAGCGATGCTGCAACCCGCTCGTCGGAAGTATCGTAAGGAACAGAAGGGCCGCAACAAGGGCAACGCCACGCGCGGCGCCTCTGTGGCTTTCGGTGATTTTGGGCTCAAGGCGGTTGGCCGTGGTCGTTTGACTGCGCGCCAGATCGAGGCGGCCCGGCGTGCGATGACCCGCCATATCAAGCGGGGCGGTCGCGTCTGGATCCGGATTTTCCCGGACAAGCCGATTTCCAAGAAGCCGGCCGAAGTCCGCATGGGCAACGGCAAGGGCAACCCGGAGTACTACGTAGCCGAGATTCAGCCCGGCAAGGTGCTCTATGAAATGGATGGTGTGACCGAAGCCCTGGCGCGCGAAGCGTTTGCCCTGGCCGCTGCCAAGCTGCCGTTGCAGACCACCTTCGTGGCGCGCATGGTTGGCGCGTGATCCGCACCCGACACGAGGTCTGATAAAGATGAATGCCAAGGAACTGCGCGCCAAGGATGAAGCGGCGCTCAACAAGGAGCTGACCGATCTGTTGCGGGCGCATTTCTCGCTGCGCATGCAGGTCGCGACCCAGCAGTTGTCGAATACCAGCCAGCTTCGCAAGACCCAGCGCGATATCGCGCGGGTGCGGACCGTGCTCAGAGAGAAGGCGATCGCCCAATGAACGCTCCCGCGAACGAGACTCCGCGCAGCCAGCGCACGCTGACCGGGCGCGTGGTCAGCAACAAGATGGACAAGACCGTGACGGTGCTGGTCGAGCGCACCGTCAAACACGACCTCTATGGCAAGTACATCGTGCGCTCGAAGAAGTATCACGCCCACGCCGAAGCTGCCTACAACGAGGGCGATACGGTCGAAATCCAGGAGTGCCGCCCGCTTTCGAAGACGAAATCGTGGGTGGTGACCAAGGTCGTGCGGGCCGCCGCGTAATTCGCGGCGTTCTTGCACTATTGAAATAGCCGGGCTATACTATACGGCTTCGTGTTGTCAGGTGATGGCGGTTTCCGTGTCCGTTACCAGGCAGCCCGAATTCCCCCCGAACTACGGGACCAAGACTGACCGTTAGCGAACTGGAGCAGTTGCCAGGCGCGATGCGGGAAAAGTTGGGATAGGACAAACATGATTCAGATGCAGTCGACGTTGAGCGTCGCCGACAACACCGGCGCGCGTTCTGTCATGTGTATCAAGGTGTTGGGCGGCTCCAAGCGGCGCTACGCCGGTATTGGCGACGTCATCAAGGTGACCGTCAAGGAAGCCCAGCCCCGCGGTCGCGTGAAGAAGGGCGAAATCTATAGCGCCGTGGTGGTCCGGACGGCCAAGGGCGTACGTCGCCCTGACGGCTCGCTGGTGAAGTTCGATGGCAATGCGGCGGTGCTTCTGAATGCCAAGCTGGAGCCGATCGGAACCAGGATTTTTGGACCGGTTACCCGTGAACTGCGTACCGAGCGATTCATGAAGATCGTCTCGCTCGCGCCGGAAGTGCTCTGAGGAGGCGGCGATGGAAAAGATCCGCAAGGGTGATGAAGTAGTGGTGATCGCTGGTCGCGACAAGGGCAAGCGCGGGACGGTATTGCGCCGTGTCGACGCGGCTCACCTGGTCGTCGAGGGCGTGAATATCGTCAAGAAGCACCAGCGGCCCAACCCGATGAAGGGCGAGGCCGGTGGAATCGTCGACAAGACGATGCCGATTGACCAGTCCAACGTGATGCTGTTCAACCCGGTGACCGGCAAGGGTGACCGGGTCGGAATCAAGGTGCTCGAGGACGGCAAGAAGGCCCGCTTCTTCAAGTCGAACGGCGAAACGGTCAAGGCCTGAACGCATCAACTAGGTGCCTGGCAGCCCGGTGAATGCCACTGGGCCGGAGAGGAACAAGATGGCTCGTTTTCTAGAACAGTATCGCGAAAAGGTCACTCCCGACCTGATGGCCAAGTTTGGCTACAAGTCGGTGATGCAAGTGCCGCGGATTTCCAAGATCACGCTCAACATGGGCGTGGGCGAGGCGGTCGCGGACAAGAAGGTGCTCGAGTTCGCGGTTGGCGATCTGACCAAGATCGCCGGACAAAAGGTGGTGATCACCAAGGCGCGCAGGCCAATCGCCGGATTCAAGATCCGCGAAGGCTACGCGATCGGTTGCATGGTCACCCTGCGCGGCGTTCGGATGTACGAATTCCTCGATCGCCTGGTTACGGTTGCCCTCCCGCGGGTGCGTGACTTCCGCGGCGTTTCCGGCAAGGCGTTCGACGGGCGCGGCAACTACAACCTCGGGGTGAAGGAACAGATCATTTTCCCCGAGATCGAGTACGACAAGGTCGACGTGTTGCGTGGCTTGAACATCAGCATCACCACGACGGCCAAAACCGACGCGGAAGCCAAGGCGCTGCTGGCAGCGTTCCGTTTCCCCTTCCGTAATTGAGGTGACAGGTGGCGAAACTCGCAATGATCAATCGCGAACTCAAGCGCGAAAGAATGGTCAAGAAATACGCGGCGAAGCGTGCTGCGCTTCAGGCCGTGATTCAGGACCAATCCAAGTCCGAAGAAGAGCGTTATCAAGCGCGGCTGCAACTCCAGCAGTTGCCGCGCGATGCGAGCCCGACGCGGCAGCGCAACCGGTGTGCAATCACCGGCCGCCCGCGCGGTACCTACCGCAAGTTCGGTCTGGCGCGAAGCAAGCTGCGCGAGATTGCACTTCGTGGCGAAGTCCCAGGCCTGGTCAAGGCGAGCTGGTAGCGAGGAATAAACCATGAGCATGAGCGATCCAGTCGCCGACATGTTCACGCGCATCCGCAACGCGCAGCGCGTGGAAAAACAAAGTGTGTCAATGCCCTCTTCGAAGCTGAAGGTGGCGATTGCCCAGGTCCTGCAGGACGAGGGCTACATCGACAGTTACGAGGTCAGCGCCGACGGCGCCAAGAGCGAACTGAAGGTGCAGCTTCGTTACTACGCCGGGCGTCCGGTCATCGAGCGCATCGAGCGCGTTTCGCGCCCCGGGCTGCGGGTTTATCGCAGCCAGCACGAACTGCCCAAGGTGCTCAACGGACTGGGCGTGGCAATCGTGACTACCTCGCGTGGTGTGATGACTGACCGCAAGGCCCGGGCAACCGGCGTCGGCGGCGAAGTCATCGGCTACGTGGCCTGAGGAGGACGCAATGTCACGGATTGGAGATATGCCGGTTGCCGTGCCCTCTGGGGTCACGGTCGAGCTCGGCGACGGCGTCATCAGCGCCAAGGGCCCGCAGGGCGTGTTGTCGCGCAAGCTCAACTCGCTGATCAGCGTTGCCAAGGAAGGCGCCGAGTTGCGCATTTCGGCAACCAACGAATCGCGCGAGGCCAACGCCATGAGCGGAACGTTCCGGGCGCTGATCGCCAACATGGTCCAGGGTGTTGCCAATGGTTTCGAGAAGCGCCTCAGCCTGGTTGGCGTGGGCTACCGGGCGCAGGCGCAAGGCAGCAACCTCAACCTGGCGCTGGGTTTTTCGCACCCCGTGGTGCACGCGATGCCCGAGGGTGTGCAGGTGCTGACGCCGACGCAGACCGAGATCGTGATCAAGGGCGCGGACAAGCAGAAGGTTGGACAGGTGGCCGCCGAAGTGCGCGCTTACCGTCCGCCGGAACCGTACAAGGGCAAGGGTATCCGTTACGTCGACGAAGTAGTCGTGCGTAAGGAAACCAAGAAGAAGTAACGCTCGACCGTACCGATAGGACGATAGACGATGGACAAGAATCAAGCCCGGCTGCGTCGCTCCAGACAAACGCGGCTGAAAATCCGCGAGCTGGGCGTCAACCGGCTGACGGTTTTCCGCAGCAGCCAGCACATCTACGCGAATATCACTGCCGCCGACGGCTCGAAGGTGCTGGTGACGGCCTCGACGCTCGAGGCAGACGTGCGGGCCCAACTCGCCGGCGCAACCGGCAAGGGCGGCAACGCGAACGCGGCCAAGCTGGTCGGCAAGCTGATTGCCGAGAAGGCGCTGCAGGCTGGAATCGACAGCGTGGCATTCGACCGCAGCGGGTATCGGTATCACGGGCGCGTTCGTGCGTTGGCCGATGCGGCCCGCGAAGCCGGCCTGAAGTTCTGACTCCGGCACTGGACAGGAATCGATAATGGCGAAAATGCAAGCAAGAGGCCCACGCGGTGGCGGTGACGAGCGCGACGATGGTCTGCGCGAGAAGATGATCACCATCAACCGGGTCACCAAGGTGGTAAAGGGTGGCCGGATTCTCGGTTTCGCGGCGCTCGCGGTAGTGGGCGACGGCGACGGCCGCGTCGGGATGGGCAAGGGCAAGGCCCGCGAGGTGCCGGTTGCCGTCCAGAAGGCAATGGATGAGGCCCGCCGCAAGATGGTCAAGGTCAGCCTGCGTGAGGGCACGATCCAGCACGTGCTGACCGGGCGGCACGGCGCAGCCAATGTGTTTCTCGCTCCGGCTCCGGACGGTACTGGCGTGATCGCCGGCGGTCCGATGCGCGCGGTCTTCGACGTGATGGGTGTCACCAACGTCGTTGCCAAGAGCCACGGATCGAGCAATGCCTACAACATGGTCCGGGCGACCTTGAATGCATTCAAGAACATGAGCACCCCGGCCGAAATTGCTGCCAAGCGCGGCAAGACGGTCGAGGAGATCCTCGGCTAAGTCGCTGTCCTGTCGCCAGGAAGCGGCTCGGGGACCGAGCGGACGCGGAGAAAGAGATGACGAAGAAGACTTTGAAAGTGACGCTGGTGAGGAGTCCGATCGGGACGCGCAGTGACCACCGCGCGACCGTGCTCGGTCTGGGACTGAAGTCGATCAGACAGACTCGTGAGCTCGAGGACACGCCCGCGGTTCGCGGCATGATTAACAAGGTCTCGTACCTGGTGAAAGTGAGCTGAGGCACGAGGAGGATCTATGCGTCTGAACGATATCAAGCCCGCTGAGGGCAGCAAGAAACCGCGCCGGCGGGTTGGCCGCGGCATCGGCTCGGGTCTGGGCAAGACTGCCGGCCGGGGCCACAAGGGCCAGAAATCGCGGGCCGGCGGCTTCCACAAGGTCGGCTTCGAGGGCGGCCAGATGCCGTTGCAGCGGCGCCTGCCCAAGCGTGGCTTCCATTCGATGGCCTCGGAGTTCGCAGCCGAAGTGCGGCTTTCCGACCTCGAGAAGCTCACGGTCTCGGAAATCGACCTGCTGGCTCTCAAGCAGGCTGGCGTGGTCCCGCAGCTGGCGCTCAGCGCCAAGGTGATGCTTTCGGGCGCGATCACCCGCAAGGTGGCGCTCAAGGGCATCGGCGCGACCAAGGGCGCGCGCGCCGCGATCGAAGCGGCCGGCGGCAGCGTCGAGTAATTGCAGCGGCTATTGACGGCACGGACCATAGAACCGAGAACGGAACCAAGTGGCGACTAACCAGTCAGCATTGATGAAGGCAGGCAAGTCTGGCGACCTCAAGCAGCGCCTGCTTTTCCTGTTGATGGCCCTGGTGGTGTACCGGGTCGGCGCGCACATCCCGGTCCCGGGCATCGACCCGGACCAGCTGGCGTCGCTGTTCCGCAGCCAGCAGGGCGGCATCCTGGGCATGTTCAACATGTTCTCGGGCGGCGCGCTGTCGCGCTTCACGGTGTTCGCGCTGGGGATCATGCCCTACATCTCGGCATCGATCATCATGCAGCTGCTCACCGTGGTGGTGCCCCAGCTCGAGGCGATCAAGAAGGAAGGCGAGGCTGGGCGCCGCACCATTACCAAGTACACGCGCTGGTTTACGCTCGCGCTGGCGCTGTTCCAGGCGCTGGGCATCGCGGTGGCGCTCGAGTCGCAGCAGGGCCTGGTCATCGAGCCGGGTTTGGTGTTCCGCTTCACCGCGGTGGTTTCGCTGGTCACCGGGACAATGTTCCTGATGTGGCTCGGCGAGCAGATCACCGAACGCGGTCTGGGCAACGGCATCTCGATCATCATTTTCGCCGGCATCGTCGCGGGTCTGCCGAACGCGATCGGCGGCATGGGTGAACTGGTTCGGACCGGCTCGATGCACGCCTTCGCCGCGCTGGTGATCGTCGCGCTGGTGATCCTGGTGACCGGGTTCGTGGTATTCGTCGAACGCGGCCAGCGCAAGATAACGGTCAACTATGCCAAGCGTCAGGTCGGCAACCGGGTTTATGGCGGACAGACTTCGCACCTGCCCCTGAAGCTCAACATGTCGGGTGTGATCCCGCCGATATTTGCCTCGTCGATCATCCTGTTCCCGGCAACCCTGGCGCAGTGGTTCACCTCCGGAGAGTCGAACTCGGCGGTGATAACCGCACTCAAGGACATGGCGGCGACGCTCTCTCCCGGGCAGCCGGTTTACGTGCTGATGTACGCGGCCGCGATCATCTTCTTCTGCTTCTTCTACACGGCCCTGGTTTTCAACAGCCGGGAGACCGCGGAGAACCTCAAGAAGAGCGGCGCGTTCGTACCGGGAATCCGGCCGGGCGAGCAGACCGCGCGCTACATCGACAAGATTCTCATGCGGCTGACCCTGTCGGGCGCGATCTACATCACCGCGGTTTGTCTGTTGCCGGAGTTCATGCGCCTGCAGTGGAACGTACCGTTCTACTTCGGCGGCACTTCGCTGCTGATCATCGTGGTGGTGACGATGGATTTCATGGCCCAGGTGCAGGCCTACATGATGTCGCACCAGTATGAAAGTTTGATGCGCAAGTCAGGGGCGAAGGGTTTGGGGGCCTGAGGGCGGGATTGCAGCCGGAGACGACTTGAGCAATGAGCAAGGAAGACGTTATCCAGATGCAGGGGGAGGTGATGGAAAACCTTCCCAACGCAACCTTCAGGGTAAAGCTGGAAAACGGACATGTAGTGCTGGGGCACATCTCCGGCAAGATGCGGATGCACTACATAAAGATTTTGCCTGGCGACAAGGTGACCGTGGAACTCACGCCGTACGACCTCTCGCGGGCCAGGATCACATTCAGGGCCAGGTAGTCGCGTAACAGGCGAAACCGAACGAGGTAACTCATGAAAGTAATGGCATCAGTGAAGAAAATTTGCCGCAATTGCAAGATCATCAAACGCGACGGAGTCGTGCGGGTGATCTGCAAGGACCCGCGCCACAAGCAGCGCCAGGGTTGAGGCAACCGTCTTAATAGAGGACCAGCATGGCACGTATTGCGGGCATCAACATTCCCGACCGTCAGCACACGGAAATCGGCCTGACGGCCATCTACGGTATCGGTCGCGCGCGCGCCCGTGCGATCTGCGCGGCTGCCGGCATCGAATACAGCAAGAAGATCAAGGATCTCAACGACGCGGAGCTCGAGCGGATCCGCGAATCGCTGCTCCAGTTCACCGTAGAAGGTGACCTGCGCCGCGAGGTTTCGATGGCGGTCAAGCGGTTGATGGACCTGGGCTGCTATCGCGGCCTGCGCCATCGGCGCGGCCTGCCAGTGCGCGGCCAGCGTACGCGGACCAATGCCCGCACGCGCAAGGGCCCGAAAAAGGCCGGCATCGCGCTGAAGAAATAATCGGAGAATCGGCACATGGCAAAGCAGGGTCAACAGACCGCCGGAAAACGGGCGGTTCGCAAGAAGGTCAAGAAGAACGTTGCCGACGGCATCGCGCACGTCCACGCGTCCTTCAACAACACGATCATCACCATTACCGATCGGCAGGGCAACGCGCTGTCGTGGGCATCGTCCGGCGGCGCCGGCTTCAAGGGTTCGCGCAAGTCGACGCCGTTCGCGGCGCAGATCGCTGCCGAGGCGGCGGGACGCAGCGCCCAGGAATGCGGGATCAAGAATCTCGAGGTGCTGATCAAAGGGCCTGGCCCGGGTCGCGAGTCGTCGGTGCGGGCGCTGAATGCGCTCGGTATCAAGATTCTCTCGATCTCCGACATCACGCCGATTCCGCACAACGGCTGCCGTCCGCCCAAGCGCCGGCGGATCTAGTTTTCCGAATCCGGGCGTGTCCCGGCGCCCGTATCGCGTGCCTTTGGCGCGCGATTGAATCGCCGGACGTAAGACCACTGTTCGACGCCGAGCGTCTGCTGCATGAGACCGGGCCCATCAAGTCGGACTAACCGCGAAGCGATTCGCGTACAGACAGAAGGATAAAACGTGGCACGTTATATTGGACCAAAGGCCAAACTGTCCCGCCGTGAAGGGACGGACCTGTTTCTCAAGAGCGCGCGTCGCTCGCTGGAATCCAAGGCCAAGCTCGACAGCAAACCGGGCCAGCACGGCCGGATGTCCGGCGCCCGCACCTCGGACTACGGCGTGCAGTTGCGCGAGAAGCAGAAAGTCAAGCGCATGTATGGCGTTCTCGAGCGCGTTTTCCGCCGTTATTTTGCGGAGGCCCTGCGCCGCCGCGGCAACACCGGCGAGAATCTGCTGAAGCTGCTGGAGTGCCGGCTCGACAACGTCGTCTACCGGATGGGGTTCGGCTCGACCCGTGCCGAGGCTCGCCAGCTGGTAAGCCACCGGGCGATCGCGGTCAATGGCCGGGTCGTCAACATCGCATCGGCTGCCGTGCGGCCCGACGATGTCATCAGCGTTCGCGAGAAGTCGAAGAAGCAGGCGCGGATCGTCGATTCGCTCAACCTCGCCGAGCAGATCGGAATGCCGGGCTGGGTATCGGTTGACAAGACCAAGATGGAAGGCGTGCTGAAGTCGGTTCCCGACCGCAGCGACCTCGCGGGCGACATCAACGAAAGCTTGATCGTCGAGTTGTACTCGCGCTAATCCTAGAGGAAATTGCAATGCAGACAGCCATGCTGAAACCACGCATCGTCGAGGTCGAGAAACTCGGACCGTCGCACGCCCGCGTGGTCATGGAGCCGTTCGAGCGTGGCTATGGGCACACGCTTGGCAACGCACTGCGCCGTGTCCTGCTGTCCTCGATGGTCGGCTATGCGCCGACCGAGGTACAGATCACCGGTGTGGTGCACGAGTACTCGACGATCGACGGCCTTCGTGAGGACGTCGTAGACCTGTTGCTCAACCTGAAGGGCGTCGTGTTCAAGCTGCACAACCGCGACGAAGCCTTCTTCACGCTGCACAAGGACACCCCGGGGTCGGTAACTGCCGCCGACATCGAGCTGTCGCATGACGCCGAGATCATCAATCCGGATCACGTCATCGGCACGCTGACCCAGGGCGGCAAGCTCGACATGACGATCAAGGTCGAGCGTGGTCGTGGCTACGTCCCCGGTACCCTGCGCGACATCGGCGAGACCAAATCGGTCGGCCGGATTGTGCTCGATGCCTCGTTTTCCCCGATCCGCCGGGTGAGCTACGTGGTCGAGAGCGCGCGCGTCGAGCAGCGCACCGACCTCGACCGGCTGGTGGTGGACGTCCAGACCAACGGCGTGATCTTCCCCGAGGACGCAGTGCGCCAGTCGGCCCGCATCCTGGTGGAACAGCTGGCCGTGTTCTCGGCGCTCGAAGGCGGCGACCCGTCACAGGCGCCCGGACTGGAGCCCGATGGCGAACAGCCCGAACTGGATCCGCTCTACGTCCGTCCGGTCGATGACCTGGAGCTGACGGTCCGTTCGGCAAACTGCCTCAAGGCCGAGAGCATCTATTACATCGGCGACCTGGTGCAGCGCACCGAGAACGAGCTGCTCAAGACTCCCAATCTTGGCCGCAAGTCGCTCAACGAGATCAAGGAAGTGCTCGCAGCACGCGGACTCACGCTGGGGATGAAACTCGAGAACTGGCCGCCGGCCAATCTCGAACGCCCCTGAGAGTTGCCAGAGCTGTCTAATGAGTCTGCCGCGGTATGGACCGACGGCGGTGTGAAGAGGAAATGTCATGCGTCACCGTAACGGACTTCGCAAACTGAATCGAACCAGCAGCCATCGCCAGGCGATGCTGCGCAATCTGTGCAATGCGCTGCTGCGGCACGAACAGATCAAGACCACTCTGCCCAAGGCGAAGGAACTGCGCCGGGTAGTGGAGCCGCTCATCACCCTGGGCAAGAAGCCATCGCTCGCGAATCGCCGCCTGGCGTTCGACCGGCTGCGCGACCGGGAGATGGTGGTCAAGATCTTCAACGAACTCGGACCCCGTTACGCGGTCCGCAACGGCGGCTACCTGCGGATCCTGAAGTTCGGTTTCCGGCTCGGTGACGCGGCGCCGATGGCGCTGGTGCAACTGATGGATCGTCCGGAGACGGACGAGGAAGCGGGCGCGACAGCGGTTTCCTGAACGACGGTCGCTGCGATGGTGCGGGCGCTTCCGGTGACGGTATTGCGCGCGCCACGAAGCCGACCAGCAAGGGCGTGGCACGGCCATTGTGGCTGGTGCCCCGCCCTTTTTCATTGCAGCCTGGCGGGCGCACTCGCGCCCGGGCTGCGCGCCGCCTGACCCGAGGGCCTTGCGATGGCGCATGCAGCCCCGATAGTGGCGGTCTCCGGACTGCGAAAGCGTTTCGGCCCGCTGGTCGCGGTCGACGGGCTGGATTTCGCGGTTCGCCGCGGCGAGTGTTTCGGCATGCTCGGGCCCAACGGCGCCGGCAAGAGCACCACCCTGCGCCTGATGCTCGGACTGCTCGATCCCGACGAGGGCTCGGTCGAGATGCTGGGCCAATCGGTGGCGCGCCACGGCCGTGAACTGCGCTCGCGGGTCGGGGTCGTCCCGCAGGCCGATGCGCTCGACCCGGATTTTTCGGTCGCCGAGAACCTGCGGGTCTTCGGGCGCTATTTCGGCATCGACAATTCGGTCCTGGCCGGCCGGATCGAGCAGCTGGTCGCGTTCGCCGGCCTTGAGCACAAACGCGACGAGAATCTGGCGGCGCTCTCGGGCGGCATGCGCCGGCGCCTGACCCTGGCGCGGGCGCTGATCAACGATCCCGAAATCCTCTTCCTCGACGAGCCCACCACCGGGCTCGACCCGCAGGCCCGGCACCTGATCTGGGAACGCCTGCGCAGCCTGCTGGCGGCAGGCAAGACGATAGTGCTGACCACCCACCACATGGAGGAGGCGGAGCGTCTCTGCGACCGGGTGACGATCATCGACCACGGCGTGAGCATCGCCGAGGATTCGCCGGCGCGGCTGGTCACCCGCGAGATCGAGCCGCAGGTGGTCGAGGCGAGCGGCGACGGCCTCGAGCGCTGGCTCAGTGACGCCACCCCGGGAATGTGGCGCCGTTCGGAACTGGTCGGCGATACCGCGTTTCTCTACTGCAGCGACGGTTCGGCGGCGGCGCGTGCGGCGCGCGAGGACGCCGGGCTGCGGGTCCTGCTGCGACCGGCCAATCTCGAGGATGTCTTCCTCAAGATGACCGGGCGCGACCTGCGCGACTGAGGCTGCGGCGGCCATGAAACGATTCCTGCCCGCTGCCCTCTCGCTGCGCTGGGTTGCCGTTTATCAGCGCAACCTGCTGGTCTGGCGCAAGCTGGCAGTCGAGAGCATCCTCGCCAACATCGCCGATCCCCTGATCATGTTCGTTGCCTTTGGCTTCGGCATCGGGCGCCTGGTCGGCGAGGTCGGGGAGATCTCCTACATCGCCTTCCTCGCTGGCGGGGCGATCCTGATGAGCGCGGCGATGGCGGCGAGCTTCGAGTCGCTGTACTCGGCGTTCTCACGGATGCACGTCCAGCGTACCTGGGAGTCGCTGCTCAACGCGCCGCTCGAACTCGACGACATCTTCATCGCCGAATGGCTCTGGGCCGCGAGCAAGGGGGTCTTCTCGGGATTGGCGATCCTGGCTGTCGCCTGGTCGCTGGGACTGTCCCATCACTGGTCCCTGCTGGCGGTGCTGCCGGTGCTGGTCGTCACCGGGATGTGCTTCTCGGCCCTGGGGCTGTGCTTCAATGCCCTGGCAAAAGGCTACGACTTCTTCGCCTACTATTTCACGGTTATCCTGACCCCGATGACCTTCCTTTCCGGCGTCTACTTCCCGATCGATGCCCTGCCGCAATGGCTGCAGGTGATCGGGCGGGCACTGCCGCTGGCTGCGGCGGTTGACCTGGCCCGGCCGCTGGCCCTCGGTCAGGCGCCGACGGGGGCGTTAGGCAGCGCGGCGATCCTGCTCGGCTATACCATGGTGGCGCTGTGGGTGGCCCGCACCCTGACCCACCGGCGGTTTGCGACATGAACGGCGCGCCCGACAGCGATGCCGTCGTGGTGGTGCTGACCACCTTGCCTGACGCTGCGAGCGCTGCCCTGATCGCCGAGACCGTGGTTGGCGAGCGCCTGGCGGCATGCGTCAACATCGGTGCGCCGGGAACTTCGATCTACCGCTGGCAAGGCGTCATCGAGCGCGCCACCGAAGTACCGGCGCTGTTCAAGACCACCGCCGCGCAGCAGCCTGCGCTGCTCATCCGGCTGGCCGAATTGCATCCCTACGAGGTGCCGGAAATACTGGCGTGGACCCCGGGGCATGTCGCTGCAGACTACGCCCACTGGGTGCGCGCCCAGACTGGACCGGGCGGCGGGGACTGAGCGGCTTGCTGCCGCCGTCAGTCCTTGTGCCGGCGATGTTTGCGGGGGTTTTCCGACAGGTAGCGGCGGGCGCTGAAGTAGCCCAGCAGACCCAGTGCGATGGCGGCCATCGCGGCCATGGTGATCCAGAAACCGAGCGGCGAGTGCAGGCCGGGGATGGCTTCGAAATTCATGCCGAAGATGCCGGTGATCAGCGTGAGCGGCAGGAAGATCGCGGTGATCGTGGTCAGCGTCCGCACCACCTCGTTGGTACGGTGGGCGGTTGACGAGAAGTGCAGCTGGACTGCTGATTCCACCGAGGACTCCAACCGCCGGGCATGGACCAGGATGCGGTCGATGTGTTCGATGAGATCGGTAGCGCGCACCTGCAGGGCGTCGTTGAGCGGGGCAAAGCCGGTGGCGCCGGGTTCGGCCCTGCGCTCCAGGCGCTCGTCCAGCCACTCCTGGATCGCTGCCAGTTGCTCTTCGCAGAGTTGCTCGAGGCGGCGCGCCTCGCGCCGTCCATCGAGCAGCGTCAGCCAGTCGTTGAACGGGCGGCGGGGGTCGAGCAGCTCGCGCTGCCAGCGCTCGAGCTGCTCGCTGAGCGGGTCGCGCAAATCGAGATAGCGATCGACCATGGCGCTCACGATGCGCAACATCAGTTCCTCGGGCCTGCTCGGCAGCCGCTGTCCGGGCGTCGTCAGCCGTTCGTGAATTGCCGGGACGACCTGGCTGTCGACGGAGCGGATCGAGACCAGGCAGCGCGGAAACATGAAGAACACGCTCGGCCGGGTCCGTAGCCGGATCACCGTACTGGCCTTGTCCGATGCCGAGCGCACGGCCAATCCCCGGAAGACGATCATCTCGTAGTCCTGGGTCGAGTCGAAAAACGAGCGGTGGGTGAGGTTCTCGAGATCGGAGAGGTGGTTCTCGAACACCCGCGCACCGGTTATCTCGGCCACCGGCTCGAGCCACGTCCTGGTGTCGTCGCGGTCACAGTCGATCCACAACAGCGCGCCTTCCGCAGGGGCGACGAAGGGCGGCTCAACGACCCTTGCCACGCCCCCGGACAGGAGCAGCCCGCGGATCAACTCAGCCCTCTTTGAGCCAGGTGGCGGCGTCGAGCGCGAAGTAGGTGAGCACGCCGTCGGCGCCGGCGCGCCGCATCGCCAACAGCGACTCCAGCGCCACCGCGCGCTCATCGAGCCAGCCATTGGCGGCGGCTGCCTTGAGCATCGCGTACTCGCCGCTGACCTGGTAGACGAAGGTCGGGCAGGCAAAGGTCTCCTTGACCCGGCGCACGATGTCCAGGTACGGCATCCCGGGCTTGACCATCACCATGTCGGCGCCTTCCTGCAGGTCGAGCGCAACCTCGTGCAGCGCCTCGTCCGAATTTGCCGGGTCCATCTGGTAGGTCTTCTTGTTGCCCTTCTTGAGATTGGATGCCGAGCCGACGGCGTCGCGGAACGGACCGTAGAAGGCCGACGCATACTTGGCCGAATACGCCATGATCCGGGTGTGGATGTGGCCGGCGTTCTCGAGCGCCTGGCGGATCGCGCCGATCCGGCCGTCCATCATGTCCGAGGGCGCAACGATGTCGACTCCGGCCTGAGCCTGAGCCAGCGCCTGGGCGACCAGCACCTCGGTGGTGGGGTCGTTGAGGACGTAGCCGTCCTCGTCGATCAGGCCGTCCTGGCCGTGGCTGGTATAGGGGTCGAGTGCGACATCGGTGAGCACCCCAAGTTCCGGGAAGCGGCGCTTGAGTTCACGCACCACCCTCGGCACCAGGCCGTCGGGATCGGCGGCAATGCGGCCGTCGGCGGTCTTGAGCTCGGGCTCGATAACCGGGAACAGCGCGAGGACCGGAATCTTCAGCTCGAGGCAGCGCTCGGCAACCGGATAGAGCAGGTCGAGCGACAGCCGTTCGACCCCCGGCATCGAGGCCACCGCGTGGCGACGGGCGGTGCCGTCGTGGACGAACACCGGGTAGATCAGGTTGTCGGCGCTGAGCGCATTCTCGCTGACCATCCGGCGCGAGAAATCGTCGTGGCGCAGCCGCCGGGGTCTGGTCGCCGGGTAGGAACGCGGTATCACGATCGGTGTCATAGTCATCCTTCTCCGTTGCTTAGGGCCCGGATTGGCCGTTGCTGGTTGCAGTTGGCGAGTGTCCTTCGCCGGATGCCGCGGCACCCGCATCCGGGGCAGCTTCGCCGAGAATCCAGGCGCCGATCTGCGTCGCGGCCTCGGCCACGCCGGTGCGCTTGAGCGCCGAAAACAGGACCAGCCTGGCGCGCTCCGGGGCGATGCCGAAATCGGCGAGTTCGCGGCGAATGGTTTCGCGATTGGCCCATTGCTCGGCTCGTCCGAGCTTGTCCGCCTTGGTGATCAGCACCAGCAGCGGGGTCGTGGGCGGCAGGTATTCGATCAGCACCCGGTCCCGCTCCGTGATCATGCGCCTGATGTCGATCAGCAGCACCACGCCGCGCAGGTTGCCGCTGTCGTGGCGCAGATAACTGCCTCCGAGCTGGTCCCACTCGGCCTTCACCTCGCCGGGGACCGCCGCAAAGCCATAGCCCGGCGTGTCCACCAGGTAGCCGACCGGGGCTTCGTCGGGGTTGCCGAGCGCGTAGTAGTTGAGCGCCTGGGTGCGTCCCGGGCTCTTGCTTGCGAACGCCAGCCGCTTGCGCTGGCACAATACGTTTATCGCCGACGACTTGCCGGCGTTGGACCGACCCACGAAGGCGACTTCCGGCAGCGGGTCCCGCGGCAATTGCGCGAGCCGGGCGACGGTGGTGTGAAACCGCGCGGTGTGGAGGAGCTTTTGCAGGTTGCTCATGGTCTTCAGAAACCGTGTATTGTACAAGCCGCGCCGGTCGGCAGCGGCACAGTGAGGGTAGTGACAATGTCAAGATTGAAGCTGATTGAGGGATTCTTCAGGACTGCGGCCGGGACCGCAACGCTGATGCTGGTCCTGGGCGCATCTGCTCACGCTGCTGCTCCGGCGGCCGAGCCGGCCGCAGCGCCGAAAACCCCGCCGGCGATCGTGACCCAGGTCTGTGCCGGCTGCCATGGCCTCGATGGCAATGGAACCGCGCCGGCCAATCCGAAGCTGGCCGGCCAGAGCGAGCAATACCTGATGCGTCAGCTGCAGAGTTTCCGGCTCAAGGAAGGCGGCGCTGCCGCCGATCGCCAGAACCAGCTGATGGCCGGTTTTGCGATGATGCTGACCCCCGAGACGATGCGCGACGTGGCCGCTTACTACGCAGCGCAGAAGTTCCAGCCATCGGCCGCCAGGAACAAGGACCTCGCCGTCGCCGGGCAGAAGATCTATCGCGCGGGGATCGCGGCGAAGAACATTCCGGCCTGTGCCGGTTGCCATGGCCCCAGCGGCGCGGGCATTCCGGTCCAGTACCCGCGGGTTGGCGGCCAGTACGCCGAATACGTTGCCGCGCAACTGGTTGCGTTCCGGCAGGGCACGCGCACGAACAACGCGCAGATGAGCGCGATCGCGGCGCGGATGTCGGATGCCGAGATCAGCGCGATATCGGAATATATCGCCGGCTTGCGCTGA
>JAHEMI010000009.1:40338-48856 GCA_024643785.1 Burkholderiaceae bacterium
GCCGCTGGAGCCCAGAGCCATGAGCAAGGATGCCACGATCGGACGGATCGCTCCGTCGGAGATCACCCCCCGCCGCCTGTTCGACAATCGCCGCGCGATCCTGAGGGCAGGCGCCGCTGGCCTGGCCTACGCGCCCCTTGGCCTGGGCGGGATCGGTTCGGCGCTGGCCGCGGCCGGTGGCGATGGCACCAAGCTGACCGCAGCACGCAGCGCTTTGTCGACCATGGAGCGGCCCACTACCTACGCCGACGCCACCAGCTACAACAATTTCTACGAGTTTGGCACCGACAAGGCCGACCCGGCGCGCTACGCGCATACCCTGAAGATCCGCCCCTGGACGGTCAGCGTCGAGGGCGAGGTCAACCGGCCGAAGGTGTTCGATATCGACGAGCTGCTGCGCCTGGCGCCGCTCGAGGAACGGATCTATCGCCTGCGCTGCGTCGAGGGCTGGTCGATGGTGATTCCCTGGGTGGGATATTCCTTTGCGGAGATCATCCGGCGCGTCGAGCCGCGCGGCAATGCGAAGTTCGTCGAATTCACGACCCTGGCCGATGCCCGCCAGATGCCGGGGTTGTCGTCCGAAGTGCTGCAGTGGCCCTACGTCGAGGGACTGCGCATCGATGAAGCCAGTCACCGCCTGACCTTGCTGGCGCTGGGGGTGTACGGCGAAACGCTGCCGCGCCAGAACGGCGCACCGGTGCGCATCGTCGTGCCCTGGAAGTATGGCTTCAAGAGCGCCAAGTCGATCGTGCGAATCCGCTTCGTCGAGCAGCAGCCGATCACCAGCTGGAACCGCACCGCGCCCTACGAATACGGCTTCTACTCGAACGTAAACCCGGAGGTCGACCATCCCCGCTGGTCGCAGGCACGCGAGCGCCGGATCGGGGAGGACGGTTTCCTGCAGAACCGCCGCAAGACGCTGATGTTCAACGGGTACGGCGCCGAGGTCGCAGCGCTTTACGGCGGCATGGACCTGCGCCGGCAGTTCTGACCACCGCCACGGTGTCGTCCCTTGCTGCCCCGGCGCGCGCCGCTGGCCCAGCCCGGCTGAGCGCGTGAAGCGCACCTCGCTGAGGATCGTCAAGGCGGCGCTGTTCGTGACCGCGCTGCTGCCGTTGGCGCGTTTGCTGGCCCTGGGCTTCGCCAACCAGCTCGGTGCCAACCCGGTCGAGTTCGTGACCCGCTCGACCGGCACCTGGACACTGGTCATGCTCCTCGTGACCCTGGCCGTGACCCCGTTGCGGGTGCTGGCAGGCTGGAGCTGGCTGGCGGGGCTGCGGCGGATGCTCGGGCTGTTCGCGTTCTTCTACGCCACCCTGCACTTCACGACTTTCGTGTGGTTCGAACACTGGTTCGCCCCCCCCGCGATGCTGGCTGATGTGCTCAAGCGTCCCTTCGTCACCGCCGGGATGGCCGCATACCTGCTGATGAGCGCGTTGGCGGCGACGTCGACCAACGCGATGATCCGCCGGCTGGGCCGGAGCTGGCAGGCGCTGCACCGCCTGGTCTATGTCATCGCAGCGCTCGGAGTGCTGCATTTGTGGTGGGCCAAGGCCGGCAAGAACGACCTCGCTCAGCCCCGTATCTATGCGCTCGTGGTCGCGTTGCTGCTGGCGTTCAGGATCGTCCAGTATGTCCGCCGGCGACGGACGCGCTCCCGCCTTCAGTCCGCGGGCGGCAGCCGCCGTTCCAGCGCGTAGAGCGACTCGACGGTCTCGCGGCTGCGCACCAGCAGGGCGCGGTTGCCATCGACCAGCACTTCGGCAGCGCGCGGGCGGGAATTGTAGTTCGAGCTCATCGTCATCCCATAGGCCCCTGCCGATGCGATCGCCAACAGGTCACCGGGCCTGAGCGCGAGCCTGCGGTTGCGGGCCAGCCAATCACCGGATTCGCACACTGGTCCGACGATGTCGTAGACCACCTGCTCGTCGTCACGGCGCGCGACCGGCAGGACTCCGTGCCAGGCGTCGTAGAGGGCTGGCCGCAGCAGGTCGTTCATGGCGGCGTCGACCACCGCGAAGTCCTTGACCGGGGTCGACTTCAGGTATTCGACCCTGGTCAGCAGCAGCCCGGCGTTGCCGACGATCGCGCGGCCGAATTCGAACATCAGTTCGTAATTCCGGCCCAGCCGATGGCTGGCCAGCCGGGCGAAGATCGCCTCGAGCAGGTCGCGCCGCGCCGGCGGCTGCTCGCCCTGGTAACTGATGCCGAGTCCGCCACCGAGGTCGAGGTGCTTCAGCGCGATCCCCGCCGCTTCGATTCTCCCGGCCAATTCGAGCAGCTTGTCGAGAGCGGCCAGGAACGGCGCGATCTCGGTGATCTGCGAGCCAATGTGGCAGTCGATGCCCAGGACCTCGAGATTGGGCAGGGAAGCCGCCAGCTTGAAGGCGTCGAGGGCGCGCTCGTGGGCGATGCCGAACTTGTTCTCGCGCAGCCCGGTGGAGATGTAGGGATGGGTGCCGGCGTCGACGTCGGGGTTGACGCGCAGCGATATCGGAGCGCGCTGCCCGCTGGCCGCGGCAAGCGCGCTGATCCGGCGCAACTCGGGCTCGGATTCGACGTTGAAACAGCGCACCCCGGCGGCCAGTGCGGCGCGGATGTCGGACTCTGACTTGCCGACGCCCGAAAACACCACCTTGGCGGCATCGCCGCCGGCCGCGAGGACCCGCGCCAGTTCGCCCGCCGAGACGATGTCGAAGCCCGCGCCGGCGCGGACCAGCAGTTCGATTACCGCGAGGTTGGAGTTGGCCTTGAGCGCGTAGCACACCAGCGTCCGGTGTCCTTGCGCGGCGTGCGCGAACTCGCCGTAGGCTTGCAGGATTGCCGCTTTCGAATAGACGTAGGTCGGAGTGCCGAACTCGTTAGCCAGTTCGGCCAGCGGGACTTCTTCAGCCAGGAGCTGATCGTTGCGGTAGTGACACCACTGCATGGTGGACATCGGCCTTCGAAGGTTCGGTGTACGAGCTGCGCGGCGGCGGCTTGCGGTTCGGGTCGTCGGGGTCCGGCAGATACAGCGGCCCGCGTTGGCCACAGGCCGAAGCGGCCAGCGACAAGGCTAGAATTAGGGCGAGCATCCAGCGGGTATTCACCGGGGGCAGTCTAGCATGACCGAACAGAGCTTTTTGAGCAGATGCGAGCGACTTCTGGAGGCGATCGAGGATGCGCTCGATGCCGCTGGAGTGGACGCCGATTCAATGCGCAGCGGCCATCTGCTGGAGATCGAATTCGACGACGGGGCCAAGATCGTGGTCAACGGCCAGGCGCCCTTGCAGGAGATCTGGCTGGCTGACCGCAGCGGCGGATTTCACTTTCGCGAACTCGACGGGCGCTGGTGCGACACCCGCAGCGGCGAGCAACTGAAAGAGGTGCTGTCGCGCTGTGTGAGCGCCCATTGTGACGCGCCGGTGACGCTGGAGATCGGCTAGAACAGCTGGTCGCGGATGGTCTCGGCGTTGGCCCCGGAGGAGACGCCGCCGTCGGTCAGCCCCAGCGATGCCACGCCCTGTCCCGGCGTAGTTTCGGCGTAGTAGTCGTCGGCGCCGATCCTGACAATGCCCTCCGGAACCGGCAGGGCCTCCGTGGAAACCTTGGCCAGCGCCTTGCCCATGTAACCCATCCAGATCGGCAGCGCCAGGCCGCCGCCGGTTTCGCGGTCACCGAGCTTGCGGGGCTGGTCGTACCCGACCCAGGCGACGGCGGCGATCGACGGCTGGTAGCCGGCAAACCAGGCGTCGTAGGAGTCGTTGGTGGTACCGGTCTTGCCCGCGAGGTCGCTGCGGCCGAGCGCGCGCGCCGACCGGCCGGTCCCGTTTTCGACCACCGAGCGCAGCAGCGAGTCCATCAGGAACGAGTTGCGGGAGTCGATCGCCCGCAGCGATTCGTTGCCCGCCTGGCCCGGCTTGGCCTGCGCCAGGATCCGGCCTTCCGAGTCGGTGATCCGGCTCACGATGTACGGGTCGATCCGGTAGCCGCCATTGGCGAAGATCGAGTAGGCGCCAGCCAATTGCCACGGGGTCACTTCGCCGGCCCCGAGCGCCATGGTCAGGTAGGGCGGATGGCGCGCCGGATCGAACCCGAACCTGGTCAGGTAGTCCTGGGCGTATTGGGGGCCGATGCTCTGCAGCACCCTGATCGACACCATATTCTTCGAGTGCGCCAGCGCGGTGCGCAGGTCCATCGGCCCTTCGTACTTGCCATCGTAGTTGCGCGGATCCCAGAGCTGGCCGCCGGTGAGCGCCGGGTCGATCGTCACCGGGGCATCGTTGACCACCGTGCTCACCATGAATCCCTTCTCGAGCGCCGCTGAATAGATGAAGGGCTTGAAGGCCGAACCTGGCTGGCGCCAGGCCTGGGTCACGCGGTTGAACTTGTTGCGCGTGAAATCGAAACCGCCAACCAGCGCCCGCACGCTGCCGTCGCGGGTGTTGAGCGCCACCAGCGCGGCCTCGACCTGCGGCAGCTGGGTTATCTCCCAGCGCCCGCGATTGCCCTTGATCACCCTCACGACCGCGCCGCGCCGCAGCTTGCGGGCTGCCGGCGCCCGCTCGCTGAGCGAGCGGGCGGCGAACTTCAGTCCGTCGCCCGAAATTTCGATCAGCCTTCCCCGGCCCCGGCTTACCTTGACCTTGGTCGGGCTGACCTCGAGCACTACCGCGGCGAGGAAGTCATCGACGTCGAGTGCCTCCGAGACCGCCGCCTCGATCTGCGTTTCGGCGCGCTCGTCGTCCTTGTCGAGGTCGATGAAGGACGACGGCCCGCGGTACCCGTACTTGCGGTCGTAGGCGAGCACCCCCTGGCGGACCGAATCGTTGGCCGCCTCTTGGTCGGCCGAGAGGATCGTGGTGTAGATGTTGATGCCGGCCGAGTAGGTGTCCTCGTGGTAGCGTTCGACGGCGATCTGCCGGGCCATCTCCGCCACGTAAGGAGCGGTGATGCGGTAGCCGGAACTGGCGACGACGTAGTGGAGTTCCTGCTGGAGGGCTGCGTCGTATTGCGCCTCGGTTAGCGCTCCGGCGTCGCGCATGCGCCTGAGGATGTAGCGTTGGCGCTCGCCTGCGCGTTTCGGGTTGACCAGCGGGTTGAAGCGTGACGGCGCCTTGGGCAGACCGGCAAGCATCGCGGCTTCGGCGGCGTTGATCTGTTCGAGCGGCTTGCCGAAATAGGTCTGCGCGGCCGAGGCGAAACCGTAGGCCCGCTTGCCGAGGAAGATCTGGTTTATGTAGAGCTCGAAAATCTGTTCCTTGGAGAGGTTTTCCTCGATCTTGAAGGCCAGCAGGATTTCGGTGAGCTTGCGGGTATATGTCCGTTCGGGCGAGAGGAAGAATTCACGCGCGAGCTGCATCGTCAGTGTGCTTGCCCCCTGCTCGGTACCGCCGGCAACGAGGTTGACGAGCGCTGCCCGCGCCACCCCCACCAGGTCGACGCCGGAGTGTTCGAAGAAGCGCGCGTCCTCGGCCGCGAGCAGGGCGTCCTTGAGCACCTGCGGCACGTCGGCGAAGCGCACGAAGGTCCGGCGCTCCTCGCCAAACTCGCCGATCAGCACGTTGTCAGCGGTGTAGACCCGCAGCGGAATCCGCGGCCGGTAATCGAGCAGGGCGTCGAGCGGCGGCAGGCGATCGTTGGCCAGCAACACTGCCAGGGTTCCGACCAGTATTGCCGAGGCGGTTGCCGCAACAACGGCCGCCAAGGCGAGCGCCAGCAGCCCGGGCAGGCCGGTTCCTGATTGGTGCCGGCCAATGGCCGAGCCTGTCAGTCTTGGGATTATTCGCATCCTGGGCAGCGGCCGTGGCGGCCTCGAAGGGGGCCATTATACGGCTCTGCCAAGCTCGCCGGCCGGATGGTCGTTCGAACGCGACGGAAGGCCGAATACGGGGTTGTCGCGACTGAAAAAAGGTTTACAGTTGGTAAACCTTGTTGGTACGATCTCAAGCAATTTTGCTGAAATACCACGTAAACCCTTAGATTCTAAGAGTTTTTTACTAGCCGAGGCCACTGTGGCATTGACATTTCCGAGCCTGTTCGGTCGTGCGGACCCCCCGCTGGTCGGAATCGACATCAGTTCTTCCAGCGTCAAGCTGGTCGAGCTTCGTGCGGGCTCCAAGACTGCGATGCGCCTGGAGCGCTATGCGATCGAACCGCTGGAGCGCGGTGCGATGGTCGAAGGCGTAATCGAAAAACCGGAAGTCATCGCCGACGCGCTGGTGCGGGCGTTGCGCAAGTCCTCGTCGAGCGCCCGTGAAGCGGCGCTGGCCCTGCCCTCGCGGGCGGTGATCACCAAGCGCATCGCCCTGACTGCGGGCCTGAGCGAAGAGGATTATGAGTTCCAGGTCGAATCCGAGGCCAGCCAGTACATCCCGTTCCCGATCGACGAGGTCAATCTCGACTTCCAGATCCTCGGTCCGAGCGCGCAGACGGCCGACGAAGTTGAAGTGCTGCTCGCCGCTTCGCGCAAGGAGAAGGTCGAGGAGCGCGTGATGGTGGCCGAGATGGCGGGTCTCAAGCCGGTCGTCATGGACGTCGAGCCCTATGCGGTGCGCGCGTCGATCGAGCACGTTTCGAGTTTCCTGCCCAATAACGGCGAAGGGCAGGTAATCGCGGTAGTCCTGGTCGGCGATCAACAGACCTACGTCACGATCATCCTCAACGGTCAGGCGATCTTCGAGCGCGAACAAGGCTTTGGGGGGGTCCAGCTGACCCAGGACATCGTCCGCCTCTATGGCCTGTCGTTCGAGGAGGCCGAGCTCAAGAAGCGCGCCGGCGACCTGCCCGACAGTTACCACGAGGACCTGCTGAAGCCATTCGTGGCTCTGGGAGCCACCGACATCAGCCGGGCGCTGCAGTTCTTCTTCACCTCGACACCGTTCACCAAGGTCGACCAGATCTTCCTTGCCGGCGGCTCATCGGTCGTGCCGGGTTTGTGCGAGGCGGTCGCCGAGCGCACCCAGGTGGCAACCGAACTGGTCAATCCTTTCCGCGGGATGGAAATCGCCGATTCGATCCGTGACCGGCAGTTGCGCATCGACGCGCCCTCACTGCTTGTCGCCACGGGACTGGCGATGCGGAGGTTCGAGCCGTGATCCGAATCAACCTGCTGCCGCACCGCGAAACCCGCAGGGAAGCGCGCAAGAAGAACTATGTCGCGCAGATGGTCCTGACCGCGATCCTTGGCCTGGGCGTGGCGTTGGTCGGGGGCGTCGTCATCAACCAGCTGATCTCCAACCAGGCCGGGCGCAACGAATTCATCAGCCGCGAGAACGCGGTTCTCGACACCCAGATCAAGGAAATCGCCACGCTGAGGGCCGAACTGGAGGGACTCCGGGCGCGCGCCGAGGCAGTCGAAAATCTGCAGCGCGACCGTACGATCCCGGTTCACCTGCTCGACGAACTGGTCAGGCACACTCCCGAGGGGATCTACCTCAAGAGCGTCAAACAGAAGGAAGGCAAGGTGGTCCTCAATGGTTACGCGCAGTCCAACGACCGGATTTCGGAGCTGCTGCACAATCTCGCCACCAAGACGCCGTGGCTGGCGCGCCCCGAACTCAACGAGATCAAGGCGGTGTTGGTGCCCACTGGCACCAAGGCCAAGGAAGGGCGGCGATTCTTCGAGTTCACGCTTAATGCCCTGCTCAAGGCGACCGAGTCGCCCGCCGACGCCAAGGGCGTCGTGAAGGGGCCGAAGGCAGCGGCCAAGCCCGGCCAGCCGGCGCCCAAGGGGTAGGGGGGATCATGGCATTCAACATTGATCTTGGCGGCATTGGCGACCAGTTTCGGGGGCTGCAGGGGCGGCACCCGGGGCTGTGGCCGGCAGTGCCAAGGATGACCCTGCTGGCTGCGATCTTTGCGGTGTTGCTCGGTCTTTCCTACCTGCTCTACTGGCAGGGACTGTTCGAGGAACTCCAGGCCGGCGAGGCCAAGGAAGTGCAACTCAAGAACCAGTTCCGCGAAAAAATGAAGATGGCGGTGAACCTGGAGGTGTTGCGCGAACAGAAGGTCCTGGTCACCAAATACGTCAGCGGGCTGGAGAAACAGCTGCCGAGCAAGGCCGAGATGGATGCACTGCTCTCGGACATCAACCAGGCCGGGGTGGGCCGCTCGCTGCAGTTCGAATTGTTCAAACCGGGCCAGGTGGTGATCAGGGACTACTACGCGGAATTGCCGATCAACATCCGGCTCAGCGGTAAGTATCACGACCTCGCCGCGTTCACCAGCGACATTTCGAATCTCTCGCGCATCGTGACCCTGAACGACCTCTCGATTGCCACATCGGCCAGGGACGCCAACGATATGTTGACGCTCGAGGCGGTCGCCAAGACCTATCGCTACCTCGATCCCGAGGAAGTGGCCGAGCAGCGCCGCCTGAAAGAGTCGCAGAAGGCGCAAGCCAAGAAGGGAGGTGCCAAGTGATCCGCAAGGCACTATTCCTGGCAGCCCCGATCCTGGCAGCAGTGCTGGGCCTGGGCGGCTGCGGCAACGATCACGAGGAATTGCGGGCCTGGATGGAGCAGGTGCGCAAGACCAC
>JAHEMI010000154.1 GCA_024643785.1 Burkholderiaceae bacterium
ATTCTAGCCGCAGCAGCCCATTTCGCCCGCGCCATGACTCTGGCACTGGTGGTGCTGCTGGCCGGTTGTGCCAGCGAATCCCGCCCGCCGCTCAAGAACCCTCCTTCCCGGGCAGACTCGGCAGCGGTACCGGCGCCGACTTCACCGTCGGGCGATTTGCGCCGTCCCGGGATCGACCTGGCGTCGTTGCCGGGCTGGGCTGACGATGAACTGTCACAGCTCGGTCGCGCCCTGGCCAGGCAGTGCCAGTCGCCTGGCGCGCCCGGACGCTGGCCCCAATTGTGCGGCAGCGCCCTGCCCGCCGACAGCGCCGGCTTGCGGCTCTGGCTCGAGAAGAATTTCCGCGCCTGGCCTCTGGCTGGAGCGGACGACAGCAACGACGGACTGATCACCGGCTATTACGAACCGGTGCTCAGTGGCAGTCTCGCCCGGGAATCTCCGGCCCAGACACCGGTCTACGCCCTGCCCGGCCCCGGGGAGCGCAGTCGCGCCATGAGCCGGGGAGAGATTGAAGTCACGGGACTGCCGATTGCCCGGGTGCTCGTATGGCTCGATGATCCGGTCGACGCGTTCTTCCTGCACGTGCAGGGATCCGGGCGCGTGCGGCTGCGCGACGGCGCGCTGCTGCGAATCGGTTTTGCGGGGCATAACGGCCAGCGCTACGTGGCGATCGGCCGGGTACTGATTGAACGTGGCGAACTGCGGCCCGAGGATGCCGACATGGCCGGGATCCGCCGCTGGCTGCACGAGCACCTGGCGAGCGATCCCGAGCGCGCCCGGGAAGTGATGCGGACCAATCCCCGCTACATCTTCTTTCGCCGGCTCGACCCGCTGCCCGATGATGCCGGACCGCCCGGATCGCTCGGGGTTGCACTGACCCCGCTGCGCTCAGTGGCGACCGATCCCGCGGCGGTGCCGCCGGGCGCGTTGCTGTTCCTCGCGACGACACTGCCGGGCACGGGCAATGGCCCCGCGGAACCATTTGCGCGCGTAGTCGTCAATCAGGACACGGGGGCGGCGATCGTCGGCCAGGTGCGCGCCGACCTGTTCACGGGAACGGGCGTTGCGGCCGGCGAGCTGGCCGGCAGGATGCGCCAGCGCGGCCGGTTGTGGCTGTTATGGCCCGCGAACTCGATTCCGCCTACTTGGCGGAATGATCGTTGAGCATCTTCTCGAACTGCGCCGCCGGGAGGTAGCCCGACAGCCGGCGCCCGTCGGCAAAGAAGACCGTCGGCGTGGCACTAACTCCCAGCTTGCCGCCAAGGGCGCGGATCTTCTCGAGCGGGTTGGCGCAGGTGCCGGCGTTACCCGGGCTCTTGCCAGCCAGCATCATGTCGTTCCAGGCGCGGGTCTTGTCGGCGGAGCAGAGAATCTTGCGGGCCTTCACGTCGGAGTCGGCGCCCAGGATCGAGTAGACGAAGGTGTAGATCGTGACGTTGTCGAGCTTGACCAGGTCGGCGCGCAACTTGCGGCAGTAGCCGCAATTGGGATCCTCGAAGACAGCGAAACGGCGCTTGCCGTTGCCCAGCACCTGTTTGAAGGCGAGGTCCATCGGGAGCTCGTTGAAGTTGATTGCGAGCACGTCTTCGAGCCGCTCTCTGGTGAGGTTGCGGTTGCTCTTCATGTCGATGAGTTCGCCCTGGAGCAGGATGTACTGCGCCTTCTCGTCGACGTAGAAGATGTCGTGACCGACCCGCACCTCGACGAGATTGGGCATCGGGGTGCGGCGCACGTCATCGATGCGCACGTTGCCGCGCGCCCAGGCTTCGACGGCGGCGCGTACAGCGGCGGCGACTTCGGGCGCAATCTCCTCGGAACGTGGCGTCGCGGCGCCCGCAGGGCGCTGCTGAGCCTCAACCGGCACCAGGACGAGCGCGAGCACCAGGGCCAATCCGAGCCCCGCGATACGGCGCCAGATAGCTGCCGCCAACGTGCCGAGCGGCCTGAATTCGTTGCTTTGAAATTGCATCTTCACTCCTGAAATATTTCCATCAGCCGATCGCACGCCCGATCAGCAGTCGTTTGAGCACCGGCGCACGCTCGAGCACGCGCCAGCCGAGTTCGCGGGTCGCGATGAACGCAGCGGCGAGGCTCCCCAGGGCCGCGCTCGTCGCCGGATCAAAGAGTTGCTGCAGGGCCCCGGTGGTCGTACCCATCGCCGCAATCGGCAGTGCCCGGGCACGCTGGTAGCGCAGCAGGCGCAAACGCCGGCCCGGATCGTCGCCATCGGGAGCGCCTTCGCGTTTCAGCGCCGCAACCAGGTCGGTGACATCACCTAGGCCGAGATTCAGGCCCTGGCCGGCGAGCGGGTGCACCAGGTGCGCGGCATCGCCAACGAGCGCAAGTCTTGGCGCCAACAGACTGGCAGCGACGCGCCGGCGCAGCGGGAACCCGAGCACCGGACCGAGCGCGAACATGTTCCCGAGCGCGTTGCCGCATGCCGCCTGGACGCGCTGCGCGAACTCCTCTGGTGTTGCCTGCGCGAGTGCCCCGGCAAGTTCCGTCGGCGCCGACCAGACCACGCTACAGCGCCCCTGGCCACCAGGCTCGTCCGAGGGCAGAGGCAGCAGCGCGAGGATGCCGTGGTCGCCAAACCACTGGTAGGCGCAGTCGCGGTGGGCGTGTTCAATGCCCAGATGCGCAACCAGCGCCCGCTGCGGATAAACCTGCTCCTCGAAACCGATTCCAGCCATCTTGCGCAGCGGCGAGTCGGCGCCGTCGGCAGCAACGACCAGGCGGGCCTGGAGCCGTTCGCCGGACTCCAGCGTCAGCATGGCGCTGCAGAAATCAGTTGTGAGGTCGGCAGCGGCCACCTCGGCCACGACCTGCGTGACGCTGCCGCTGGCACTCACGACCTGCTCCAGCGCCTGCGCGATGTTGTCCTGTTCGATGATCCAGGCGAGCGCCTCGATTCCGGCCTCGTAGGCGCCGAAGTGCAGTTCGCTCCCGGAATACACGCGCATGTCGTAAACCGGAGCCGCCCGGGCGGAGTCGAGCAGGTCCCAGGCGCCAAGAGCACCGAGCAAGCCGCGCGATGAGGGCGAAACGGCATAGACGCGCTCGTCCCACGGCGGGTCGCTGGCGCGCGGGGGCGGCGCCGGCTCGCGCCGGATCAGCGTCACGTGGTAGCCCGCGAGTGCCAGGCCGGCCGCCGCGGCGAGGCCGACCACGCCGGCGCCGACCACGGCGACGTCGCAATGCTGGGCCTTGGCTGGTTTGCTCATGGCGTGATTATAGAGGCCGGGGCCGGGCACTTCCCCGCGATGCTTGCTATAATCGCCTCCCTCACGGACCTGCACGGACCGTGATCGCAGTACGGGGCCAAGTAGCTCAGTTGGTAGAGCAGAGGACTGAAAATCCTTGTGTCGGTGGTTCAATTCCGCCCTTGGCCACCAATCT
>JAHEMI010000071.1 GCA_024643785.1 Burkholderiaceae bacterium
AAGCAGTTCCGCTGGCGCTCGTTCAGGCGCCGATGGCAGCCAGCGACTGCTCGATGATGCCGAGCCCTTCCTCGAGCACTTCATCGCTGATGGTCAGCGGAATCATCACCCGCAACACGTTGCCGTAGCTGCCGCAGGTGAGCAGGAGCAGCCCGAGCCTGGCGGCTTCGGCCTTGAGCTTGCCGGCGATCTCCGCCGACGGTTGCCCGGGATCACCATTGACGCAGAATTCAACCGCCGTCATCGCACCCAGCCCGCGCACCTCGGCGATGCTCGAATGCCTGGCCGCCATCGCAGTGAAGCGTGCCCTCATGCGCTCCCCGAGGACGTCGGCGCGGGCGCAGAGATTCTCTTCCTCGATTACCTGGAGCACCGCCACCGCCGCTGCCGCGGCCAGCGGGCTGCCGCCGTAGGTCGACCCGAGGCCGCCCGGGGCGGCCGCGTCCATTACCTCGGCCTTGCCGACCACCGCCGACACCGGGAAACCGCCGCCGAGTCCCTTGGCGAGCGTGATGATGTCGGGTTCGACGTCGAACAGCTCAGTGGCGAAGAACTTGCCGCAGCGCCCCATCCCGGTCTGGACTTCGTCGCTGATCAGCAGGATGCCGTGGGTGTCGCACAGAGCGCGCAGCTTCTTGAGGAATCCGAGCGGCGCCGGAATGTAGCCGCCTTCGCCCTGGACCGGTTCGATGATGATCGCGGCGATGTCGTTCGGCTCGATGCTGAACTTGAAGAGCTGGTTGATCGCGCGAATCGAATCTTCCTCGGAGACGCCGTGCAGCGCGTCGGGAAACGGCACGTGGAAGATGCCGCCCGGAAACGGTCCGAATCCGAGCTTGTACGGGTCGACCTTGCCGGTCAGGGCCATGCCCAGCATCGTGCGGCCGTGGAACCCGCCACCGAATGCGATGACACCGGTGCGGCCGGTCGCAACCCGCGCGATCTTGACGGCGTTCTCGACCGCCTCGGCGCCGGTGTTGACGAGGAACGATTTCTTGGGCGTAGACCCCGGGGCCAGCTTGTTCAGGCGTTCGCACAATTCGACATAGGGTTCGTACGCGACAACCTGGAAGCAGGTGTGGGTAAAGGACTCGACCTGGCTGCTGACGGCAGCCACCACCTTGGGATGACAGTGGCCGGTGTTGACCACCGCAATGCCGGCGCAGAAATCGATCCAGCGCCGGCCTTCCACGTCCCAGATCTCGGCGTTCTCGGCGCGCTGCGCGAAGATCGCATGACCCTGTCCCACGCCGCGCGGCAAAGCCGCGACGCGACGCGCCATCAGTTTTTCGTTGCTCAGCGCAGCTAGAACATCACGGTCGGCATTCATCAACCACTCTCCTTCCATTCGTACAAGACGGTTATTTGCAAATTCATCCAGAAACGTTCATTATTTTAAACGCATATTCCGGAGAAAACCAAGGTGGCGAACCTGATCAAGTGCGACAACGGCGCCACATTAAGCAAGGTTTATGCAAATCGAGGGGTTAACCGAGAATAACCAATGGAAAGACCTTCACGCCAGTATGTCTAATATATTGCCCACCTCAAACACCAGCGAACCGATGGCGGTGGGCCCTCGGCTGCGTGCGATTCGCAGCGAACGGGGGCTGTCGCAACGTGAACTGGCACGGCGTTCGGGCGTCACCAACGGGATGATCTCGCTGATCGAGCAGGACAAATCCAGCCCTTCGGTGGCGCTGCTGAAGAAGGTTCTGGTGGGCATCCCGATGTCGCTCGCGGAATTCTTCTCGCAGCCCGAAAGGACCGAACCGCAGGCCTTCTTCGCGGCGGCGGAACTGACCGCGCTCGACAGCGGCAAGATCCGCTTCCGGCAGGTCGGGGCACAAGTCGCGGGGAGAACCCTGCAGGTCATGACCGAGACCTATCCGCCCGGCGCCGACACCGGCGAGGGCATGCTCCAGCACGAGGCACAGGAAGGCGGAATCATCATCCGCGGCCAGATCGAGATCACCGCCGGGCACCAGACCCGGGTGCTCGGTCCGGGCGATGCCTACTATTTCGACAGCCGGATGCCGCACCGCTTCCGCAATATTGGCCGCGAGGAGTGTGAGCTGTTCAGCGCCTGCACACCACCCACCTTCTAGCCCGTCGCAAAGACCGGCTGCAGGCACCGATCAACATTTCACAAGACACTCCGGAGAACTCAACACAATGGTCCCATTCTCGATTGCCGGCATTCAGATGAATGTCTCGGCGAGCCACGAAAACGTCACGGCGATGTGCCAGAAGCTCGACATCCTGGTAGCCCGCTTCCCCTGGGTGCAGATGGCGGTATTCAGCGAGCTGTGCCCCCTTGGGCCGTCGCCCCATAACGCGCAACCGACCGGCGGGCAGACCGAGCAGCTGTTTTGCCAGGTCGCGGCCAAACACGGTCTTTGGCTGGTACCGGGCTCGATGTTCGAGCGCGTCGGCGATGACATCTACAACACCACGCCGGTGATCAGCCCCAGCGGCGTGGTAGTGGCGCGCTATCGCAAGATGTTCCCCTTCCAGCCTTACGAGACCGGCATCAAGCCGGGCACCGAATTCTGCGTCTTCGACGTCCCCGACGTCGGTCGCTTCGGGGTGTCGATCTGCTACGACATGTGGTTCCCGGAAACCACCCGCACCCTGGTCTCGATGGGCGCCGAGTGCATCCTGCACCCGACCATGACCGACACCATCGACCGCGACGTCGAGTTGCCGATCGCCCGCACCAACGCAGCGATCAACCAGGTCTATTTCTTCGACATCAACGGCGTCGGCGACTGCGGCACCGGGCGTTCGATCATCGCCGGCCCCTCGGGCTATGTGATCCACGAAGCCAGCGGCAACGAAGAGGTCATGCCGGTGGAGATCAACCTCTCGCGGGTGCGCCGCGAGCGGGAAGTCGGGGTGCGCGGGCTGGGTCAGACCCTCAAGAGTTTCCGCGACCGCCCGATCGAATTTCCGGTCTACCAGCGCAATGCCGAAAGCGACCGGTATCTGCAATCCCTGGGGCCGCTGATCAAGCCCAGCCGCGCTTCGCGCGGCATGGCAGGTGCGGCGGACACGCCAGCTGGACCGGCTGGTCCTTCTGGTCCCGCTGGCCCCGCCGGTCCGGTCGCGATCGGTCCGGCCGCTGAAGTGCCGAACGCCGGATAAGACCCCGGGGAGCAAGCAAGCGCCGCGGATCACGCGAAGCAACTGATAGGCGAAATCAAACTGAACCCAATTGTCACAGGCGGATTACTGGTCCTTGCAGTCGCACTCTGGGCCATCTGGACGAAGCAAAAGTCCGCTGCCGAACCAGCGAGGAGAAAAACGATGAGCAAGATGATCACCAACATTTCGGACCTGCGGCTGTTCTTTCATCGTAACGACCGGCCGATCTATTTCATCAGCGCCACCAACTTCAACCTCGCCGGAATGGACGAGCGGATCCTGCACTTCAAGCACATCAACTACATCGATTGCTACGACGGCCGTCACCCCAACGTCTTCGTCCCGAGCCGTCAGCCGCATCCTGAATTCGAGAGCATCGAGGACATCAACAACTACCTGCTCCAGCACAAGGAAGTGATCGACTACATCAAGGGCCGCGGTGGCAAGCCGGTGGCGATCTTCCTGATGTTCGACGAGAAGACCGAGCAGTTGTGCGAGGAACTCGGCATCGAGCTGTGGTTCCCGTCAGCCGAGCTGCGCCAGCGCTGCGACAACAAGATGGAGACCGTGCGCATCGGCAACAAGGCGGGCGTGCCGTCGGTGCCGAACGTGCTCTCCAAGGTCGAGAGCTACCCGCAGCTGCTGGAACTGTGCAAGGCCAACAAGCTGGGTACCGACCTGGTGATCCAGACCGCCTTTGGCGACTCGGGGCACACCACCTTCTTCATCTCCAACGAGGAAGAGTGGAAGAAGTACGCCGACGAGATCGTCAAGGATCCTGAAGTCAAGGTCATGAAGCGCATCAACTGCCGCGGCGGCACGCTCGAAGCCTGTGTCACCAAGCACGGCACTGTCGTCGGCCCGCTGCTCACCGAGATCGTCGGCGCCAAGGAACTGACCCCGTACAAGGGCGGCTGGTGCGGCAACGAGGTCTTTCCCGGAGCGTTCACCGAGAAGGCCCGCCTGACCGCCCGCGACTACGCCTACATGTTCGGCAACCAGTTGCTCAAGGAGGGCTACCGGGGCTACTTCGACCTCGACTTCCTGGTCGACCAGGACACCGAGGAGGTCTATCTCGGGGAGCTCAATCCGCGCATCTGCGGTGCCAGCCCGATGACCAACCACGCCGCCTTCGCCTACGCCGACGTACCCTTGTTCTTCTTCCACCTGCTCGAATTCAGCGGCATCGATTTCGACATCGACATCGAGGATCTCAATCGGCGCTGGAAGGACCCGAAGTACATCAACAACTGGAGCCAGCTGGTGATGAAGCACATCGACGAGAGCGTGGACATCGTCGAGCAGGCCCCCCAGACCGGCATCTACCGCATGGACCAAAGCGGCCATGTCAGCTACCACCGCTTCGAGAACCGGCGGATGGCGGTGGAGAACGAACAGGAGGCCTACTGGCTGCGGATCACCGGCCCCGGCGACTACCGTTACGAGGGCGCCGACCTGGGCATCCTGATTACCAGGGGGCGCTCGATGGGCGATGATTTCAAGTTGAACGCGCGAGCCGAAAGCTGGATCAAGGGCATCAAGGCGCTCTACCAGGGCAAGCCGCTGGGCGCAGTCCAGATGGAAGAGCCCGCGCCGACGGCCGGTTCGTTCAAGATCCTCTGAACCGCGCGCAATGTCGCTGATCCAGGCCCAGGAGCTGCTCTTTCGGGCACGCGAAGAGCCGCTTCCTGGCGCCATCTGGAAGGAACTGTTCGAGGAATTCTGGCCGTCGTACCAGCGCTGGTACCTGCAGGACGGCGCCAACGAACGGCCCTACTACCTGCGCTGCGTGAGCAAGCTGCGCGAGCACATGCCCGAGCTGATGGGGACCTACGAGACCCTGACCGCGCTGACCGGGGGCGGCGACCTCGAGGCCCGCTTCCTCTCGCTCTACTGCCCGCCGCCATACCTGACCGGCTGTTCGCAGGCCGTGGTCGGCGGCGACCACCCGCTGCTGGTGCGCAACTATGACTATGCGCCCCAGTTGTGCGAAGGCCTGGTCCTCAAGACCTGCTGGAACGGCCGCTCGGTGATCGGGGTCAGCGACTGCCTCTGGGGTTTGCTCGACGGCATCAATGAGGATGGCCTGGCGGCGTCGATTGCGTTTGGCGGGCGCCGGGTGGTCGGCGACGGCTTCGGCGTGCCGCTGGTGGTGCGCTACGTGCTGGAAACCTGCACCCACACCCCGGAAGCGATCGCTGCCCTGAGCCGCATCCCGGTGCACATGAGCTACAACGTTACGGTGGTCGACGCCCGCGGCGCCTTCGCGACGGTATTCCTGGCACCCGACCGCAGTCCCGAGGTTCGCATCCAGGCCGTTGCGACCAACCATCAGCGCCGGATCGAATGGCATCAGCACGCCACCGCCACTGCCACGGTAGAGCGCGAGCGGCACCTGATGATGCTGCTCGCCGATGATGGCGCGACCGATTCATCGCTGACGCAGGCCTTCCTGCAACCACCGGTCTATTCGCGGGCGTTCGACCGCGGCTTCGGGACCCTCTACTCGTCGGCCTACTGGCCGCGAGAGGGTCGCGCCGAGTACTTCTGGCCGGGCGCCAGGTGGCCGCAGTCGTTTTCAAATTTCGATTCCGGCGACCGCCAGATCGGATTCTTCAACAGCGACGACGCAGCCTGAGAGCACGCCATAGAGAACTTGGTTGTCGCCGCCAGGAACAAGAGAAATGAAGGAGACCAGAGTGAAACAAAAGGAACCGTCAAAGATTTCGCTGACCGAGTACTACAGTGCCAGACAGTTGCGGCTGGATCGCTGGGGCGCGCTGAAGGTCGCCACTGGCCAGCTGGCGCGACAAACGACCGAGCGCAAGCGCGCCGACGCCGAGCGCCGCGCGATCGAACTGATCGGCGCGCTGCGTCCAATCGAGGGGTACTGGGCCTTCCCCGGCCAGCGCACTTTCTCGGCGCTGCTCGACCTGCTCCAGTCGGGCCGCTACGAAGCTCTCGCCAGCACGGTCCAGAACATCGGACGCTCGCTGCTCAGCAACAGCTACCGGCGCAACCCCCACCACAGCAGCATCGACGAACTGATCGACTCCAGCCCGGAGGACACCGCGCAAGAAACCACTCAGGGCAAGGCCCGGCCGTATTTCGAGGTGCTGTTCGTGGACGACTTCTCGACCGGACAGGAATCCCGGCTGCGCCAGATGCTCGATGAAATGCGCCGCCCGGAGGACCCCTTCGTCTACGAGCCGGTGATCGTACCCAGTGTCTCGGACGCGCTGATCGCGGTGATGTTCAACCACAATATCCAGGCGGTGGTGGTTCGCAATGGCCTGAAGCTGGAGTCGGAGTTCTCGCTGGAACTGCTCGACGACCACATCGCCAGGCTCCATGAAACCGACATCAACAGCCTGGAGCCGAGCGCCTATGGGCCGGAACTGTGCCGGCTGGTGAGCCAGCTGCGCCCGGAGCTGGACCTCTACCTGTTCACCAACCTGTCGGTCGAGAACATTGCCGGCATCGACCTTGGCAGTTGCCGTCGCGTCTTCTACAACCAGGAAGACTACATGGAGCTGCACCTCAACATCCTCGGCGGCGTCAGCGAGCGCTACGAGACGCCCTTCTTCAACGCCCTTACCAAGTACGCCCGCAAGCCCACCGGCGTCTTCCATGCGATGCCGATCAGCCGCGGCAAGTCGATTACCGGCTCGCACTGGATCAAGGACATGGGCGACTTCTACGGCATGAACATCTTTCTTGCCGAAACCTCGGCGACCTCGGGCGGGCTGGACAGCCTGCTCGAGCCCCATGGGCCGATCAAGAAAGCGCAGGAGCTGGCGGCGCGCGCCTTCGGCTCCAAGCAGACCTTCTTCGCTACCAACGGCACCTCGACCTGCAACAAGATCGTGGTCCAGGCACTGGTCCGCCCGGGCGACATCGTGCTGGTCGACCGCGACTGCCACAAGTCGCACCACTACGGCATGGTGCTCGCCGGCGCGCAGGTCTCATACCTCGACAGCTACCCGCTCAACGAATACTCGATGTACGGCGCCGTGCCACTCAAGGAGATCAAGCACCGCCTGCTCGAACTGAGGGCGGCCGGCAAGCTCGACCGGGTCCGCATGCTGCTGCTGACAAACTGCACCTTCGACGGGGTGGTCTACAACGTCGAACGGGTGATGGAAGAGTGCCTGGCGATCAAGCCCGACCTGGTGTTTCTCTGGGACGAGGCGTGGTTCGCCTTTGCCAGGCTCGGGCCGGCCTACCGCCAGCGCACTGCCATGCACAACGCCGAGAAGCTGCGCGCACGCTATCGTTCGCCCGAGTACCGCACCGCCTACGAGGAACACGCCCAGCAGATCGCCGGACTGGACGACGCGGCGCTGCTCGGGATGCGGCTGATGCCCGATCCTGACAAGGTGCGGGTGCGGGCCTATGCCACCCAATCGACCCACAAGACCCTGACCTCGTTGCGCCAGGGATCGATGATTCACGTCCACGATCAGGACTTCAAGGACGAGGTCGAGCAGGCGTTTCTCGAGGCGTACATGACCCACACGTCGACTTCGCCGAATTACCAGATCATCGCGTCGCTCGACGTCGGCCGGCGCCAGGTCGAGCTGGAAGGATTCGAATTCATCCAGCGCCAGGTCGAGCAGGCGATGTCGATCCGCCGCGCCATCAACCACCACCCGGTCATCAGCAAGTATTTCCGGGTGCTAACCGTCGAAGACATGATTCCGGCGGAATACCGCAGTTCCGGCATCACTACCTACTGGCGCCAGGAGACTGGCTGGCGTGACATCTGGGAAGCGTGGGCTCAGGATGAATTCGTGCTCGACGCCACCCGGATCACGCTTTCGGTGGCCGACTCGGGCTGGAACGGCGACACCTTCAAGAACGAAGTGCTGATGGACCGGCACGGGATCCAGATCAACAAGACCTCGCGCAACACCGTGCTGTTCATGACCAACATCGGCACCTCGCGCTCTTCAGTGGCCTACCTGATCGAGGTGCTGATGAAGATTGCCACCGAACTCGACGAGCGGCTCGAAGATGCCAGCGCGTTGGAACGCAAGATCTTCGAGCGCAAGGTCAAGTCGCTGCGTTACGACCTGCCGCCGCTGCCCGACTTCAGCACTTTCCACCAGGCATTTAGGCTGAGCCACGACGAGGGCGGCACGGCGGAGGGCGACATCCGCTCGGCGTTCTTCCTCGCCTACGATGCCGACAATTGCGATTACCTGCCGCTGGAAGGGAACGCTCTCGAAAACGAGATGGCCACGGGACGGCAGCTGGTCTCGACGACCTTCGTCATCCCCTACCCGCCCGGTTTCCCGATCCTGGTTCCGGGTCAGGTGATCAGCAAGGAGATCGTGACCTTCATGCGCGCGCTGGACGTCACCGAGATCCACGGCTATCGCCCGGAACTCGGGTTGCGCATCTTCACCGAGGAAGCGCTGGCGCAAGTGCTGGAGAGCAAACCACTGCTCTAGTGCAAGCACAAAGGGACGCCAGAGCGCTGGCGTCCCTCCTTGATACTGCCTGGATCAGGGCTCAGTAGCGCCGGCCACCCCCACCGCCGCCGCCGCCGCCGTAGCCACCGCCACCGCCACCGCCACCACGGCCACCGAATCCGCCACCGCCGCTGCGCCCGCCACCACCGGTGCGCGGTTCCTGGGGACGGGCTTCATTGACGATGATGCCGCGACCCTCGATGTTCTTGCCATTGAGAGCTGCGATCGCGGCTTGCGCCGCCTGTTCCGTACCCATCTCGACGAAGCCGAAACCCTTCGAGCGGCCGGAATCGCGGTCAATGATGACCTGGGCCGAATCGACGGTCCCGAACTCGGCGAACATCTGCTCGAGATCGCTGTTCGCCACGCTATAGCTCAAATTGCCCACATAAAGCTTCTTGCCCAATGCCGTTCTCCAGTAGGTTGGCAGGTACACTGACCCGGGCGGCCGGCGTCGACCGCCAGATCATGCGTCGCGTTGCGCACGCAACCGCATACCGCGCGGCCAACAACTCGTGCATGGGTTTATCATGCTCCCGTTTTGGCTGGAGTGCGAGGCTTTCATGCCCCAGCGGGCGTGAAGAAGCCTCGACTGATACCAAAGTACTAGTTTTCGGCCTCTATCGGGAAACTGCAATGAAAGCGATGGTCGACCTGACGGTCATTCCCCTCGGTGTCGGGGTCTCCCTCTCGAGCTACGTCGCGGCCTGCGAGCGGGTCCTCAAGGACGCCGGCCTCAAGACCCAGCTCCATGCCAACGGCACCAATATCGAGGGCGAGTGGGATGCGGTGTTCGCGGCGGTCAAGCGCTGCCACGAAGTGCTCCACGAGATGGGGGCACCGCGAATCTCGACCAACATCCGGCTGGGCACGCGCGTCGACCGCGCCCAGTCGATGGAGGACAAGATTCGCAGCGTCGAGGCGAAACTGGGCTCCGGCAAGCCGGCCTGAAGAGGCGCGCGAGGCGGTCTTCCCCGCCGCTGGTGAATCAGGATGCGCGCCGGTTAATCAGGAAACGCGCCGGCGCAGCCAGACCCGGACCAGCGGCGGCACCACGACCATCGCGACGGCGGCCGCCCACAAGCCCTTGGTGATCGGGCTTTCCCACAGGATGCCAAGTTCGCCGTTGGTGATCGAGAGCGCCCGGCGCAGGTTCTGCTCCATCAGGTCGCCGAGCACGAAACCGAGGATCAGCGGCGCCATCGGGACGCCCTGCTTGCGCAGCAGATAGCCGACGATGCCGAGCCCGGCCATCATCATCAAGTCGAAAGTCGTGGCGTGCACCGCGTAGACGCCGACCGCACTGACCGCGAGGATCCCCGGGACCAGCGCCCAGTTGGGCACCGACAGGATCCGGGTGAAGACTCCGACCATCGGGATGTTGATGAACAGCAGGATCACGTTGCCCACGAACAGCGATGCCATCAGTCCCCAGACCAGTGCCGGCTGCTGGGTGAAGAGCGCCGGACCGGGATTGATGTTGTAGAGCGTCAGCGCTCCCACCATCACCGCGGTCGTGCCGGAACCGGGCACGCCCAGCGTCAGCATCGGGACGAACGAACCAACCGCCGAGGCATTGTTGGCCGCCTCGGGCGCGGCCACGCCGCGGATGTCGCCATTGCCGAAGGTGCCCTTGCGGTCGGAAATCCGCTTTTCGGTGGCATAGGCGATCGCGCTGGCGATGGTGGCACCGGCGCCCGGCAAGACCCCGATCACGAACCCGAGCACGCTCGAGCGCAGCGTCCCCCAGGTCGTCAGCGCCAGTTCCTTGAGGTTGAAGAGCGAGCGCCCGGTGGCCCTGATCATGCCGGCATTGCCCTGATGGCTCTCGAGCATCAGCAGGATTTCGCTCACCGAGAACAGGCCGATCACCACCACCACGAACTGGATGCCGTCGGAGAGATGCACCGAATCACCGGTAAAGCGGTAGACACCGGAGTTCGAATCCATGCCGATCGTCGAGAGCGACAACCCGATCACCGCAGCCAGGGCGGCTTTCATCGGATGATCGCCCATCAACCCGGTGATGCAGGCGAATGCGAAACACATCAGCGCGAAGTACTCGGCCGGTCCGAAGGCCAGCGCCCAACGCGCCAGCAGCGGCGCAAACAACACGAAACCCAGCGTCGCCACGATCGAGCCAACGAAAGAACTCCACGCCGAGATCGACAGCGCGACGCCGCCCATGCCATTGCGGGCCATCGGATAACCGTCGATGGCCGTCATGATGGCGCCGGCATCGCCCGGGACATTGAGCAGGATCGACGAGATCCGGCCGCCATACTCGCAGCCGATATAGACCGTCGCCAGCAGGATCAGCGCGGTCTCCGGCGGCAGCTTGAGGGCGAACGCGAGCGGCATCAGGATCGCCACGCCGTTGATCGGCCCCAGGCCCGGGAGCATCCCGACAATGGTGCCGATGAAAGCGCCGATCGCGCCGACCGCAAGGTTGGTCGGCGCCAGCGCGACCCCGAAGCCGCCCAGCAGGTGTTCGATGGCGTCCATCAGTGGCCTCCCAGCAGGAACGAGAGCACTCCGGTGGGCAGCACCACGTCGAGCAGCCGGTCAAAGAGGAAGAACAGGCCGGCGCCGAGACCGGCGCCAACGATCACGCAATTCTTCAGCGTCCCGCCAAAAGCCATCCCGACCGGCACTGCCATCAGCGCCGTCGCCAACGAGAAACCGAGGGTGTTGAACAACGCGGCATAGGCGAAGATCGCCACCGAACTCAAGCCGATGACCTTCAACTGCGCCAGGCCAAGCCGCGGCGCGGTGACGCTCGGTCTGATCAACAGCCAGATTCCGCCGATCGCCATCAGCGCTGCCAGCAGCATCGGGAACGCCCGTGGACCGACCGGCTCATAGGATATGGGGGCGACGTAGCCCTGCGCCGACCAGGCCATGCCTGCGGCGGCGACCACGCATACCGCGCCGAATACGCGATCACTCATGACGGCTCACGTTGAAAGGGGGAGAAGTCCGGCCCGAATAATCGGGCCGGTCGATGGCGAGCGCCGCCTGCAGCGCCCGCCATCATCATGCCGAGAACGCCTTACTTGGCGACGTTGAGACCAAAGTCCTGCACCAGCTTGCGATAGTTCTGGACGCTCTTCTTGACGTAGGCGTCGAGTTCGGAGCCGGCCATCGAGAACGGGAACAGCCCGCGTTCGGTGCGCAGCTTGTCGAACTCCGGGGTGGCCATCATCTTCTTGAAGGTGTCGGCCCAGACGTTGAAGTCGGCATCGCTGACTTTCGGTCCCATGTAGAAACCGCGGATGATCGCCCACTCGATATCAAAGCCCTGCTCCTTGGCGGTCGGAACACCAGCGAGCTTGCCGGGCAGGCGCTTGTCGGCAAGCACTGCCAGCACCTTGACCTTGGCGCCGCCATCCATCTGGGTCACCGCTTCCGAGGCATCGCCGGAGTAGACCTGGACGTGTCCGCCCTGCAGGGCCGTGCTCGCCTCGCCGCCGCCCTCGAAGGCCACGAACCGCATCTTGCGCGGATCCAGTCCGCCGGCCCTGGCGATCAGCGCGGCTTTCATCCAGTCCTGGCTGCCGACCGTGCCGCCGGCGCCGAACACGATCTTGCTCGGGTCCTTCTTGACCGCGTCCATCAGGTCCCCAAGCGTCTTGAACGGCGAATCGGCAGCGACCACGACCGCACCGAAGTCGGCGCCCATGGCCGAGAGCCAGCGCACGTCGTTCTCGTTGTAACGCCCGAATTTGCCTTGCGCGAGATTGAGCAGGGAACCGCTCGAGTAGGCAATGATGGTGTTGCCCTCGGCCGGACGCTGGGCGATGACGGTGTTGTACGCAACCGCGCCGATGCCGCCGGGCATGTAGGTGATGCGCATCGGGTCGGCGCTGTACTTGCCTTCGAGCAACGCGGCCTGGGCGAGCTTGCAGCTCAGGTCGAAACCGCCGCCGGGCTTGGCGCCGGCGATGCATTCCGACTTGTCCAGCGGCCCGGCCGAAGCCGCCACAACGACGCCCGCAAGCGCCAGCCCGATCAGGGAAGAACTCAGCTTCATGTCATCTCCAAATATTCGGTGGGGAATTCGGCCGGCCAGATTGCCTGACCGCGCGCCCTCAGATTCTAGCCGCGGCGCCGGTGCAACTGGAAA
>JAHEMI010000155.1 GCA_024643785.1 Burkholderiaceae bacterium
ACGCGGCGGTGCCGCCACCGCCGCTGCCACGCGCCGGGCGGCTCCTTCGGCCCGCGCCGGAGCCGGGCGGCGCTGCGCCGGAGCGGCCTGCGGGGCACTCGCCCCCGGCATCCCGTCAGGGGCAAACGCCAGCAGCCGCAGCAGCACCATGGTGAAACCGGTTTGGGCGTCGGGCGCCAGCGCGAGGTCGCGGGCGCCGTGAATTGCAATCTGGTAGTAGACCTGGACGTCGGCGGGACTGATCAACGCCGCGTATTCGGTCAAGTCGGCGTCGTCCTCGCCGGCAACACCGGCCTGGGCCAGCGCCAGGCGCTGCATCAGCGCGGCGAAGTCGAGCAGCGTGCGCTCGAACGGCGCGTTGGCCAGTGCCATCTCGTCGGCGAGCGCGACCAGTGCCGCGGCATCACCGGCGGCGAGCGCGGCCACGATGCGCAACAGGTCGCCGCGCTCCACGACCCCAAGCATCTCCTGCACTGCCGCGACCCCGACGGTCCCCGCGCCGCTGGCAATCGCCTGTTCGAGCAGCGACAGGCCGTCGCGCATGCTCCCGGCCGCGGCGCGACCCAGCGCCGCCAGCGCGGCCGGTTCACTGGCGACCTCTTCCTGCACCAGCACCTCGGCGAGGTGTTCGGCGATGCGCCCCGCCGGCAGGTTGCGCAAATTGAGCTGCAGGCAGCGCGACAGCACCGTGGCCGGCACCTTGTGGGCGTCGGTGGTGGCGAGCACGAACAGCACGTGCGGCGGCGGCTCCTCGAGGGTCTTGAGCATCGCGTTGAACGCGTGCGTCGAGAGCATGTGGACTTCGTCGATCACGTAGACCTTGTAGCGTCCCGCCGTCGGCGCGTAAACCGCGTCGCCGAGCAGTTGCGCCATCTCGTCGACGCCGCGATTGGAGGCCGCGTCGAGCTCGATGTAGTCGACGAAACTGCCCGCCTCGATCTCGCGACAGGAGCCGCACTGCCCGCAAGGGGTCGACGAGACCCCGGTCTCGCAGTTGACCGAACGGGCCAGGATGCGCGCCAGCGTGGTCTTGCCGACGCCGCGCGTGCCGGTCAGCAGGTAGGCGTGGTGCAGCCGCCCGGTGTCGAGCGCGTGGCGCAGGGCGCGCACGACGTGCTCCTGGCCGACAATCGAGCCAAATTCACGGGGACGCCATTTACGGGCTAGAACCTGATGCGACATTGATGCTGCTGGCTGATCCGATAGTGGCGCCGTGCAGTTCCGGCACGGCGGGTGGGCGAGCCGTAACCCCGGCACTCGCATTACGTAGCTGTGGCTGCTTCCTTCCGGACCTGACCAGGTTCACCACGATGCGATGCGGGGAGGCCCGCCCACGCGCATTCTAGCAGCGCACGGCGCGATCGCCGCCGCGGCCCCTGCCCTGCAGTTGGCCTTCAGCTGTGATAATGTTCGTTCGTTCCCTCATGATCTCCGAACAGCCCGGGTCACCCGGCGCGGGTTCCAGCGGATAGCCGCGGAAGATCCCCGGGGATGCCAACAGGAGCCTGCCAATGACAATCAAACACGTGTCGGACGCGTCGTTCGACCAGGACGTGCTTAAATCCGATACCCCGGTGCTGGTCGATTACTGGGCCGAGTGGTGCGGTCCGTGCAAGATGATCGCGCCGATTCTCGAAGATGTTGCCAAGGACTACGCCGGGCGGGTCGATATCGCCAAGCTCAACGTCGACGAGCATCAGGGTACCGCCGGCAAGTACGGCATCCGCGGGATTCCGACGCTGATGCTGTTCAAGAACGGCGCGGTAGTCGCCACCAAGGTCGGCGCGCTTTCGAAGTCGCAGCTGGCGCTGTTCCTCGACAACAACCTCTGAACAACTGCCCGGCAAACCGTGGCTCCGTCGCCAGGACGCCACGGTCGGCGCCACAACCTTGTGGACAGTAGCCGGTGATAGTTGTACTCTTCGGCCAGAAATTTGCGCGTCGCATCGGCCGCCGGGTGCTGACCCGATCCGGATACCGAGCCCGGACCCGCCCTGAAAACCTCCTTTCTACCCTGCACCAAATGCCACCTGGCCGACCATAGTCGGTCCGACTCCACTGGCAAAGCCTTCTCAGGCCACGCTATCCCGCGACCACCCCCGATGGGGAAGACCAATCGATGCATCTCTCCGAACTGAAGTCCATTCCGATCACCCAGCTGGTTGAACTCGCCAACACCCTCGAGATCGAGAACCCGCAGCGCATGCGCAAGCAGGAGCTGATGTTCGCGATCCTCAAGCGCAAGGCCAAGACCGGAGAAACCATCTTCGGCGATGGCTGCCTCGAGGTGCTGCCCGATGGCTTCGGATTCCTGCGTTCGCCCGAGACCTCGTACCTGGCGAGCACGGACGACATCTACATCTCGCCGTCGCAGATCCGGCGCTTCAACCTGCACACCGGTGATTCGATCGAGGGCGAGGTGCGCACGCCCAAGGAAGGCGAACGCTACTTCGCGCTCGTCAAGGTCGACCAGATCAACGGCCAGCCGCCCGAGCAGGCCAAGCACAAGATCCTCTTCGAGAACCTGACGCCGCTGCACCCCGACGAGCCGATGCGGCTCGAGCGCGACATCAAGGCCGAGGAAAACATCACGGGGCGGATCATCGACATGATCTCCCCGATCGGCAAGGGCCAGCGCGGCCTGATCGTCGCCCCGCCCAAGTCCGGCAAGACCGTGATGATGCAGCACATCGCCCACGCGATCACCGCCAATCATCCCGACGTGGTGCTGATCGTGCTGCTGATCGACGAACGCCCTGAGGAGGTCACCGAGATGACCCGCTCGGTGCGCGGCGAAGTGGTGGCGTCGACCTTCGACGAGCCGGCGACGCGCCACGTCCAGGTTGCCGAGATGGTCATCGAGAAAGCCAAGCGGCTGGTCGAGCACAAGCGCGACGTCGTGATCCTGCTCGATTCGATCACCCGCCTGGCGCGCGCCTTCAACACCGTGGTGCCGGCCTCGGGCAAGGTGCTCACCGGTGGCGTCGACGCCAACGCGCTGCAACGCCCGAAGCGCTTCTTCGGCGCGGCCCGCAACATCGAGGAAGGCGGATCGCTGACCATCATCGCCACCGCGCTGATCGATACCGGCAGCCGGATGGACGAGGTGATCTACGAGGAGTTCAAGGGCACCGGCAACCTCGAGATCCACCTCAACCGCCGGATGATGGAAAAACGCATCTACCCCGCGATCGACATCAACCGCTCGGGTACCCGGCGCGAAGAACTGCTGATGAACAAGGACGCGCTCCAGAAGGTCTGGATTCTGCGCCGGCTGCTCCACGACATGGACGAAATCGCCGCGATGGAGTTCATGCTCGACAAGATGCGCGCCACCAAGAGCAACCAGGAATTCTTCGACATGATGCGGCGCGGGAACTGAGGCCGC
>JAHEMI010000156.1 GCA_024643785.1 Burkholderiaceae bacterium
CGCAGCTGCGGCGCGAGCCGGTGGGCGCGCCCGATCGCGATTCCTCCGCCAAGACCACTGCCATGCAAGCTGAACATCGTCTGACCCGTCATCCAGGTAGCGTGCGCCGGACCATCCGGCGCGCGACTTTGGAGCCGATAGCTTAGCCGATCAGCGCGCCGGCCCCTGATGGAACCCTGCTATCGACCGCGCTTAGGCTCCTCACTTCGGCTCTCCTTCACTGTCTTCATCGAAGCCGGCAGCGAACAGTTCGCAGACCGCTGCCACCGCGGCCGCCTCATCGGGACCCTCGGCCTCGACCACCAGCGTACTGCCCCTGGCCGCGGCCAGCATCATCACCCCCATGATGCTCTTGGCGTTGACCCGCCGCCCCTTGGAGGTCAGCCAGACGTCGGCGCGGAATTGCCCGGCGAGCCTGGTGAGCTTGGCCGAAGGTCGGGCGTGCAGGCCAAGCCGGTTGACCACTATCGTCTCGGCCTCAAGCATCGCCCGCCTCGCTTCCGGCTTCGCCCTGATCGTCGTACTGCTCCAGGCCCAGCTCCATGACCGCGCCGCGGCCGGCGTCGACCAGCAGGTCGACCAGTTCGGGCAGGTCGACCCCCCGGCGCCGCCCCAGGGTCTTCACCAGCATCGGCAGATTTACTCCCGAGATCACCGCCACCTGGTGCAGGCGCGCCAGCCGGGCCGCGATCCGCGCCGGAGTGGCGCCGTAGAGATCGGTGAACACCACCGCTCCGCAACCATCGCAGGTGCGATCGAGCAGGTAGCGCGCCGCCGCGAGCGCCTCATCGGGATCCTCGTCCGGAACGACGTCGAGCGCGGCCAACTGCTTGGGCAACTCGCCAAAGACATGGCGGGTGCAGTTGACCAGAGCCGTCGCCAGGGGCGCATGGGCGATGACCAGCACGCTGATCATCGCGCGACCGCCGCCTCCAGCGCCGTGACGAACTGTTCCGCGACGTCGTAGCCGGTTTGCTGGGTGATCTCCTGGAAGCAGGTCGGGCTGGTGACATTGATTTCGGTCAGGCAACCACCAATCACGTCGAGTCCGACCAGCAGCAGGCCCCGCTCCCAGAGCGGCTGGGCGAGCGCCTCGGCGATCTCGCGATCGCGCGCCGAAAGCGGCTGGGCGCGGCCGGTGCCGCCCGCCGCGAGGTTGCCGCGCGATTCGCCCTTCTGCGGGATGCGGGCCAGCGAATAGGGCACCACCGCGCCGGCGATCAGCAGGATGCGCTTGTCGCCGGCGCTGATTTCGGGCAGGAAGCGCTGCGCCATCACCGAGCGCGCGCCAAACTGGTTCATGGTCTCGATGATCACCGAGAGGTTGGCGTCGCCCTCGCGCGCCTGGAAGATCGAAGTGCCGCCCATGCCGTCGAGCAGCTTGAAAATCGCCTGGCCGTGTTCGGCGACGAAGGCGCGCAGCCGCTTCGGATCGCGGGTAACGATGGTCGGCGCGGCAAACTGCGGAAACTCGGTGATCGCCAGCTTCTCGTTGTGATCGCGGATCGCACGAGGATCGTTGAACACGCGCGCGCCCCTGGCCACGGCGCGTTCCAGCAGCATCGTCGCGTAGAGATACTCGAGATCGAACGGCGGATCCTTGCGCATCAGCGTCGCGTCAAAGAACTGCAGCGGCTGCTCGTCGGGCTCGGCAAGGCGGTACCAGCCTGCGCCTCCCGCAGGCTGCAACTCCAGCCGGGTGGCGGTCACGCACGTCTGCGCGCCGTCGAACCAGAGGTCGGCGGGCCCGCAGACATGGATTTCATGGCCACGGGCGCTCGCCGCAACCATCATTGCGTAGCTGGTGTCCTTGTAGGTCTTGATCTGCTCCAGCGGATCGAGAATGAGCAGGACGCGCATCGGCGGCTCCTTCGAACGGCGGTCTTCCTGGCGGCAGCGCTTCGCTGCGCCACGGTCGTGCGCACGTTTTGGGTGCGAGCCGCGATTTTATCCCACCATGCCCGCCGGAAACCGGGAAAGCAATGGGCCCCGACCGGATCACGGTGGGGCCCAGGCAGAAGGCGGGACGCTGGCGCCCGACCGGGGCGCCAGCGCATGGGTTCACTGGTGGTAGGCGCTCTCGCCGTGGGAGGTGATGTCCAGACCCTCGCGCTCGGCATCGGGTTCGACCCGCAGGCCGATGACCATGTCGACGAGCTTGTAGGCCAGCCACGCGACCACCCCCGACCAGACGATCGTGATGAACACCGCCTGGATCTGGACCCAGACCTGGCTGACGATCGAGTAGTCGGTGCTGGCGGCATTGGTGACGTAGTCCCAGACGCCAGTGCCACCTAGCCATGGTGCAGCGAACACGCCGGTGAGCACCGCCCCGAGAATGCCGCCCACGCCGTGGACGCCGAAGACGTCGAGCGAATCGTCGGCGCCGAGCATGCGCTTGAGGCCGTTGACACCCCACAGGCAGAGCATGCCCGCGACCAGGCCGATCACCAGTGCGCCCATCGGTCCGACGAAGCCGCAGGCCGGGGTTATCGCAACCAGGCCCGCGACCGCGCCCGAGGCCGAACCCAGCATCGAGGGTTTGCCCTTGGACATCCATTCACCGAAGGTCCACGACATCGCCGCGGCCGCGGTTGCGATCAGGGTGTTGGCAAAAGCGAGCGCGGCAGTGCCGGTGGCTTCGAGATTGGAGCCGGCGTTGAACCCGAACCAGCCGACCCACAGCAGCGAGGCGCCGATCATGGTGCTGACCAGCGAGTTCGGGGCCATCGATTCGCGGCCGTAGCCGATCCGCGGTCCGATCACGTAGGCGCCGATCAGGCCGGCGATACCGGCGTTGATGTGCACCACGGTGCCGCCCGCGAAATCAAGCGCGCCCTTGGCCCAGAGATAGCCGGCGGAAGCGGTTACCGCGTCCAGCGAAGCGGCGTCGGTGATGGCGTCCGGGCCGTCCCAGTACCAGACCATGTGCGCGATCGGGATGTAGGCAAAGGTGAACCACAGCGCGCAGAAGAGCAGCACCGCCGAGAATCGCGCCCGTTCGGCGAAAGCGCCGACGATCAGCGCACAGGTGATGGCCGCGAAGGTCGCCTGGAACCCCATGAAGGTCAGTTCCGGGATGACCACCCCCTTGCTGAAGGTCGCGCCCACCGAGTCCGCCGTTATGCCGTGAAGGAACAACTTCTGGAGACCGCCGAAGAAATGACCCGCTCCGCCGAATGTCAGCGAGTAGCCATAGATCGCCCACAGTACGACGATCATCGAGAACACCACGAACACCTGCATCAGCACTGACAGCATGTTCTTGCTGCGCACCAGGCCGCCGTAGAACAGCGCCAGCCCGGGAACGGCCATCATGATCACCAGTAGCGTCGAC
>JAHEMI010000157.1 GCA_024643785.1 Burkholderiaceae bacterium
GCGGTCTTCGAGCGCTCGGGCGTGGCCAGCAAGCTGGTCGACTTCGCGGTGGCGATCGTCGGCCGGGGGTCGGGAATGCTGCCGCTGATCGCAGTGGCGGTCGCAATGTTCATGGGCGGCATCTCGGGCTCGGGCCCGGCGACGGCCGCCGCGGTCGGTGGCGTGATGCTGGTGGCGATGCATCGCGCCGGCTACCCGCCAGCCTTCTCGGCCACGGTGATCGGCGCCGCCGCATCGGTCGACATCCTGATCCCGCCGTCGATCGCGTTCATCGTTTACTCCGTGCTGGTGCCGGGCGCATCGGTGCCGGCGCTGTTCGCGGCTGGCATTTTCCCCGGCATCCTGGCCGGCGTGGCGCTGATGATTCCGGCGGTCTGGCTGGCGCGCCGCCATCGCTTCGGGGCGAGCGAGACCAATGAGGGCCGGCCACCGCTGCTGCAGGCGTTGCGCGACGCAAGTTGGGGACTGTTCGCGCCGGTGCTGATCCTGGGCGGGATGCGGCTGGGCTGGTTCACGCCCACCGAGGCCGCGGTGGTGGCCGCGGCCTACGGGCTGTTCGTCGGCATGGTCATCTACCGGACCATCGGCGTGCGCGACCTGATGGAAATCCTGGTCGATGCCGCCGAGACCTCGGGAATCATCCTGATCGTCGTGGCGCTGGCCAGCATCTTTGCCTACGCGGTCAACACCCTGGGCATCGTCGACCCGATCACGCGAATCGCCCAGGAAACCGGGATCGGATCCTATGGTGCGATGGCGATCATTGTGTTCGTGCTGCTGCTGATCGGCATGGTGCTCGACGGAGTCTCGATCTTCCTGATCTTCGTGCCGCTGCTGGTGCCCTTGATGCGCCATTACAACTGGGACCCGGTGTGGTTTGGTGTGCTGCTGACCTTCATGGTGGCCATCGGTCAGTTCACCCCGCCGGTTGCGGTCAACCTGATGGTGACCAGCCGGCTCGCCGGGGTGCGAATCGAACACACGGCCAAGTGGGCGATCTGGTTCGTGTTCTCGATGATGGTATTGCTGGTGATCCTGATCGCGATCCCGGGGATCGCCACCTGGCTGCCCGACGCGCTCGGCTACTGAGCGCCGCACAAACCCGTCGGGCGGCTGCTAGCGCAACAACGACTCGGCCTTCGCCGCGATCGCCTCGGGCGAGAGGCGCGCCTGGGCTTCCAGTCCGGGGGAATAACCGACCGGAATGCGCTGGCCACCGAGTCGCGCCAGGCGCGCGCCACCTTCCTCGGCGAGCGTGGCCACGATCTCGGCGCCAAAACCGGCGACCTGAACCGCTTCGTGAACCACCAGCACACGCCCGGTCTTGGCCGCCGACTCGAAGACCGCATGCCGATCCCAGGGCCAGAGCGTGCGCAGGTCGATCACCTCGGCGTCAATGCCCTTGGCGGCCAGCAGCTCCGCGGCGGCCAGCGACCAGTGCACTGCCTTGCTCCAGGTGACGATGGTCAGGTCCTGACCGGAACGAACCACCTGCGCCAGCCCAAATGCCGCCTGGCGCCGTTCGTCGACTTCGCCTTCGAGCCCCCAGAGTTCCTTGTGCTCGAGGTAGACCACCGGGTCGCCGCAGTCGAGCGCCGCGCGCAGCAGGGAATAATTGTCCTGGGCGCTCGCCGGCGTGACCACGACCAGTCCGGGAATGTGCGTGAACCAGCTCTCCAGCGACTGCGAGTGTTGCGCCGCCGAAGCGCTCCAGATCCCGATCGGCATCCTGATCACCGCCGGCACCCGGCCCTGGCCGCCGAACATGAAGCGATTCTTGGCCGCCTGGTTGACGATCTCGTCCATCGCGCACAGCGCGAAGTCCATCACCCGCATCTCAACCACCGGCTTCAGACCGGTCAGCGCCATGCCCACGGACGCCCCGACGATCGTGGCCTCGGAGATCGGGGTATCGATCACGCGCTCGGCGCCAAACTCCTCGCGCAGGCCGCGATACTGGCCGAAGATCCCGCCGCGACCCAGGTCTTCGCCCAGGGCGACAACTTGCTGGTCAGCGCGCATCGCGCTGGCCAGGCCCGCGGCAGCGGCTGCCGCATAGCTCATCAGCGCCATTGTCCGACTCCCGTGTCCTGGACTTCCTCGCATGCCGATGAAGCCAGCGGCCAGGGCGCAGCGCTCGCGCTGGCCAGTGCCGCCGCAACTTCGGCCCGCGCCTCGGCCATCACGGCCGCGATCGCGGCGCCGGCGACGCCACGGCTCTCGAGTTGGGCGTTGGTTACCAGCAGCGGGTCGGAAAGTTTCGCCGCCGCCAGCTCGGCCGGGTCACGGTAGGCGGCGGGATCGACCGAGACGTGGCCGGTGAACCGGTAGGTCTTGGCGTGCAGCAGCCGCGGGCCATCCCCGGAGCGCACCGCATCAACGAGCGTCCCGGCTGCCGCATGGACCGCCGCCACGTCGTTGCCGTCGACCGTCAGCGCGGCCACGCCATGACTGGCCGCGCGCGCCGCCGCGCCCTCGCCCGCCGACATCGCTTTGGTATTGGTGGTCGCCGACCACTGGTTGTCTTCGCACACGAACAGGATCGGCAAACGGAAGGCCGCGGCCCAGTTCAGGCTTTCGGCGAACGGGCCGCGATTGATCGCACCGTCGCCGAAGAAGCTGACCGCGATCGCCGCGCGGCGCTGGATCCGGAGCGAGTGTGCGGCACCAACCGCGATCGGGATTCCCGCTGCGACGACGCCGTTGGCACCGAGCATGCCGACCGAGAAATCGGCGATATGCATCGAGCCGCCGCGGCCGCCGCAATACCCGCTGGCCTTGCCAAAGAGCTCATGCATCATGCGCTCGAGATCGGCACCCTTGGCGATGGTGTGACCGTGGCCGCGGTGAGTCGAAGTCAGGTAGTCGGTGGCTCGCAGGTGCGCACACACACCCGCCGGGACAGCCTCCTGGCCCGTCGAGAGATGCAACGGACCGCGCACCTGGACCTGGTCAGCCGACTGCTGGCCGAACACCGCAACCCCGCCCTGGCTGGCGATCCCGGCGGCGTCCTCGAACGCGCGGATCCGGCACATGGTCCGGTAGAGATTCAACAGCGCCTGGTCCGAAAGAGCTTGCACCATCTGGGCTCAGCCTGGAAGTCGGAAGAGGGGAAATGTTAGCAGACAGATTTGGGCGCAGCGCGGCGCCCGCCGGTCACCACCGCCAAGGTCTGGCACCAGGATGCTAGTAAGGCAGGGAATTGATCCACACCACCGTGGCCGGCGTCGTCCCGGGGTTGGTATAGCGGTGCGGGACCGAGCTCGCGAACCGGAAGGAGTCTCCTTCGTAGAGCTGCACAGTGC
>JAHEMI010000072.1 GCA_024643785.1 Burkholderiaceae bacterium
TCCTGCAGCATCATGAGCGGCTTGATGGTAGCGGCTATCCGCGGCACCTGAAGGGCGAAGAGATAATTCTGGAAGCGCGGGTGATGGCGGTGGCCGACGTGGTCGAGGCGATGACCTCGCATCGCCCCTATCGACCTGGCTTGGGCTTGGACGCAGCCTTGGCCGAGATCGAACTCAATTCAGGCAAGTTGTACGATCCCGCGGTGGTTGCTGCTTGCCTGCGATTGTTCAGGGAGAAGTCGTATCGGATGGAAGGACAGTGAGCACGAATCTTCGATCAGGGCAGGAAATGGGCGGGGCCTTTCGCGGCGCGGCGCTGCGCGCTGTAGCGCAGCGGCACTGCTGATCAAACGACCATGTTTGACGGAAACATCACCCTCGATCTGATTCGCAATTGCGCCCTGCTGCTTATGGCGGGGCTGGTCTACGATCTGATGCCCGGGCAGGACATCAACTCTACGCGGATCTTGCCGCGGGTCGGTGCCGGCGTCGTCATCGGACTGGTTGCCATTGCCCTGATGCTGACTCCGGTACGATGGGGCGATGGGACCATTTTCGATACCAGGACGATCCTGCTGGGATTGAGTGGTCTGTACTTTGGCGTCGTCCCGACCATGGTCGCCATGGCGCTGGCCGGTGCATACCGTCTGTATCTCGGCGGAGGTGGCGTCCTGATGGGCATTGCCACCATTTTGTCCTCCGGTTTGCTCGGCATTGCCTGGAGACATTATCGCCTCCGTCCGAACCGGACGTATTCAATAACCGAGATCTATGTCTTCGGTCTGGCGTCGCATCTGCTGATGGTCCTGGCGATGTTTCTGCTGCCGCCAGCGATTATCGCGCAGACTCTAGAGAATGTTGCCCCGGCGGTGCTCTTGGGCTACCCGCTTGGTGCCGTGATGCTCGGTCTTCTGCTCGGCGGCCGCCAGAAGCGACGCCTGATTACAGCAGATCTTGCCAAACAGAAGGCGTTGTTCGAAGCCCTCTTCAAAGGCAATCCGGACGCGATCGTTTTTGCCGGGGTTGCGCGCGAGGTCATTGCGATCAATCCGGGATTCACATCGAATCTCGGCTACAGCTTGACGGACCTTGTCGGCAAGAAGACTGCCATTTTCTACGAGTCCACCGCGGAATACGAAAGGCAGGGCGCGACCAGGTTCAATATGACGGCAGCAGACCAATTACTGCCATACGAAGTCAACTACCGCCGGAAGGATGGCAGCGTATTTCCTGGTGAGACGTTGGGGACGACGATCAAGGATGGTACCGGTGAGATCCTGGGATACATCGGGATCATTCGTGACATCAGCGAGCGCAAGGAAATGGCGCGCCGTCTTGAGCGGGCGACACAGTTGTACGCTACCTTGAGCCACATCAACGAAGCGGTAGTTCTCGCCTCCGGAGCGCAGGAGTTATTTGTTCAAGTCTGCGACAGCGTGACCCGTTTTGGTTTGGTCGACGCGGCCTGGATCGGCGCGCTTGACGAAGCCGGCGGTCCGATGAGACCGGTAGCGAGGACTGCCGGGCCCGTCGTTGGCTGTTCGGACCATCTGGAAGTACAGCTCGAGACCAGTGGTTGGTGTCCGGTTCAAGAGGCGCTCAGCCAGAAAGTGGCCATTTGGTGCGAGGACCTTGAAGCGGCGGAGTTGGCGCCGTCCTGCCGACAGTGCGTCAAGGATCAGGGATGGGGCTCGGTCGCGGCATTGCCATTGCATCGGGGTCAGTCCCTGGCCGCCATGCTGGTCATGTATTCGCGAGGCTCTGATGCCTTTGACGTGCAGTCGCGCAGTGTTATCGAGAAGATGACGGCCAACATCAGTTTCGCGCTCGGCAATTTCAGCGCCGAGGCGACGCGTCTCAAGGCGCAAGCCGATCTCCAGGAGAGCGAGGCGCGCTACCGTGCGCTGACGAATTTGTCGAATGACTGGTACTGGGAACAGGATAAGGACTTGCGTTTCACGATCATGTCCCGGCCGGATGCCGGGCAACCGGAAGTTGATCTCGAAACCTTTCTGGGGCACTCGCGCCGCGACGCCCCGGGGATAGTCTGGGATGCCGCGGAGTTGGCCGATCTGGAGGCAATCGCGGCGGCGCGCAAGCCTTTCCGGAACTTCGAGATCGGGCGAACCTATCGCGGCGGCCAGAAGCAATACGTGCGCATGAGCGGGGCGCCAATCTACGACTCGTCCGGAGTTTTCACCGGCTACCGTGGTGTGGGCAGCAACATCACCGAACGCCGCAAGAGTGAACAACAGATCCGCGCTCAGCTCAAGGAACTGCAAGATTGGTACGAGGTTACGCTGGGCCGGGAAGATCGTGTGCTACAGCTCAAGGGCGAGGTCAACGAACTGCTGTGCGAGCTCGGCCGCACGAAGCGCTACAACGGTGGTGAGGGCGAAACAAGTGAGCCAGAGAACCCGATTTGAATTTGGGTGAATATCGGAGATAATGCTGGGTTGGGCCTTTAGCTCAGTTGGTTAGAGCAGAGGACTCATCCATAAAGGGTGACTTCCGCCAGAAATTGCGGTCGAAAATCGGGTGAATTCAGGAGAGCCTACGTCGCGAGATACGGTAATCCTGAGCCAAGCCGGAAATACAGTTCCGGAAGGTGCAGAGACTAGCGGAGGGGTCAAGCCCCCTTAATTACCGCCACGAGCGCCCGACACCTTAACGGTCCGGCCGAAGGTGATGAGATAGTCCGGGGAGCGGAGAAATCCGCACAAACCTGAATCCTTTGGTCGTTGGTTCGAATCCAACAAGGCCCACCAACGCAACGCTGTTTCGGCCGTTACGCAACGGCCTGTGACAGATTCGATTGCATTGACGCCGTGAGGGCGCACAATGCGACCCTCGGCATGACTTATCGCCGCCCGCTTCAAAAGAGGACGATTTCACAACTTGAGTACTTTCTCAGACTTTGGGCTCGCGGAACCGGTCCTGCGTGCCGTCTCGGAACTGGGTTATGTAGAACCCACGCCGATTCAGGAGCAGGCAATCCCGGTAGTGATGACGGGACGTGACGTGATGGGAGCGGCCCAAACGGGCACCGGCAAGACCGCCGGATTTGCCCTGCCGATCCTGCAGCGCCTGCTGCCAGTAGCCAACAACAGCGCCTCGCCGGCGCGCCACCCGGTGCGGTCCCTGGTCCTTGCGCCCACCCGCGAACTGGCCGACCAGATCTTCGTCAACTTCCGCGACTACGCCAAATACACCGGGCTGCGCGTCGCGGTGGTCTATGGCGGGGTCGACATCAATCCCCAATACGCCGCGCTGCGCAAGGGTTGCGAGGTCCTGATCGCGACCCCGGGGCGGCTGCTCGACCACGTCGGCCAGAAGACCGTCAATCTCTCGCAGGCCGAAATCCTGGTGCTCGACGAGGCGGACCGGATGCTCGACATGGGCTTCCTGCCCGACATCCAGCGCATCATCGCGCTGCTCCCGATGCCACGCCAGAGCCTGCTGTTCTCGGCCACCTTTGCCAACGAGATCCGCAAGCTGGCCGGGACGATGCTCACGGACCCGGTGGTGATCGAAGTGGCGGCACGCAATGCCGCCGCCGACAACGTCGAGCAGTCGGTCTATCGCGTGGGTTCGGTCGAGGCCAAGCGCGCCGCGGTGGCCCAGCTGATTCGCGACCGCAACCTGGCCCAAGTGCTGGTGTTCAGCAACACCAAGATCGGCTGCGGTCGCCTGGCCCGGCAACTGGATCTCGAGGGCCTCAACGCCGCGGCGATCCACGGCGACAAGTCGCAGCAGGAGCGCCTGGCAACCCTCGAGGCTTTCAAGAAGGGCGAGACCAGGGTGCTGGTGGCGACCGACGTCGCGGCCCGCGGACTCGACATCGTCGAACTGCCGGCGGTGATCAACTACGACCTGCCGTACCAGTCCGAGGATTACATCCACCGGATTGGCCGCACCGGCCGCGCCGGCGCGAGCGGCGTGGCGCTCTCGGTGATGAGCCCGGTCGACGAACGATTGCTTGCCGAGATCGAGAAGCTGTTACGCCGCAAACTGCCGGTGGAGAACCTCGAAGTCGCAGCTGCCGCGCGCCGCGAACCGCCGGGACGGGTCGACCGCCCGCGTCGCGCCGAGCGCGAGCGCTACGCCCCGCGCGCGGTCGCCAAGGCGGCGAGCGTCAGCAAGATGCCGGGGCAATCCGACGATCCCTTCTTCTTCAAGCCCTACCAGCCGTCCCAGCCGGTTGAAGATGGCGATGGCGATACCGACGAGCAACAGGCGGCCGCGACCGCGGCGCTCGAATCAGGCGCTGGCAGGCAGCAGCGCCGCCCCCAGCGCCAGCTGGCGGCCTTGCTCGGCGGCAAGAAGTTCTAGAGCCGCGCAGTTGACCGGTTGCTGGCGCTGTTGCGGCGCCAGCCGCCCCGGCCTCACCGTATCAGTGCGTCAGGATCTTCGAGAGGAAGTCCTTGGTGCGTTCGTTGCGCGGGTTGTCGAAGAACTCGTGGGGGCTGTTCTGCTCCACGATCTGTCCCTGGTCCATGAAGATCACGCGATCGGCGGCAGCCTTGGCGAACGCCATTTCATGGGTGACGCACAGCATCGTCATGCCCTGCCCCGCGAGCTCGATCATCACGTCGAGGACTTCCTTGATCATCTCGGGGTCGAGCGCCGAGGTCGGTTCGTCAAACATCATGATCTTGGGTGTGAGGCACAGTGAGCGGGCAATCGCCACCCGCTGCTGCTGGCCCCCCGAGAGTTGCAGCGGGTATTTTTCCGCCTGCTCGGCGATCCGTACCCGCTCGAGTTGCTGCATGGCCCGCTCTTCGGCCTCCTTCTTGGGCATCTTGCCGACCCACATCGGTGCCAGCGTCAGGTTCTCGAGCACGGTCAGGTGCGGGAACAGGTTGAATTGCTGGAACACGATCCCGACCTTGCGCCGGATCTGGTTGATCGCCTTGATGTCGTCGCTCATCTCCGTGCCGTCCACGACCAGCCGCCCTTCCTGGTGCTCCTCGAGGCGGTTGATGCAGCGGATCAGGGTCGACTTCCCGGATCCCGACGGACCGCAGATGACGATGCGCTCGCCAGCCGCGACCTCGAGGTCGATGTCGCGCAGCACGTGGAAATTGTTCCCGTACCACTTGTTGACCTTGTCGAAGATGATGATTGGTTCACTCATTGGCGAGGTTCCTAGCGATTCGTGCTGACGGCAAGCTGCTTCTCGATCCACAGGCTGTAGCGCGACATTGCAAAGCAGAAGATGAAATAGATGAGCATGATGAACAGGTAGCCCTCGATCTTGAACGGGCGCCAGTTGGCGTCGGAGTTGAGCGCCAGGCCCAGTGCCCCGGTCAGTTCGTAGAGGCTCACTATGGTTACCAGCGAGGTGTCCTTGAACATCCCGATGAAGGTGTTCATGATTCCCGGGACCACCGTCGCCAGCGCCTGCGGCAGGATGATCTTGCGCTGGGTTTGCCAGTAGGTCAGTCCGAGCGACTGCGCCGCCTCGACCTGGCCATTTGGCAGGGCCTGCAAGCCACCGCGGACGATCTCGGCAAGGTAGGCGGCAGCGAACAGAATGATTCCGACCAACACCCGCAGCAGCACGTCGGGCGATTTGCCCACTGGCATGAACAACGGGAACAGGAACGAGGCCATGAACAGCACCGAGATCAGCGGCACGCCGCGGATCAGCTCGACATAGACGATGCACACGGTGCGGATCGCCGGCAGGTCAGAGCGCCGTCCCAGCGCCACGAAGATCGATAGCGGGAAGGCCAGCACGACGCTCAGTGCGGCCAGCATGATCGTCAGCGGCAGCCCGCCCCACTGGTCGGACGAAACCCGGCTGAGCCCGAACCAGCCGCCGAACATCAGCGTGAAGAAGATCGCCAGGGTGGCTACCCAGAGCGCGACCAGCCAGGTCTTCCAGAAAATCCGCACGCAGCTGATGACCAGCAGTGCGATCAGCAGCATCGTCGCCAGCAGCGGGCGCCACTGTTCCTCGTAGGGATAGCGGCCGAAGATTATCAGGCGGTATTTCTCGGCGACCACGCCCCAGCAAGCGCCGGTGCCGCGGGCTGCCTGGCAGGTGTCGGCGTTGGCATCGAAGACGGCGTGCACCAACGTCCAACTGGCGATTGCCGGCAGATACCAGGCGATCAGTGCGCAGATCACGAGGGTCGTGACGATGCTGCCCCAGTTGCCGAAGAGGTTGGCGCGAATCCACGGCACCAGACCCTCGGTGCGGATGGGGGCGGGGCGCGGCGCGATTGGCTTGAACATGGCGGCATCCATGTCAGCGCTCCTTGATCGCGGCGCGCGCGTTGTACCAGTTCATGAACGCCGAGGTCGACAGCGAGGTGGTCAGGTAGACCAGCATCACGATCGCGATGCACTCGACGGCCCGCCCGGTCTGGTTGATCGCGGTGTTGGCAATCGACACCACGTCGGGGTAGCCGATCGCGACCGCGAGCGACGAATTCTTGGTCAGGTTCAGGTACTGGCTGGTGATCGGCGGGATGATCACCCGCAGCGCCTGGGGCAGGATCACCAGGCGCATCGACTGGGGCTTGTTGAGTCCGATGCTGCTCGCCGCTTCGGTCTGGCCCAGCGATACCGACTGGATTCCGGCCCTGACGACCTCGGCGATGAAGGCCGAGGTGTAGAACACCAGTCCCAGCAGCACCGCGAGGAATTCCGGCGTTGCCGAGGCCCCGCCCTCCATCGAGAACAGTCCCGGTTTGGGTACGCTCCATGAAGTGGGCGCGCCGCCGAGCAGCCACCCCAGTAGCGCTGCCGACAGCACCATGGCCAGCGGCACCAGCACCATGCTGCGCGGGGTGCCGGTGCGTTCGAACGCGGCCTGCGCCCAGCGCCGGTAATAGATTGCCGCCGCGATTCCGATCAGCGCCCCGATGCCGGAGAGCGCCTGCCCCAATCCCCAGACCGGCACCGGGAACGAAAATCCCCCCTTGCTCAGCCAGAAGGCGCCGAAGACCGACAGCGCCTGGTTGACCGGCGGGAGCGCTTCGGCGAACAGCAGGTACCAGAGGATCAGCTGCAACAGCACCGGGACGTTGCGGAAGACCTCGACATAGCAGTAGCACAGGCCGCGAACCAGCGCGTTATGCGAGAAACGGCCGATGCCCAGCACGGTGCCGAGTACTGTGGCGCAGACAATGCCGATGATCGCCACCCGCAGGGTGTTGAGCACGCCAGCGAGAAACGCCGCCCAGTAGGGGTCGAGCGCATCGAACGGCAGCACGGTCTCGCCGATGTCGAATCCGGCCGCACCGGTGAGGAAACCGAAACCGCTCTGGATGCCGCGCGCCGCCATGTTGGCGAGCGTATTGGATGCCAGGTACCAGATCCCTGAGCCCACCAGCACGATGGCGATTATCTGGTAGACCAGTCCGCGGAATGCCTGGCTGCGCCAGGACCAGTCGCGGCGCTTCTGTGGCTGTCGGTCGGACATTGTCGGAATCCCCGTCGGTCAGGTGACAAATCCTTTGCGCACCGGCCGGCACGCCCGGTTCGCGGGCGTACCGGCGGTTCGATCAGCGCTTACCGCACCGGCGGGGCGTACATGATTCCGCCCTCGCTCCACAGCGCGTTGACGCCGCGCGGCAGGTTGAGCGCGGTGTTGGGGCCGACGTTGCGTTCGAAGATCTCGCCATAGTTGCCGACCGCCTTGATGGCGCGCGCCATCCAGTCCTTGTCCAGGCCCAGCAGCTTGCCGGTGTCCTCGGAGGTGCCGAGAATGCGCATCACCACCGGATCCTTGCTCGATTTCTGCAGTTCAGACACGTTGGCCTGCTCGATACCGTATTCCTCGGACTCGACCAGCCCGAAGATCACCCACTTGGCGATCGCGAAGAACTCGTCGTCACCACGCCGGACCACGGGGCCGAGCGGCTCCTTGGAGATCAGCTCGGGCAGGATGATGTGATCCTTCGGATTCTGGGCTTCCTTGTTGCGCGTCGAGGCCAGGCCCGAGGCGTCGGTGGTGTAGGCCGCGCAGCGACCCGAGAAGTACGCGCCGGTCGCGGCTTCAAGCTTCTCGAACACGATCGGCTTGAGGTCGAGCTTGTTGGCCCGCGAGTAGTCGGTGAGGTTTTTCTCGGTGGTAGTGCCAGATTGGACGCAGACCGTCGCGCCCTTCATCTGCTTGGCGCTCTTGATGCCGAGTTTGGTCGGGACCATGAAGCCCTGGCCGTCATAGTAGGTCGTGGCGGTGAAGTTCATTCCCAGCGATGCATCGCGGGTCAGCGTCCAGGTGGTATTGCGCGACAGGATGTCGATCTCTCCCGACTGCAGGGCCGTGAAGCGCTGCTGAGCATTGAGCGGCACCCACTTGACCTTGTTGGCGTCGCCCAGCATGGCCGCGGCAATCGCGCGGCAGACGTCGACGTCCAGTCCCGACCACTTGCCCTGGCTGTCGGCCGCCGAGAAGCCGGCCAGGCCGGTGTTGACGCCGCACACCAGTTGTCCGCGCGCCTTGATCGCGTCGACGGTCTTGCCGGCATGTGCCGCAGGTGCCGCGATCAGTGCCACTGCTGTCGCCAGGCCGGTGATCAGCAACTTATAGTTCCTGGAATCCATGATTATTAGTCTCCGCAAATTGTTGGATATGAGACACGCGAGTGTCCAGGGCGATTCCCGCCCAGTGCTGTGTAACACAAGCCAATTTACCACTTCTGGGACCGTCGCAAGCATCCCCGCGGGAACGCGAGGGATTTTCTAGTCCGCTCCCTGAGCCCAGTCTGAAGCGCGCCAGCGTGATATCGCGTGCCGCCAGAACTGTCCGAGCGTGCCCGATTCCGGGACCTGGATGCCGAGATGGGCGAGGGCCGCTGCGAGCGCCGGGACCGGGTCGGCGGCCGAGATCGGTCCGGCGCCGGTCTGCTTCGAGAGTTTTTGCCCGTCGTTCGCCAGCACCACCGGCACGTGCAAGGTCCTGATGGCGGGGTAGCCCAGCAGCCGGCGCAGGTGGATCTGGCGGGCAGTGGACGCGACCAGGTCGGCACCGCGCACGATGTCGGTTATCCCCTGCCAGGCATCGTCGACCACCACCGCCAGCTGGTAGGCCCAGGGGCCATCGGCGCGGCGCACCACGAAGTCCCCGACCTCGCGCGCGAGCACCGTCAGCTGCGGCCGGCCCTGCTCCCAGCCGGCGGGACGATCCGCCCACGCGACCGGCTCGGCATCCAAGCGCAGCCGCCAGGAACGGGCGGCGCGCCCGGCGGGCAGGCCGGCGCGGCACGTGCCCGGGTAGACGGGCTCGGCGCGCGGCTCCGGGCCGACCTGCGAATCCGCGATTTCGCGGCGGCTGCAGGCGCAGGGATAGACCAGGCCGGCGTGGCGCAAGCGTTCGAACTCCTCCTCGTAGGCCGCGTGCCTGGTGCTCTGGAACAGCACCGGGGCATCGGCCTCGAAACCGAGCCGGGCGAGATCCGCGATGATTGCCTCGGCTGCACCGGGGAGTTCGCGCGGGGGATCGAGGTCCTCGATGCGCAGCAGCCAGCGGCCGTCATGCGCGCGCGCGTCGAGGTAGCTGGCGAGTGCGGCCACCAGCGACCCGGCGTGCAATGGTCCGGTCGGCGACGGGGCGAAACGTCCGACGTAGCTGCTCATCGTCGCCGATCATAATCGAAGCGTCCCGGCAACGGCGCCCGGCTACAATTCGGCTTCTGCCCGGAGAACGACCTTGAGCATGAAGCCCCTGGCCCTGATGCCGCGCGCTACCGCAGCTGCGGTTCACACCGTTTTCAGCGACATCGATGACACGGTGACCACCGATGGCCGGCTCACGGCCGAGGCCTACGCCGCGCTCGAGCAACTGCAGGGCGCGGGCATCCGGGTGATCCTGACCACCGGGCGACCGGCAGGTTGGTGCGACCATATCGCGCGGATGTGGCCGGTCGACGGCGTCATCGGCGAGAACGGCGCGTTCTACTTCTGGTACGACCACCAGCTCGGCAGGCTGCGCGCGCGTCACCAGCTCGAGCGCGACGAGCGCCAGGCTCAGGCCGCCAAGCTGAACGCCGTGGGCGCGCGGATCCTGCGCGAGGTGCCCGGTTGCGCACTGGCTTCGGACCAGTTCTGCCGCATTTACGACCTGGCGATCGATTTTCGCGAGGACGTCGCGCCGCTGCCCGATGCCGCGATCGACCGGATCGTGGCACTGATGAAGGCCGCCGGGATGAGCGCGAAGGTCAGCTCGATCCACGTCAACGGCTGGTTTGGCGACTATGACAAGCTCACGATGGCGCATGCCATGATGAGCGAGCGCTACCGCCTGGACCTCGCCGCCGAACGATCGCGCTGCCTGTTCGTGGGCGACTCGCCCAACGATGCGCCGCTGTTCGAGTACCTGCCCAATGCGGTCGGGGTCGCCAACGTGGCGCAGTTCAGCGGCCGGATCGCGCACCTGCCGGCGTGGATCACCGCGGCGCCCTGCGGCGCCGGATTCGCCGAGGTGGCACGAACCCTGGTTGCGGCCCGCGCCTAGGTCGGGCCGACCGTCGCCGCGGCCCGCGAGGTGCCGAAGAATTCGTTGGCGACCAGGGCGCCGATCACCAGCAGCCCCCCTTGCACCGTCGCCGCGCTCATCGCCTCGCCGCCGAAGAGCCAGGCCCAGATCGGGGAGAGCACGACCTCGAGGAGCGCGATCAGCGCCACCTCGTGGGGCGAAAGGAAGCGCGTCGCCCGGACCAGCAGCATGCACGGCAGCGCCAGCTGGAAGATGCCCAGGAAGGCGATGATCGCGACGTCGCGCGGCGAGGGCGTGAACGGCAGCGCAAACGGCGCCATCGCGACCAGCGAAATGAGCGCCCCGACCAGCACCGCCGGCATCAGGTCGATGCGGGTGTGGATCTTGCGCAAGGTGACGACATTGATCGCCGAGGCCAGCGGGCAGGCCAGTGCGATGGCCATGCCGGCGTAGCCCTCGACCGAGATCCCGTGCCGGACCATCCACCAGATCCCGAACCCGGCGGCCGACATCGCCACCCAGGTGCGCGACACGACCTGTTCGCGCAGCACCATGCGCCCGAGCACGGCGGCGAAGAATGGCGCCAGGCTCAACACCAGCAGGGTGTTGGCCACCGTCGTCATGGTGATGGCGATGGTGAATGCGGTGAACATGATCGCCCACATCAGGCCCGATATCAGGCCCGGCCAGCCCATCGCCATGACCGGGGCCAACGGACTTCCCCGCCGCCGCCAGGCGAGCAGCACGATCACCGCCAGCGCGCAGAACACGCTGCGCAGGAAAGTCAGTTCGATCCCGTCCTGGCGATCGAGCAGGCGCACCAGGCCACCCGCGCTGCTCCAGCAGAGCGCGCAAAAGGCCATGGTCAGGGCTGCCCGGCGGTGGCGTACGCTGGCCAGGACGGCGTGTTCGAAGGGATCTGGCGCGAGGGTTTCTACGGTCATGGAGGGTCCGGGGACGAGCGGGTAGAATTCTACCGATACCCGGACCCTCAACGGGGTCCGGCGGGCGTTTTTTTTGCGCCTCGCCCCCATGACAGCCGATGACTGAACCCCGCTTCGTCCACCTGCGCGCCCACACCGAATTTTCGATCAGCGATTCGATCGTGCGGCTCGGCGCACTCGTGGGCGCTGCGGCTGACGACAGCCAGCCGGCGGTGGCAATCACCGACATCTCCAACGTCTTCGGCTGGATCAAGTTCTACAAGGCGGCGCGCAAGCGCGGCGTCAAGCCGCTGCTCGGGGCCGATTGCTGGCTCACCAACCCCCGCGATCGCGACCGGGCGCACCGGATCCTCCTGCTGGTGCGCAACCAGCAGGGCTACCTGCGCCTGTGCACGCTGCTCAGCCGGGCCTGGATCGAGAACGAATGGCGCGGCCGCGGCGAACTGCTGCAGGAATGGTTCGACGAGGGGCCCGACGGCGTCAACGACGGCCTGATCGGACTTTCCGGGGCGGCCTGTGGCGACGTCGGCCAGGCGCTGCTGGCGGGTAACGAGGAACTGGCGACGGCGCTGGCCACGCGTTGGCAACAGCGTTTCGGGGGGGACTATTTCCTCGAACTCCAGCGTTCCGGCCGGCCCGACGACGAGAATTGCACCCGGGCCAGCGCCCGGCTGGCCAGCCGGCTCGACCTGCCGGTGGTCGCCACCCATCCGGTCCAGTTCATGGAGCGCAGTCACTATCAGGCCCACGAGGCGCGGGTCTGCATCGCCCAGGGCGAGATCCTCGCCAACCCGCGGCGGGCGCGAAATTTCTCGGCCGAACAATACTTCAAGTCCCAGTCCGAGATGGCCGAGCTCTTTGCCGACCTGCCCGTGGCGCTCGCCAACGCGGTCGAAATCGCGCGGCGC
>JAHEMI010000073.1:0-6388 GCA_024643785.1 Burkholderiaceae bacterium
GGTAGTAGGCCGACATCGCCATTGGTGGCGTAAGGAACGAGGTCTGGAGGTTCAGGGCCACGAGAATGCCGAAGAACATCGGGTCGACGTTGAAGTGCGACAAGAGCGGGAGGAAGATCGGCACGAAGATGATGATGATCTCGCTCCATTCCAGCGGCCAGCCGAGCAGGAAGATGATGAGCTGGGAGAGCAGCAGGAACGTGAGGGTGTTGAGATCCATCGAAAGGACGAATTCCTTGATCAGCCCCTCGCCACCGAGGTAGGAGAAGATCGAAGAAAACGTCCACGAGCCGACAAACAGCCAGCACACCATTGCCGAGGTGCGGGCCGTGAGGAACACGGCTTCCTTGAGGCGATTCCAGGTGAAGGCCCTGTAACCTACCGCCAGCAGGATGGCGCCCAGTGCACCAATGGCCGCGGCCTCGCTCGGCGTCGCCAGCCCAAACAGGATCGCGCCCAGCACCGACATGATCAGCACCGCAAGCGGAACAAAGGCCTGGAACAACAGGATCAGCACTCTGCCCCAGGGGACATCAGTTTCAGATCTTGGAAGTTTGGGTGCCAGTTTCGGGTTGAGAGCCACCCGAGTAACTACGTAGATCATGTACAGCCCGGCCAGCAGGAAGCCGGGAACCATTGCAGCCGCGTAGAGCTTGACGACCGAAACAGCCGAGGTCGCACCGTAGACGATCAGCATGATCGATGGCGGGATCAGGATGCCGAGCGTCCCGCCGGCGCAGATCACACCTGCCGAGAGCTTCTCGTCATAACCGGCCTTGAGCATGGCCGGGAAGGCGAGCAGTCCCATCAGCGTTACGACTGCGCCGACGATACCGGTGGCGGTGGCGAACAGCGCGCACGTGATCAGCGCGGCGACCGCCATCGCACCGGGAATCGCCCGCAGCGCGACCTGGAGGCTGTAGAACAGCCGGTCGAGGATGTTCGATCTTTCTATCATGTAGCCCATGAACAGGAACAGCGGCACCGCAGTGAGCACGTCGTTGTTCATGATGCTGAAGGTGTTCTGCGACAACAGGTAGAACACCCGGCTGTCGAAAAATTCCTGACCCGGGACATAGTAGGCGTAGTAGCCGAACATGACCCCCATCGCCATCAGCGTGAAGGCGATCGGGAATCCCAGCAGGATGATGAAGATGAAGCTGCCAAGCATCAGCAGCGCAAGTTCTGGATTGCTCATTTGGCACCTTCCTGGGCGACTTGTTTGGCGTGCTCCTGAATCAGAACGCTGTCGAGTTCTTCGACGTCGTGGAGCTGTCGTGGCCAGGTGCCCGACTGGATGCACAGGATGCAGCGGATCACCTGGGCGAAGCCCTGGATGAAGAGCATGATCCCGGCGAGCGGAATCAGCGCCTTGAGCTGCCAGATCGGCACGCCCACCGGGCTGTTGACGCTCACCTCGGTGTAGCCGAACGAGTCATGGGCGTAGCCATAGCCGGCGATGATCAGTGCGGTGACGCCGGGATAGAAGAAGATGAAATAGAGCACCAGTTCAATGGTTGCCTGAACGCGCGGCGGCAGGAGCCTGAAGATCACGTCGCCACGCACGTGGGCGTTGCGCGACAGGGCATAGGCTCCAGACATGATGAACAACCCGCCGTACATGATGTAGCTCATGTCGAAGGCCCAACTGGTGGGGTTGTTGAGAACGTAACGCATGAAGACCTCATAGGAGGTTCCCAGCGTGAGGATCATGATGCACCAGGCAAACGCATGCCCAACGGCCATGCTGAAACTGTCGATCATGATCAGGAATCTCTGGAGCATGGCATCAGTCCTTCCAATTGCGTGACGGCAATGTCCTTCTGCACCTAAAAAGAAGGCGGCGCATGATGCGCCGCCTCCCAGAGGCCTCACCAGGGTTGCGAGGCCAAATCAGACATCAGAACCCGAGCTTGCCGTAGAGGTGCTCGTAGGCCAACTGGTTGTCGGCGCCGTTGAAGTAGGCATAGTAGCCGACGCGCTTGGCCCAGGCTTGCTGCGAGTCCCAGACCTTCTTGAAGAACGGGTCTTCGGCAGTCATCCGCTTGACGATCTTGTCCCACGCCGCCAACTGGGCGACGAAGATGTCCTTCGGCGTGCGGATCACGTTGACCTTTTCCTTGTTCTTCAGTTCCTGCAGGTCGGTCGAATACTGGTCCATCGCGAGCGCGTAGTTCGAGGTCGACGCGGCCTCGGCGGCGTATTTCAGGATGGCCTGAAGGTCCTTGGGCAGCGAGTCGAATTTCTTCTTGTTGAAGTCGATCTCGAAGAACTCCATCGCCTGGTGATAGCTGCCCATGTAGTAGTTCTTGGCCACGTCCTGGGCGCCGAAACGGCGGTCCGAAGTCGGGTTGTTGAACTCAAAGGCATCGATAACGCCGCGCTCCATTGCCGGCACGATCTCGCCGCCCGGGAGCTGGGTTACTTTCATTCCCATTTCCTGCATCAGGTCGGCAGCCAGGCCCACGGTGCGATACTTGAAGCCCTTGAGATCGGCGGCGCCTTTGATAGGCTTCTTGAACCAGCCCAGCGGCTGGGTCGGCATCGGCATTGCCCAGAACGCCACGACGTCGAGGCCGAGCTTCGCGACCAGTTCGTCGTAGAACGGCTGGCCGTGGCGGTGAATCCACGCCAGCATCTGGTTGGCGTCGCAACCGTTGATCGGGCCGGAGCCAAAGAGCGAAGCAACCTTGCTCTTGCCATACCAGTACACGGCCACCGTATGGGCAGCGTCGATAACGCCCTTGCTGGTCGCATCCATGACTTCAAACGGCTTCACGACCGAGCCAGCGACCAGGTAGTCGATGCGCAGGCGGCCACCGGCCATTTCATTGACCTTGGCGACATACTGCTCGGCCATCTCGTTGAAGATGTCCTTGGCACCCCAGGCACCCTGCATCTTCAGGACGATCGGTGACTGGGCGACCGAGATCATCGGGGCTGCCAATGCTGCCGCACCAGCTACGCCGCCAGCTGCCGTTCCGAGAAATCGACGTCGGCTGCTCCCGGTTTCTGCCGGTGCTTTCGTGGGTGATGCGGTTTTCTTGTCCGTCATTGTCAGCCTCCTGTGGATGATTCATTAGGTCCCGGAGGTCGACACGGCCTCGGGATTTGGTCCATCTAGTATGCTTCGGCCATCCTAGACCAGAGTCGAGGCATTGGCAATACACGGCAAGTGCTTTTACTTAGGCCAGTCTTCGCTCGTCAGGTGGTCTGCTGGGTGGGTCTGATCAGGATCTCGTTGATCGCGACGTGGCGTTCGCGCGTTACCAGGTAGCAGACGGCATCGGCGATTTCCTCGGCTTCGAGACGCTTGATGTCGCCCAGCCGCGTCATCAGTGCCGCCACGATCTCGGGCCGGTTGTGGCTGCGCAGTTCAGTGTCAGTGGCACCTGGTTCGACCAATGAGACCCGGACGTGGCGAGTGCTCAGTTCCTGGCGCAGTGACTCGCTGAATGCGCCGACGGCGTGCTTGGTGGCGTTGTAGACGCCGCTTCCCATCCTGACCAGTCGACCGGCTACCGAGCTGACGTTGACGATGTCGGCAACGCGGCGTGGCCCGCCGCCGGCAGCGTCGAGCAGATGGGGCACGGCGGCACTGGTGCAGTAGAGCAGGCCCATGACATTGAGGTCCATCATCCGGCGCCACTCTTCGACGTTCGCGCCGGCGATTGGCCCGAGCAGCATCACGCCGGCATTGTTGACCAGCGTATCGAGCCGTCCGAAGTGCTTGACCGTCTGCTCGACTGCTTCGCGTGCCTGTGCTTCGGCGGTGATGTCGGCGCCGATCACGAGGGCGCGGCCACCGGCTTCCTCGATGCGCTTGGCGAGGCTTTGAAGGCGTGCTTCGCGCCTTGCCACGAGAGCGACTGCCGCGCCGGCTTTGGCCAGTGCCAGCGCGCTGGCTTCGCCGATGCCGCTCGAAGCTCCGGTTACCAGGGCCACGGTCTTTTCCAGAGGCAGGTTCACGTACTCATTCTCCTCATAAGGAAATCAGGAAAAAATATTTGTAAAACGAGTTGCCCGACTGCACGATTGCTTGCCGGCGCGCAGCAACTCGCGCCAACCCTTAGCCTGTTGTTGCTATCCCATAGGATATAACCTTGTCACGTCGCTGGTGACAGACCCTTGGGTGGCGTCGCAGCAGCGAAAAAATGCCACGGAGAAGATCAGATGAAAGCAGACAACATCCTCGCGACAATTGGCAACACTCCGCACATTCGCCTGCGGCGCCTGTTTGGCGCCAACCATGAAGTCTGGATCAAGTCGGAGCGCTCCAACCCCGGTGGTTCGATCAAGGACCGGATCGCGCTCGCCATGGTCGAAGACGCGGAACGCTCTGGCCTGCTGACCGCTGGCGGCACGATCATCGAGCCGACCTCGGGCAACACCGGAGTCGGTCTGGCTCTGGTTGCCGCAGTCAAGGGCTACAAGCTGGTGCTGGTGATGCCCGAGAGCATGTCAATCGAACGGCGTCGCCTGATGCTGGCATACGGCGCCAGCTTCGTACTCACGGCGCGCGAAAAGGGAATGGCCGGCGCCATCACCCGGGCACAGGAACTGGTAGCTGAAACCAAGGGAGCCTGGATGCCCCAGCAGTTCGAAAACCCGGCCAACGTCGCGGTTCACGAGCGCACCACGGCACAGGAAATTCTGGCGGATTTTCCCCAAGGTATTGACGCACTGGTCACGGGAGTCGGCACGGGCGGGCACATCACCGGCTGCGCGCGGGTGCTCAAGCAGCAATGGCCCAAGCTCAAGGTCTTCGCCGTCGAACCGACCGCCTCGCCAGTCATCTCCGGCGGCAAGCCCGGGCCGCATCCGATCCAGGGGATCGGGGCAGGATTCATCCCCGGCAACCTGCAGACCGACCTGCTTGATGGAGTCATCCAGATCGATGCCGAGGCCGCCAAGGACATGGCGCGGCGGGCGGCACGCGAGGAGGGTCTGCTGATCGGGATATCATCGGGAGCAACCTTGGCTGCAATCGGGCAACAGTTGCCGAAACTGCCGCCTGAGGCGCGGATTCTCGGCTTCAACTACGATAGCGGGGAACGCTATCTTTCGGTTGATGGCTTCCTGCCGCTCGAATGAGTGCTGCTGTCGACCGAAATGCTCCGTAATTCAGGAATACGGAGCCCATTTTCGGGACTGACATGAAACGTGTAGACGACTTCCGCTTGAGATTTGGCAAAAGGGAACTGGTGCCGATCGTCCTGGGTGGAATGGGGGTCGACATTTCGACCGCAGATCTCGCGCTCGAGTGTGTTCGTCTGGGTGGAGTAGGGCACATTTCCGATGCGATGGTGCCTTCGGTTTCCGACAAGCGCTTCGGTACCAAGTTCATCGCCCAGAAGACCAAGTTCTACAAGTTCAATCTCGACAATGTCGACAAGTCGGCAGTGCGCTTCGACCTGGGCCAACTAGATGAAGCCACCCGGCGGCACATCGGTGGCACGATGGAGGCCAAGCGCGGCGACGGAATGATCTTCGTCAACTGCATGGAAAAGTTGACCATGAACGGGGCGCGCGAGACCCTGAAGGTGCGGCTCAACAGCGCCCTGGACGCCGGGATCGACGGTATTACCCTCAGCGCGGGGCTGCATCTGGGCTCGTTCGGAATGATGGCCGAGAATCCGCGCTTCCGTGACGCCAAGCTGGGAATCATCGTTTCGTCGCTGCGGGCGCTGCAACTGTTCATGCGCAAGAATGCCCGTTTGGAGCGCCTGCCCGACTATGTGGTTGTCGAGGGCCCGCTGGCCGGTGGACACCTTGGGTTTGGCATGGACGACTGGAAGTACTACGACCTGCGCACGATCGTCAACGAGATCCGCGATCATCTGAAGGCCGAACAACTGGATATCCCTTTGATTCCGGCCGGCGGCATCTTCACCGGTTCTGATGCAGTCTCGTTCCTCGAGGAAGGCGCCGGCGCCGTGCAGGTGGCGACGCGGTTCACGGTGGCGCGCGAGTGCGGCCTGCCGGCGAAGGTCAAGCAGGAATATTTCCGCGCCAGCGAGGACGACATCGAGGTCAACGGCACCTCGCCGACCGGCTATCCGATGCGGATGCTCAAGAACAGCCCCTCGATCGGATCCGGGGTCCGTCCCAACTGCGAGTCCTACGGTTATCTGCTCGACGGTTCGGGCGGATGCGCCTATATCGACGCCTATAACCGCGAATTGCTGCTGCAACCCGATCCCAAGAAGGTCAAGGTCATGGACAAGACCTGCCTGTGCACGCACATGCGGGCCTACGACTGCTGGACCTGCGGGCAGAATACCTATCGGCTCAAGGACACGACCTACCGTCTGCCCGACGGAACGTACGCGGAGTTGAGCGCCGAACACATCTTCCGCGACTACCAGTTCAGCGTCGACCAGAAGGT
>JAHEMI010000073.1:6488-12292 GCA_024643785.1 Burkholderiaceae bacterium
TATTGGGGCGGCAAGATCGTGCTCAAGGGAATCATGGATCCGGCCGACGCCGAGATCGCTGCCGGCCTTGGTGTCGACGGGATCATCGTTTCCAACCACGGCGGGCGCCAGCTCGACGGTGCGCCGTCGTCAATTGCGGCCCTGAAGCCGATTGTCGACGCGGTTGGCGGACGGGTCGAGGTGCACATGGATGGCGGAATCCGCTCGGGCCAGGACGTGCTCAAGGCCGTCGCCCTGGGCGCGAAGGGGGTCTACATTGGGCGCCCCTATCTCTACGGACTGGGCGCGATGGGCGAGGCCGGCGTGACCAAGTGCCTGGAGATCATCCGCAAGGAACTCGACGTCTCGATGGCGCTGTGCGGCAAGCGCGACATCGCCGAGGTCGATCGTTCGATACTGGTGCCGGGAACGTTCTGAGAGCTGTACCGGCCTGACGCCGGGTGCCGGATCAAGTAGCGCCGCGAACCTGGGACAGGAACTCCTTGGCGCGCGCGTGCCGCGGGTTGGAAAAGAACTCCGCGGGCGTGGTGTCTTCGAGGATGGCTCCCTGGTCGAAGAAGATCAGTCGGTCGGCGACCTCGCGGGCGAAACTCATCTCATGGGTAACAACCAGCATCGTGATGCCGGTGTGCGCCAGTTCACGCATCACCACCAGAACCTCGTTGACCAGTTCGGGGTCAAGAGCCGAGGTGGGTTCGTCGAACAGCAATACCTTGGGGTCCATCGCCAGCGCCCGCGCGATCGCGACCCGCTGCTGCTGTCCGCCCGAAAGGGCGACCGGATACTTGTCGGCCTGATCGCCCAAACCGACCCGCTCGAGCAGTGCCAGGGCGCGCTCTTCGGCTGCGGCGCGCGCGAGCTTGCGCACCCTTATCGGCGCGAGACTGACATTGCGCAGGATCGTCAGGTGCGAGAACAGGTTGAAGTTCTGGAACACCATCCCGACCTCGCGCCGGATCGCGTCGAGGTGCCGCAGATCGTCGTCGAGTGTTATGCCGTCGATGACGATCGAGCCGCCGTCGTGCTTCTCCAGCCGGTTGAGGGTGCGCAGGAAGGTCGACTTCCCTGATCCCGACGGACCGACAATGGCGCTTACCTGGCCATCGAGGAACGTCGCCGAGACCGACTTGAGCGCCTGGAACGAACCGAAGTGCTTGTCGACATCGTGCACTTCGATGATCGGGCGGGTGCTGGGTGTTTGATTCATCGGTGCGCGCCCCTAGCTCTTGCGGCCAACGTCGAGTTGGCTCTCGAGGGCCGCGGTCAGGGTCGTGAAGGCAGTGGTCAGGATCAGGTAGATCACGGCCACGGTCATGAACACCGGAATGGGCTGGTAGCTTTCGGCCTGGATGCGGTACCCGACCATCGTCAGTTCGACCACGCTGATCGCGTACGCCAGCGAGGAATCCTTGACCAGCGAGGCGAGGTTGTTGGCCAGTGCCGGCAGCGCAACCCGCATGCTTTGCGGCAGCACGATGTCGAGGAACGTTTGCGCCGGCGACAATCCGAGCGCGTGCGCGGCCTCAACCTGCCCATGGGGAACCGCGAGGATGCCGGCGCGCACGCATTCGGCGTTATAGGCCCCGACGTTGAGCGCCAGCGCAATTGCGGCGCACGCCAGGTCGGAAGGCTGCAGCGAGTCGGGCAGCACCTGCGGCACCACCAGCCAGACGAAAAGGATCTGCAGCAGCAGCGGCGTGCCGCGGATCAGCCAGACGTAGAAGTTGCACAGCCAGCGCACCGGAGCGATCGCCGAGAGCTTGCCCAGGCCGGTTAGTACTCCCAGCACCACGCCGGCCGAGCCGGAGACCAGGGTCAGCAGGACCGTCACCCGCGCGCCGTCGGCAAACTGTTGTGCCGCCGGGCCGATCGGGCCCGGTGCCAGCGCCAGCGGAATCGCCATGACCCACAGGAAGAGCAGCAGGCCCACCATGGCCGCGAACATCACCCAGCCGGGGTGGCGCCGCGTCAGGTCCATTGCGCCGGGCTCCGGTCTTTAGTGACAGGCGGCGTCGGTCTTGAAGTACTTCTGCGACAACTCGCCGTAGGTGCCGTCCTTCACGATCTCGGCGAGTCCGCGGTTCAGCTGCGCCAGCAACTCCTTGTTTTCCTTGGCCAGGATCATCGAAACGCGCTCGACAAAGACCTGGTCGCCAGCCACCACCCCGGCGTCGGCGTTCTTCAGCAGCGTGGCCTGGATCATGAACTTGTCCGAGATCCAGGCGTCGACCTTCTTCGCACGCAGCGCCGAGAACGCCTCCGGATCCGCCTTGTAGGTCTTGACCTCCTTGATGCCGGCGATCTTCTTGGCGTTGTCGTAGTAGCTGGTGGCCAGCTGGACTCCGACTACCTTGCCTTTGAGATCGGCGACCGTGAGCGGACCGCCAGCGAGTGCCGCGATGCGACCGCCAGTGCAGTAGTGCGGATCGGCGAATGCGACGGCCTTGGCGCGCGCGGCGGTATAGCCGTGCGATGCGATCGCGAAGTCGAAGCGCCCCTGCTTGACCGCTGGCAGTTGGGCGTCAAAGGAGACGACGTGCCATTTGAGCGTCAGTCCGAGCTTCTTGACCAAGGCTTCGGCCAGCTCCACTTCGAAACCGGTTAGCTTCTTGCCCTCGAAGTAGTTGAATGGAGCGAAGGCGCCCTCGGTTGCGACGTTGATCGTCCCGGACTCCTTGATCGCGTTCCAGTCGCGGGCCTGGGCAGCCCCTGCGAAGACCAGAGTTGCAAGCGCGGCGGCGGCGAAAAATCTGCTGAGTTGGTGCATTGATTCTCCTGGGTTTCACGTTGAGGAGCAGCGCCGATTATCCCCCAAAGCGAATTTCCACGATCTCGCCAGGGTGCGGCGCTGCTCAGTGGGCGGCCGGCAGGCGTTCCACATTGTCCATGTGGTTTAGTTTGCTACTGGCTGTCGCCGGGCGTAGCGTCGGTTTGCCGGGTTCATATTGGTTTGTCGCGGCCAGAGCTAACCTGCCAGCCCGCGGCCCCGGCCTGCGGCGAGACGGTGTGCATGTAGCGAATACACGCGCTCCTGACAACAAAGACGAGTTTCGCCCGGTACTCGCCGGCTTTGCGAAACGTCACCGGAGACTACTAATGGCTACGTACATCACGATCTGCAACTTCACCGACCAGGGCATCCGCACCGTCAAGGAGAGCATCAAGCGCGCTGATGCGGTCAAGGCCGCGGGCAAGAAGTTTGGCGTCGACATGACTCAGCTCTACTGGACGCTGGGCAGCTACGACCTGGTGGCGGTTTTCGAGGCGAAGGACGAAAAGGACGTGACAGCCTTCGGGCTGGCTATTGGCTCGCAGGGAAATATCCGCACGCAGACAATGCGCGCGTTCAACAAGAAAGAGATGGTCGAGATCATCGGCAAACTCGGTTGAAGCCGATGCGTTTGCGCTAGGCAATCGCGCGGCGCTCGATGCCGCCGGGGGAGGCCATGTCACCCGGCCCGACGACGTCTAGCCCGCGCGCCACCAGACCCTGCGCTGTCGCATCGGCAACCAGGGCCTCCGAGAGGAGATATCGCGATGAAATCCTGGCAATTCGAAGCCGACTACTTCACGGCGTGCAATTGTGACTGGGGCTGTCCGTGCAACTTCAATGCGCGGCCGACCGAGGGGCGCTGCATGGGCTGGGGGGCGTGGCGAATCGGTACTGGCCGATTCGGCGCGACTGAGCTCGACTCGGTGCGATTCGCGCTCTTTTACCAGTTCCCTGGCAGCGTCGAACAAGGTGAAGGCACGGCATGCCTTTATATAGATAGTGAGTCTTCAGCGGCCCAGCAGGAGGCGATCGAGGCGATTGGGACCGGCAAGGAGGGCGGCGGAATATTCGAGTTGTTCGGCCTCGACCTGGTCAGCACCTGGTTGCCGACCAAGGTGGTCCCGATTGACTTCGCGATCAGCGACGGCGTAGGGCTGGTGCGTATCGACGGGATAGGTGAGGCGGACAGCGAACTGCTCAGTTATCCGGATGGCAGCGTAATCCGCCCAGTGGAGCATCTGCCGCACGGCATCGAGTTCAAGCAAGGGCTAATGACCAACGCTCGGCGGTGGCACTGGCATGACGAGGACCTGCTGGCGAACTATGCCAACAAATACGGAGCGGTCGCCCACGTCGAGTTTACGCAGGAAGGTTGCGTCGGCTGAAAGTCGCGCCACCGGCGTTGGTGGCGCCCCCGGCACGAATCGAACGTGCGACCCTCCCCTTAGGAGGGGGATGCTCTATCCACTGAGCTACGGGGGCTCCGAGGGCGATTGTACCCAAGCGCCGGCGGGTGCTTGCCCTGGCAGACGATTCCAACTGGTCAGTTCTGGGCGGGGCGCGTCCTGCGCCAGGTTTCGATGGCGTAGTGCAGACCGGTTTTCGAGACCTGCGGCGAACGCGATTCCAGGCGCCAGGCAGCGGCGTCCAATGCCGGGAAACGCACATCGCCCGCGGCATCGGTGTCGATTGCAGTCACGATGGTCCGATCCGCTAGCGCTAGCGCCAGCGCTTCGCGGTAGAGCTGGGCGCCACCGGCGATGAAGATCTCCGAGGGATCGATCCCGGGGTGGCGTTCAAGGTGCTGGCCGGCGAGTGCGATCGCACCGACGAGCGTGTCGCTGCATTCGCAGCCGGCAGCCGACCAGTCGGGATTGCGCGAGACGACGATGATGCGCCGCCCCGGCAGGGGCCGCCCGATCGACTCGAATGTGCGCCGGCCCATCAGCACCGGATGGTGCATCGTCGTATGCTTGAAGTGCTGCAGGTCCTCGGGCAGATGCCAGGGCAGGGTGTTGTCGCGCCCGATCACTCCGTTGCGGGCGCGGGCAACGATGATCGTGACAGTGGGCGAATTCACACCGCCACCGGCGCCTTGATGTGCGGGTGCGGATCGTAGCCCGCGACAACGAAGTCCTCGAAGCGGTAATCGAAGATGGTTTCCGGACGGCGCTGGATCACCAGATTCGGCAGTGGCCGCGGCGCACGCGTCAGTTGTTCGTCGGCTTGGGTGAAGTGATTCCGGTAGAGGTGGCAGTCACCTCCGGTCCAGATGAACTCGCCGGGCTCGAGCTCGCATTGCTGCGCCACCATGTGGGTGAGCAGGGCGTAGGACGCGATGTTGAAGGGCACCCCGAGAAAAATGTCAGCGCTGCGCTGGTAGAGCTGACACGACAGCCGGCCATCAGCGACATAGAACTGGAACAGCAGGTGGCATGGCGCCAGTGCCATGTCGGGAATGTCGGCGACATTCCATGCCGAGACGATCAGTCGGCGCGAATTCGGATCAGTGCGGATCCGTTCGATGAGCTCCGCAATCTGGTCGATCTTCCGGCCGTCGGGGGCTGGCCATGAGCGCCACTGGTAGCCATACACCGGGCCAAGTTCACCCTTGGCATCGGCCCACTCGTCCCAGATACTGACCCCGTTGTCACGCAGGTAGGCGACGTTGGTTGAGCCCTGGATGAACCACAGCAGTTCGTGGATTATCGAACGCAGGTGAACCCGTTTGGTGGTGAGCAGCGGAAAACCATCGGCCAGGTCGAAGCGCAACTGGGCGCCGAATATCGAGCGCGTACCGGTGCCGGTACGGTCCTCCTTCTCGGTGCCGAAGACGCGCACCTGGCGCATCAGATCAAGATATTGCCGCATGGCTAGATGTTATCAGCGCACCAGGAAACGATCCTGGCGGTGCGGGTTAGGCGTCGCGCCGAAAATACTACTCGTCGTTGCCCGAGGATTCAGCGCCGGAGCGCTGGAGCTTGCGCCTCAGGACCGTGCTGGCAGGCATGATGCTCGAGGTCCCCGGCGT
>JAHEMI010000158.1 GCA_024643785.1 Burkholderiaceae bacterium
AACCTGAATAATGCGCTGCTGCACGCGAGCGGCCAGTTTGTCGCGATTCTCGACGCCGATCACGCGCCCAGCCGGCACCTGCTCACCCATACCCTGGGCTACTTCAACGACGACAAGGTCGGATTTGTCCAGACCCCGCAGGACTTCTTCAACCTCGATTCCTTCCAGCACCGCAAGCGCGAGGGTGCGCGGATGGTCTGGACCGAGCAATCGCTGTTCTTCAGGGTGATCCAGCGCGGCAAGGACTACTGGAACGCCGCCTTTTTCTGCGGCAGCTGCGCAGTCATGCGGCGTTCGGCACTCGACGCCATCGGCGGCATCGCTACCGGGACGATAACCGAAGATCTGCACACTTCACTGCGGATCCACGCAAATGGCTACAGTTCGGTCTACCATGCCGAACCGCTGGCGTTTGGGCTGGCGCCGGAGACGATGAAGCCGTTCCTGAGCCAGCGGGTGCGCTGGGGGCAGGGCGCGATGCACGTCTGGCGCAAGGAAGGGATTCTGTTCAAGCGCGGCCTGACCCTGGCCCAGCGGCTGAACTACTTTGCCTCGGTGCTCACTTACTTCGACGGCTGGCAGAAGGGGGTCTTCTACATCGCGCCGGTGATCGTGCTGAGCACCGGAACGTTGCCGATCCTGGTCGAGACCAAGGATTTCCTGATCCATTTCCTGCCCTACTACCTGCTCACCTTCTGGGTCTTCGAGGAGGTCGGGCGCGGCTATGGCCGCAGCCTGATGATCGAGCAGTACAACATGGCCCGATTCGCGGCCTTCGCCTGGGCGACGCTGGGGCTGCTGTTCGGCTCGCACAAGTTCAAGGTCACGGTCAAGGGCAGCCTCGGCGAGCGCTGGCAGCGCTACGCCAGCCCTCAGCTGATCGTGCTGTTCCTCAACGTCGTCGCGATCCCGGTGGGGATAATGCTCTACCTGTACTTTGGAGCGCTGCCTTTCGAGGGCATGGTCGCGAACATCGTGTGGGCCTGCATCAACGCTGCCCTAGCCCTGGCGGTGGTGATCTTTGCGCGCGCCAATTCGGCCCACAAGCGCATGAACTACCGTTTCCAGATTCCGCTGCCAGCGCGCTTCCTGGGTCCGGACGGCAACTACGTGGTCGGGGTGATCGATGACATTTCCCCGACCGGCTTTCGCTTCTACGGGACGGTGGGCGGGCTCGGTCCCGTTGGCACCACCATTGCCGGGAAGATCTTCCTGCCAGGCGGGCCGTTGCGCATCGTGGGCCAGGTCCGTTCGTTGGTCGTCGGCGAGTCGGAAGACGGGGTCGATCCCGACAGCAAGCACTATGTGAAGGCGGTCGGCTGCATCTTCCTGGCCCATGGCGATGGCCAGCGCCGCGTCGAGGATTTCCTCTACGGCTCTGACCTGCAGTGGAAGCTCAACCGCCTGTCCGACCAGATCTGGACCCCGCTCACCAACTTCCTGCGTCCCGAGCGGCGCGAGGTCGAGCGGCTCGAGCCGGTACCCGAGGGTCGCTGGCTGCCGGCCAGCATCCACGGCGAGGGCCTGCCGGCGCCGAGCCAGATCGCCGGCTTGCTGCGCTGCGATCGGCACGGGAAGTCGATGCGGGTGATCTCGTTTGCCGACCTCGGCGTTTCACCCAGGATCGACCTCAAGGCGCGCTCGCGCCGCCGCAAGATCCGCCAGAGCGCGCAACTTGAACTGATCGAGATCCTCGACCAGACCAGTTCGCCGATGTACCTTTATGCCGTAATGGCGGCGCAGGACGCTGCCCCGGCGGCCGGTGGCGATACCATCGGCGGCAACACCCTGGAGCACTGTCAGGCATGAAACCAGTAGCGATGATCTGTCTCGGAGCCGCGCTTGCTGTCGGTTCGCCCTTGAGTCCGGCGCTCGCCGCCGACGCCCTGGTGCTCGCCGGGGCCGAGGTCGCACGCAGCGCCGGCTACGCCTACCTCGGTTATCTGGCGCCGCTACCCGGCTCCGCGCTGGGCAGCGGGTGGGTCCATCGGGAATGGCTCGATGCGCTGCAATACAGCTACGACAGCGGCGAGCGGATCACCGCCCGCAGCCCCGGCATATCGGTGGCCATCGGCTACCAGGGGCACGATGCCAGCGCCGCCTGGGCCGGTTACCTCGGCGTGCGCTTTGCCGACACCAGGCTCAGCCCCGACGACCCGGGTAACGTCAACCGTGGCGCCCGTACCCGGGCGCAGGCGCAGCTCGAATACCGGGTGCCGCGCGCCGTTGCCGGCGCCGAATTCGACGGCCTCGCCCAATGGGAGTTCGGCAGCCAGTCATGGTATGCGCGGATGAGACTCAACGGCTGGCGGTTCGGCCCGGAGCTGGTCTTCAAGGGTTCGCCTGATTACCACGCCGTGCAGGTCGGGCTGACTACTCGGCTCTACGGCAACCAGGCCGGCGACGCGCTGACGCTCAAAGGCGGCGTGATGCGTCAGTCGGGCGATTCGACCGGACCTTATCTCGGGCTGGAGTGGGTGCGCGGCTTCTAGGCGAGAATTAAATCCCGACTTGTGACATATTTCCTTCTCGGCGCCTCCCTTTGGCGCCATCCTGAATCATCCGTCACTGTTTGGTCTGCGAAACCCGCCATGAAAACGCTGTCCCGTCTTTTATTGACCGCCGCGCTCGCCGCCGCGTTCGGCAGCGCGCAGGCCGTCGTGACCTACGATCTCCAGATCTACGGCAATGATTTCAGCGATTCTTCGGCCGCCGCAGTGGATGGCTGGACCAGTTCCGCAGGAGCGCTGAATTTCAGCACCCCGCCCAGCAACACGGCGGGCATCGGGCAGTTCCTCGGTGAATACGGCGGCACCCAGTCGGTGAGCTTCTCGCTGACCGACGAGCGGCTGCGCAACGCCACCGTCACGCTGACGCTTGATTTCCTGGCGATCCGGTCGTGGGATGGCAACGACCAGACCTGGGGCGGGCCGGATCGTTTCACCATCACGGCCAATCTCGCGACCCTGCTCGACGCGAGCTTCAGCAACGGGGCCGGCCGGCAGACGTACACCAACGACGGACTATTGCCCAACGGGAGCAATGACTTCCCGATGGCCGGTTCGCGAGCGCAGTACGCGCTCGGATACTCGTTCTACGATGGGATCAATGAGGCTACCTATATCCCACAGGACACGATCTACGGGATGATCTTCTCGTTCACGGTCGGTGACACCGACACCCTGGACCTGAGTTTCGCCGGCCTTGGCCTGCAGGACACCTGGATCGACA
>JAHEMI010000159.1 GCA_024643785.1 Burkholderiaceae bacterium
ACGTTGACCTGACCGAGTTGGTGCGTTCGGTGGTCGCCGATTTCAACCTGCGCGCGCAAACGGAAGGGATCGATCTCGGCGCCGATCTGGGCGACGTCGCCCAGCATGTCCACGGCAGTCCGGACCAGTTGCAGGTGCTGCTCAACAACCTCGTCGACAATGCCCTGCGCTATACCCGCCGCGGCGGCCATGTCGACGTGCGGCTCGCCGCCGAACCTGGTGCAACAAGCAAGGTAGTTCTCGAGGTCATCGACAACGGCCCCGGCATTTCACCGGACGAGCGTCCCCGGGTCTTCGACCGCTTCTACCGGGCGGCCAGTTCCCAGACCGACGAGCAAACTATCGACGGCACGGGACTCGGGATGGCGATCGTCAAGTCAATCGCCGATCACCATAACGCCACCGTCACGCTGGGCAATGGACTGCCCGGCGGGCGCGGACCCGGATTGAGCGTTCAGATACGGTTTCCGGTAACCGGCTCGGCACAAGTATAGCGCCAGCCTCGCGCGGCCCCTGACGGCGCTCAGCGCTCCGGTCCTTCCTCGCGATCAACCATCGAGCGCGCTTCCGATGCGGGCCAGCACGGCGTTGGCTGCCGCCGCGTCGATCCAGCGCACCACCACCACGGCATCGCGCTGCGGATCGATCCAGGTGATCGAACTGCCGGCGCCGATCGCGAACCAGCTGCTTTCCGGCACTCCGGGAAATACGCGCCGGCCGGTGTTGAGCCAGACCAGCAAGCCATAGAAGGGGGCAAGCAGGCACGGCGTGCACATCCGTTCGACCCACTGGCGTGACAGCACCTGTTTGCCAGCGACCATGCCGCCCGCGAGCAGCATCTGCCCGATCAGCGCCTGGTCGAAGCTGTCGATCGACATTCCGCCACCCCAATGCGTGCCGCCCGGAACCGATTGCACCAGCCGCTCGCCAAGTTCCACCCAGGCATTGTCATAGCCCACCCAGCGCCAGTCGTCGCTCGCCCCGCAAGGCCCGGCGATGGCCTCCGCGAAGACCTCCGGCAAAGGTCGACCAAAGAGATGCAACAGCGCCAGCGAGAGCTGGTTGATGCGCACGTCGTTGTACTCCCAGTAAGTGCCCGGCTGACGCAACGGCCGCGCCTCGCCCTTGCGGCCGTGGGTCGGGGTCGGGTCGAAGGACACCACGCGATAGCGATCGACCTGCTCGGGGACACCGAAGCACTCTCCCTCCCATTCGCTGGTCTGCTGCAACAGTTGCATCCAGGTCACCGCAGAGTTGTGCTCGCCCTCGAAACCGATGTTGTGCACCCGCGCAGCGACCGGTTCATCGAGATCGGGAAGCAGGCCACGATCGTGGGCGACCCCGGCGATCAGCGCGAGGTAGGTCTTGGCCACGCTGAAGGTCAGGTCCTCGCGCCCCGGCTCGCCCCAGGCGGCGAGTTGCACGCCAGCGCGCAGCACCACTCCCGAGCATGGTCCGCGCGGCGAGACCGGACCGAGGAGCCGGTTCCAGGGCGGCGGGTCATCCTGATGGACTCCCCAATTGCCCGACGCAGGATCGCGGCTCCAGGGCGATTCGTGGTCGATCGCGAACCGGATCGCTGGCTCCAGCGCGACCGGAGCATTAGGGGCAAGCTGCAACTCGTTCTCCATCTCTTCGTCTCCCGCGAAAAAATTCGTCAATCCCAGCTTTCAACCAGTGCCCGCAGCAGGTCGGCGCGGCTGATCTGGCCCACCATTCGGCCCTCGACCATCACCGGGAAGCGCCGGTAATTGCTGCCGAGAAATCGCTCGGCGGCCTCGACGATATCCAGATCGGCATCGAGCGTCTCGACCGCGGCAGTCATGTAGTCGGCAACCGCCCCGCCCCACTCCTGATAATAGCTGGCGTTGAGCGCCGCCTTGAGGCAATCCTTCTGGCTCAGCACACCGACCAGCTCGCCCTTGCCATCGATCACCGGGGCACCAGAGACTGCCCGTTCGAGGAGAACAGTCATCGCCCGGTTGATCTCCATCTCCGGACTCAGCGTCACCAGCTCGGTCACCATGTAGTCGCTGATCTTCGGTCGTGCCGTCACGGCTCGCGCCCTCCCGCAGTGGATTGACGGCAGCCGCCGCAAACACCGCCGCCGTCGCACGTCCGGCTCCGGCAGGTACCCGCCAGCGGTGCACGCCCCGCGATGGCGCCGAGCGCGAGTCCGGTGATGGCGACCAGGAAGATCAACAGGGTCAGCAGAAAAGTTGCCACGGTTTCTCCTAGGCCAGGACACGATCTGCGAACGTGCCGGTCATTACGTCGCTCAAAGCAGCGTCCTCGCGAACCACGAACAGGGCGGCGATGCCCTGCTGGCGCGCGAAGTCCGCGCCCGCGCGCTCACCCATAACGAACAACGCGGTGGCAAGAGCGTCGGCGGTCGCAGCCGTCGGCGCCAGCACCGATACCGACGCCAGCTGGTTGTCGGCCGGGAAGCGCGAGCGCGGATCGATGATGTGGCAGTAGCGCCGGCCAGCCAGCCAGTAACTGTTGACCAGGTCGCCCGAAGTCGCCAGCGCGCCGCCATCGAGGCGCAGGAAGCGCCGCAGCGCCGCGCCTGGGCCGGGACTCTCGATGCCGACCTGCCACGATCTTCCGGCCGGGTGACGGCCGCGCGCGACGATCTCTCCGCCCAGCTCGATCAGGAAATCGCTCGCCCCCGCGGCCCGCACGGCATCGGCCATCCGGTCCAGCGCAAAGCCCTTGGCGATGCCGCACAGGTCGAGCGAGATCGCGGGATGGGCCTTGCGCACGGCACCCGCACGCACCAACAGGCCTGCATGGTTGCCGACCGACTCCCTGCTGATGGGGCCGAAGCCATAGCGGCCAACCAGCGGTCCGACCGTGGGGTCAAACGCGCCCAAGGTCAGGCGCGCGACCCGCAGGCCCTCGCCAACGACGTCGCAGGTCTGCTGTGGCAGCGCGACCCAGCCGGTCGACGAGCTGTCGTTGAAGCGCGTTACCGCTGAGTCGGGACGAAACGGCGACATGCCACGGTCAACCTCGGCAACGATCGCCTGCAGCCGGCGCTGGAGGTCGCTCGCGGGAGTTCTCGCGGCCATCGTCAGACGCCACGAGGCGCCAAACGCCGGACCGCCGATGACCTTGACCGCGCTGGCCAGTGCCGGGAAACCTGCTGCCAGAATCAGCCCGGAGGCGGTGCCGAGGAGTTGG
>JAHEMI010000074.1 GCA_024643785.1 Burkholderiaceae bacterium
GAGGAGGCCGGCAAGCTGGTCAACGAGGACGAGATCCGCGCGCAAGCCGTGCATAGCGTCGAGCAGAACGGCATCGTATTCCTTGACGAGATCGACAAGATCGCGGCGCGCAGCGAAGCGCAGGGCGCCGACGTCTCGCGCCAGGGCGTCCAGCGCGACCTGCTGCCGCTGATCGAGGGGACTGCGGTCAAGACCCGCTACGGCGTGATCCGCTCCGACCACATCCTGTTCATCGGCTCGGGGGCGTTCCACGTCGCCAAGCCATCGGACCTGATTCCCGAATTGCAGGGGCGGCTGCCGATCAGGGTTGAACTGGACTCGCTCACGGCGCAGGATTTCGTGCGCATCCTGCGCGACACCGACGCCAGCCTGACCAAGCAGTACCAGGAACTGCTGGCGACCGAGCAGGTGACGCTCGATTTTCTTCCCGACGGGATCGAGCGCCTGGCGCAGATCGCGTTCGCGGTCAACGACGGCACCGAGAACATCGGCGCGCGCCGGCTGTTCACGGTCATGGAGAAGCTGCTCGAGGACGTCTCGTTCGGCGCCAGTCGCCTGGGCGGGCAGACCGTGGTCATCGACGCCGCCTATGTCGACCAGCGGCTCGGCGCGCTCAGCGCCAGCGAGGACCTCGCGCGCTACGTCCTCTGAGCGCCGCGCGCCGGCCGGGCGCAGCGCCGGGGTTGCCGCGGTTAGGGCCGCGGCTAGGGCTGCGGATCGCGCAGGTGAGTGATCGCTTCGCTGGCGCTTTCGTAGATATGCGGTGATACGCCCCGCTCGATCAGGGTGTGGCCGAGCTTGGCGCGCATGAACGAACTGGTGCTGTAGCGGGTCACCTTGAGGTAGTAGCGCTCGACCACGGTGCGCACCATGCGGGCGTAGTCGTCAGCGAGGTTGGGCGCGAGCTCGAAACCGTCGTAGTTGACCACCGCGTAGATCTTGCGCCCGAGCGGCGCACAGATCCGCCGGACGTTTTCCATGATCTCGTCGATCTGCTCGCGCGAATCGATCCGCAGTTTCTCGAAGTTGAGGAACAGCGTGCTGCGCTGCTCGTCGAGCAGCAGCCGCATCGCCAGCGGGACGTGCAGCAGCTGTTCGCGCAGCCCCATCGGTTCGGCGCTGAAGATCCGCGGATCCATTACCGCCAGCGGCTCGGCAATCACCGGCACGAAGTCCATGTGCGCCAGGATGTCGCGCTGGAGATCGACCCCGGGGGCGATCTCGGACAGTTCCAGGCCGTGGCTGCCCAACCGGAACACGCAGCGCTCGGTGACGTAGAGAACGCGGCGCGCATCGCGCACTGCCAGCGCGCCGGAGAAGGTCCGGTGCTCGACATGGTCGACGAACTTGCGGGCCCGCCCTTCGCTCACGATGCGCAGCCGACCGTTCTCTACCGCCACCTGCAGGCCGCCGGCGGTGAAGGTGCCGACGAACACCACCGTGGCGCTGTTCTGGCTGATGTTGATGAAGCCCCCCGCGCCGGCCAGCCGCGGCCCGAAACGCGAGACGTTGAGGTTTCCTTCACGGTCGGCCTGGGCCAGTCCGAGGAAGGCGATGTCCAGCCCGCCCCCGTCGTAGAAATCGAATTGCGACGGCTGGTCGATGATCGACTGGGCGTTGACTGCGGCGCCAAAGTCGAACCCGCCAGCGGGCAGTCCGCCGATAACCCCGGGTTCGGTGGTCAGCGTCACCAGGTCGAGCGCGTTCTCCTCGTTGGCTACCGCCGCGACGCCCTCGGGCATGCCGATGCCGAGGTTGACCACCATGTTGGGCCGCAGTTCCATCGCCGCGCGCCGCGCGATGACCTTGCGCTCGTCGAGCGGCATCGGCGCGAGCGATGCCACCGGCACCCGGATCTCGGAGGCGAACGCGGCGCTGTAGGGGGTCGCGAAGGTCTGGTGGTGGTTTTCAGGCTGCGAGATCACCACGCAATCGACCAGCACCCCGGGAATTTGCACGTGGCGCGGATTGAGCGAGCCGCGCTCGGCGATCCGCTCGACCTGGGCGATGACGATGCCGCCGCAGTTGTGCGCGGCCATCGCAATCGCCTGCACCTCGAGCGTCAGCGCCTCGCGTTCCATCGTGATGTTGCCATCCTGGTCGGCAGTGGTGCCGCGGACGATCCCGACATGGATCGGCAGCGCGCGATAGAAGAGGTATTCCTGGCCGTGGATCTGCAATATCTCGACCAGGTCTTCACGGGTGCGCTCGTTGAGCTTGCCGCCGCCGTGGCGCGGGTCGACGAAGGTATCCAGCCCCACCCGGCTCAGGTGTCCGGGCTTGCCGGCAGCGATGTCGCGGAACAGGTGCGCGATCACGCCCTGGGGCAGGTTGTAGGCCTCGATCAGGTTGCCGACCGCCAGTTCCTGCAATCCCGGGACCAGGCCCCAGTGACCGCCGATCACCCGGCGCACCAGCCCCCGGTGCGCCAGGTGGTTGAGCCCGCGGTGTTTGCCGTCGCCCTGGCCGGCGGCGTAGATCAAAGTCAGGTCGCGGGGACTGCCGCTGGCTTCGCCATCGGCCGAGTCGAGGAAGCGTTGTTCGAGGGCGATCGCGATTTCCTCGGCGAAGCCGATACCGACGAAGCCCCCGGTGGCGATGTTGTTGCCATCGGCGATCAGGCTGACCGCCTCGGCTGCGGTAACCACCTTGTTGCGGTGAAGCGCATGGCGACGGTGCTGTTCGCTGGGGCCAACTACCTGCTCGGACATTGGGCTACTCCCTGGCAATGTGTCGTGCCGGCGCCGCTGCCGATTCGGCCCCGCGAACCGCTGCCGCCAGCGTCAACTGGCCGGGCCCAGCGGCTGGTTGCGGGTCACTACTGCGACGCGGCGCCTGCCAGCAACTGTGCCCTCGGTGGCTGCAATGTGCAACTCGGTGAGGGTCGCGTAATCGATCCTGGTGGCGGCAAAGCCAGCCAGCGGCTCGTCGCACAGCATCCGCGGCAGGGTCTGGATCACCCCGGCGTGGGTGAAGATGGCGATCGTCGCGTCCTGGCCGAAGACCGGGTTCGCCACCGTCTCGCGCGCCCAGGCCAGCGCGCGCTCGGCCAGCGCGCCGACGGTCTCGCCGCCCGGCGGCGCCAGGCCCACCAGGTCGGCGCGCCAGGCCGCGAGCGCGGCGCTGCCGATTTCGCTCCACTGCCGGCCTTCCCACTGTCCGAAATCGAGTTCCGCAAGCCGCGGGTCGGCCAGTGGCTCCGGCCAGCCGCGGGCCGCGAGGGCGCTGGCCACCGCCCGGCAGCGCGCCAGCGGACTGGTGAAAACGGCCTGGGGGCGGGGGAGATCGAGGCAGCCCCGGACCAGCGCCGCCAATGCTGCCGGCTGCGCCGGCACATCGAGCCGGCCGTAGCAGGTGCCTGGCGTGATGGCGGGGACGGGGTGACGGATCAGGGCCAGCTTCATCGGCGCGAGGTTCCGAAAACGGCGCTCCTTGACGGTCCCGTAATGCGCCGCTGGCGCTCGTTCCGGCGGCCCTCGGGTAGAATCAAACCGAGCCCGGATCGGGCTCAACCTGCATCTTACGCGATCGCCGGTTGCAAGATCGGCGCGTTCGGCAGCAGGCGTCCCGATCAATCCGACCAGCAGTGGAGCCCGCTTCGATGAGTACTGCCACGCCACCGGCAAGCGCACCGATTTCGCCCGCCCAGAAGGCGGCGACGCTAACCGAGGCCCTGCCCTACATCCGCCGCTTCCACGGCAAGCTCATCGTCGTCAAGTATGGCGGCAATGCGATGACCGACGACAACCTCAAGCGCAGCTTCGCGCGCGACGTGGTGCTGCTCAAGCTGGTGGGGCTGAATCCGGTGGTGGTCCACGGCGGCGGGCCGCAGATCGAGCAGCTGCTCGCACGGGTCGGCAAGAAGGGCGAGTTCGTCCAGGGGATGCGGGTCACCGACGCCGAGACCATGGACGTGGTCGAGATGGTGCTGGCCGGGCAGGTGAACAAGGAGATCGTCGAGCTGATCAACCACGCCGGCGGCCGTGCGGTCGGGCTGACCGGACAGGATGGCGGGCTGATCGGCGCGCGCAAGCTGCGCATGACCTCCAGGGAAAAACCCGACGAACAGATCGACATCGGCCAGGTCGGGGAGATCGAGTCGATCGACCCGCGCATCATCCAGACGCTCACCGGCAACGGCTTCATTCCGGTGATCGCGCCGATCGGCTCCGGGGGCGAAGGCGAGACCTACAACATCAACGCCGATGTCGTCGCCGGCAAGATCGCCGAGATCCTCAAGGCCGAGAAGCTGGTCCTGATGACCAACACCCCGGGCGTTCTCGACCAGCAGGGCAAGCTGCTGACCGGGTTGACGGCCGCCCAGATCGACGAGCTCTTTGCCGACGGCACGATCTCCGGGGGCATGCTGCCCAAGATTTCCTCCGCGCTCGACGCTGCCCGCGGCGGGGTGAGCGCGGTGCACATCATCGATGGCCGGGTCGACCACGCGTTGCTGCTCGAGATCATGACCGACCACGGGGTCGGGACCATGATCCGCAGCCACTAGGGCGCACGCGTCCTTAACCGGCCGGGGGCGAAGAGCAGCGATGCATCCGGTCTGGCTGCTCGATCTCGACAACACCCTGCACGACGCCTCGGCGGTGGTGTTCCCGCGCATCAATCGCGCGATGACCGATTTCGTCATCGAGCGCCTGGGCATGCCCGAGCAACAGGCCAACGAGTTGCGCCAGTTCTACTGGCAGCGCTATGGCGCGACCATGCTCGGGCTGGTGCGGCACCACGCGATCGACGCCCACGACTTCCTGCGCGCGACCCACCGGTTTCCCGACATTCATCGCCTGGTCCGGCGCGACCAGCGTCTGGTGCACGCCCTGCGCCGGCTGCCGGGGCGCAAGGTGGTGGTCACCAACGCACCCGCCAGCTACGCGCGCGCCGTGATCAAGGCGCTGGGGATCGGCGCGTTCCTCGAAGACGTGATCTCGATCGAGGCGATGCACTTTGCCGGGCGCTTCCAGCCCAAGCCGTCGCGGCCGATGCTGCGGCGCCTGGCGGCGCGCCTGCGGGTGCCCAGTTCGCGCTGCGTGCTGGTCGAGGATTCTCTCGAGAACCTGCGCAGCGCGCACCGCGTGGGCATGAGAACAGTCCACGTCACCGGTGTCGCGAGCGGAGCCGGGAAAGTGGCGCGGAAACCGCGTAGTGGCTCCGACCGGCGCGTAGGGCTTCAAGTACAATCTGTCACTCACCTGCCGCGCCGAAGGCCGCGATCGGTGAACCGGAACCCATGAACAGCAAACCTGCCACCGCTACCCGCCCAACCCGCCCCAAGCCGGGAGAGCGAAGGTTGCAGATCCTGCAGACGCTTGCCGCGATGCTGCAGGAGCCGGGAACCGACCGGGTCACGACTGCGGCCCTGGCCGCTCGCCTGCAGGTCTCCGAGGCCGCGCTCTACCGGCACTTCGCCAGCAAGGCCCAGATGTTCGAGGGGCTCATCGATTTCATCGAATCGACGGTCTTCGGGCTGATCAACCAGATCACCACCCAGCATGCCGATGGCGTGCGCCAGATGAGCAACATCTGCCACATGCTGCTCGGCTTTGCCGAGAAGAATCCGGGCATGAGCCGGGTGCTGGTCGGCGATGCGATCGTCGTCGAGGATGACCGTCTCCAGGACCGCATCAACCAACTGGTCGACCGGCTGGAAACGACGTTGCGCCAATGCGTGCGCGATGCGATCTCCCAGGGCCGGATCCCGTCCGATGCCGACGTCAACGCCCGCGCCAGCCTGCTGCTGGCGTGCGTCCAGGGCAAGTGGCTGCGCTTCGTGAAGGGCGGATTCAAGCATGCGCCCACCCAGGGCTTCGAAGCCCAGTTCCCGCTGCTGATTGCCTGAGCGCCGCGCCGGCTAGCGGTGCGAACAGACCGGGCAGTCCGGGTCGCGCGGCACCTTCACTTCGTTCCAGTGCATCGTCCGGGAGTCGAGCAGTCCGAGTCGCCCCGAGAACGAACTACCGAAGCCGCCGGCGATCTTCAATGCTTCGGCGGCCTGCATCGTGCCGATGATCCCGGTCAGCGGCGCGAACACCCCCATCACCGCGCAGCGCACTTCATCGACGTCCGGGCTCTCGGGGAACAGGCAGTGGTAGCAAGGCGCCTGTTGGTCGCGGGTATCGAAGACCGCGAGCTGCCCGTCAAAGCCGATGGCGGCGCCCGATACCAGCGGCACGCCGTGGCCGACGCAGGCACGATTGATCGCGTGGCGGGTGGCGAAATTGTCGCAACAGTCGAGCACCACGGTGCTGCGCGCCACTTCCCGCTCGAGCTCAACCCCCGCCAGGCGGGCGGTGATCGTCACGACTTCGATACCGGGATTGATCTCCAGCATCGAGCGTTTTCCCGACAGCGCCTTGTTCTGGCCGATGCGGTCGTGGCGGTGCAGTATCTGGCGCTGGAGGTTGGTCAGGTCGACGACGTCGCCGTCGGCGAGCACTATCCGGCCGACTCCGGCCGCCGCGAGGTAGAGCGCCGCCGGTGACCCGAGGCCGCCCGCTCCGACCACCAGCGCGGTCGCACCCAGCAGCCGCTCCTGAGCCTCGATGCCAATCTCGTCAAGGAGGATGTGGCGGCTGTAGAGCAGCAGCTGGTCGTCGTTCACGGTGTCGGCAGCACCAGTTGGCCTACTTCGTGGTCTTTGCCGGCGCGGCCGCGGCAGGGTCGGGTTCGGGGCGCGCCACTGCCACCGGCTTGCCCTTGAGGTAATTGAGCGCCTGGGCCAGCTGGTAGTCGTCGTCCGAGCCAAACACGACCGGTTTGCGCGGCGCCTTGGCGTCGCCATGGGACTGCTCGGCGGCCTTGGGCGCGGCGCTCTCGGCGGCAGCCTTTTCCTGTTCATTGGCCAGGTGGTGGCCGAGGTCGGCCTCGCGCAACCGGAAGCCCGGCGAATCCCCGTTGGCCGACTCCTCGACCACGAAGTCGGGAACGATCCCGGTGGCCTGGATCGAACGCCCGCTCGGCGTGTAGTAGCGGGCGGTGGTCAGCTTGATCGCGGTGTTCTTGGCCAGCGGCAAGATCGACTGCACCGAGCCCTTGCCGAAAGTCTGGGTGCCAAGCAGGACCGCGCGCTTGTGATCCTGCAGCGCGCCGGCAACGATCTCCGAAGCCGAGGCCGAGCCGGCGTTGACCAGCACCACCATCGGCACGGAGCGAACACTGGCCGGCAGCTTGTGCACGAAGTCCTCACCGGCGCCGCGCAGGTAGTCTTCGGGGCTGGCAAGGTATTCGCGTTGCGCATCCTCGGTGCGGCCTTTGGTGGAGACCACCACCTGGCCCGAGCGCAGGAATGCCGCCGAGACGCCGATGGCGGAGTGGAGCAGGCCACCGGGGTCGTTGCGCAGGTCAAGCACCAGGCCCTTGAGCTTGCCGCCCTGGGCCATGGTCGCGAGGCTCTTGCTCAGGTTCTCGGCGGTCCGTTCCTGGAACTGGGTAACCCGCAGGTAGCCGATGCCGCCGTCGAGCATCTTCGACTTGACCGACTGCACCCGGATGATTTCGCGCACGATCACGAAGACCAGCGGCTTGGTCTCGCCCTTGCGGGCCACGGTCAGGGTGATCTGGGTCTTGGGCTTGCCGCGCATGCGCTTGACCGCGTCGCCCAGCGACATTCCCTTGGTCGACTCCTGGTCGATCTTGATGATCAGGTCGCCCGACTTGATCCCGGCGCGGGCCGCCGGCGTGTCCTCGATCGGCGAGACTACCTTGACGAAGCCGTCCTCGCTGTTGACTTCGATCCCGAGGCCGCCGAACTCGCCCTGGGTGCCGACCTGCAGGTCATTGAAGGCATCGGCGTCGAGATACGAGGAATGGGGATCGAGCCCGGCCAGCATCCCGCTGATCGCGCTGGTAAAGAGCTTGCGGTCGTCGACCGGTTCAACGTAGTTGTTCTTGATGGCGCCGAAGACATCGCTGAACTGGCGCAGTTCGTCGAGCGGCAGGGCGGCGCGGGGTTCGCGCTGGGCGATTGCCGAGAGCGCGACGCTGATCAGGACGCCTGCCAGGGCGCCGCTCGCAAGGAGGCCAAGATTCTTCAGTTTGCTGTTCATCAGTGTTTCCGCGCTGGCGCGCCTGGTTCTTCAAGGTAACGGCGCAGTATAAACCGCGCGCCATGACGCCGGACCGCGGCCAGTGGGGTTTCGCCGCGGCGCCGGCGCTCGGACGGGCTCAGGATTTGCGCGCCTTGCCCTGGGCGGCCACTGCCGCCTGGGCGGCGGCGATTTCGGCCGCGTCGCCGAGGTAGGCGCTGCGCACCGGGCGCAAGTCGTCATCGAGTTCGTAGACCAGCGGCCGGGCGGTGGGGATGTTGAGCCCGACGATGTCCGCGTCGCTGATGCCGTCCAGGTGCTTGACCAGCGCGCGCAGCGAATTGCCGTGGGCCGCGATCAGCACCCGCTGGCCCGAGCGGATCGCTGGCGCGATCGTGCCCTCCCAGTAGGGCAGCACCCGCGCCACGGTGTCACGCAGGCATTCGGTGCGCGGGATCTCGCCCGCGGGCACCAGGGCATAGCGCGGGTCGTCCTCGCAGCCGCGGGGGTCGCCCGGCGGCAGCGGATCGGGGGCGATGTCATAGGCCCGGCGCCACTTCAGCACCTGTTCGTCGCCGAACTTGGCCGCGGTCGCGGCCTTGTCGAGCCCCTGGAGCGCGCCGTAGTGGCGTTCGTTGAGTCGCCAGGAATGGGTCACCGGGAGCCACATCCGGTCCATTTCGTCGAGCGCGAGCCAGAGCGTGCGCACGGCGCGCTTGAGTACCGAGGTGTAGGCGATGTCGAAGTCGTAGCCCTCGCGGCTCAGCAGCTGTCCGGCAGCGCGCGCCTCGACGATCCCGGCAGGGCTGAGGTCGACGTCGGTCCAGCCGGTGAACCGGTTCTCGAGGTTCCACTGGCTTTCGCCGTGGCGAAGCAATACGAGCTTGTAGGTCATGGCGCTCAGGCGTAAGGCAAACGACTATTTTATAATCAGCGGCTTAACAGGAGCTATCTTGGACTTTATTACCGAAAACATCATCCTCATCGCGGTGGCGCTGGGCTCCGGCGCCATGCTGCTGTGGCCCACGATCATGCGTGCCCGCAGCGGGGTTTCGCTCGACACCCTGGCTGCCACCCGCCTGATCAACGATACCGGCGCGGTCGTGCTGGATATTCGCACCAGCGCCGAATACGCCGGCGGGCACCTGCCCAACGCCCGCAACATTCCCCTGGCCGAGCTCGAGAAGCGCGTCGGCGAGATCAAGGGCAACAAGCCGGTGCTGATCTGCTGCGCCAGCGGGGCGCGGTCGGGGCGGGCACTGGCGGTGCTGGAGAAAGCGGGCCGGACCGACGTCTACAACCTCGATGGCGGGTTGCAGGCCTGGTCACAGGCCGGCCTGCCGGTCGTCAAATAGGCCGTGCGCGGCAACCCAGAGGAGAACGCCATGAGCGTGCGTGTCGTGATGTACCGTACCGCGACCTGTCCCTACTGCCAGCGCGCCGAGGCGCTGCTCAGGCAGCGCGGCGTGAGCGCGATCGAGGAGTTGCGCGTCGACCAGGTGCCGGGCCTGCGTGATGAAATGATCGCGCGCACCGGGCGGCGCACCGTTCCGCAGATCTTCATCGGCGAGCGCCACGTCGGGGGCTGCGACGATCTCCACGACCTGGACCGGGCGGGTGAACTCGCCGGGTTGTTGCAGGACTGAATCGACAAACCGTAGCCGGCCGGTTGCCGGCGTCAAACTCAGGAACACAGATGGCTGACCAGGACCAAAACCCCGTATTCGCGATCCAGCGGATGTACCTGAAGGATCTCTCGCTGGAGATCCCGAATGCTCCCCAGATCTTTCTGGAAACCCAGCAGCCGGCGGTCGAGATCTCGCTCGAGGTCAATTCGGAAAGCGTCGCCGAGGGGATTTTCGAAGTCGCGGTAACGGTGACGATTTCGACCAAGGTTGGCGAGAAGGTGGCGTTCCTCGTCGAGGTCAAGCAGGCCGGGATCTTCGAGCTGCGCAACATTCCCGAAGAGCAGATGGAAATGGTGATCAACGTCGTCTGCCCGAACATCATTTACCCCTACCTGCGCTCGAATGCCGCCGACGTGATCCAGCGTTCCGGGTTCCCGCCGATCCACCTGGCCGAGATCAACTTCGAGTCGCTCTACCAGCAGCGCCGCCAGGAGGCTGCCGAGGCCGGCGAAGGCGACGGCTCGCCCTCGGGGATCATCGTCCCCGGTGCCCGGCACTAGGCTGGCGGTGGCGGGCAAGGTCATGACCGGAAATTGGCTGCGCTTGGCGCTGGCGGCACTGGGTGCCGCGGTGCTCGCGGCCGGCGCCCAGGCGGCCGAATTTCGCTCGGTGACGGCGCCCGCCGCGATTCTCTACGACGGGCCATCGGCCAAGGCCCGGAAACTGTTCATCGCGCCGCGCGGGATGCCGCTCGAGGTGCTGTCGACCTTGCCGGCCTGGATCAAGGCCCGCGACGTGACTGGCGACGTGCTGTGGGTAGCGCGCGCCGATGTCGGCCCGGCCAGCCAGGTTATCGCGCGGCGCCTGACGAATTTGCGCACCGAGCCCAAGGAGCGCGCGCTGGTGGGTGTGCAGGTCGCTGCCGGGGTGCTCCTGGAGGTCCTGGCGGACGATCCTGCGGGATGGCTCAAGGTGCGCCACGCAGAAGGCACGATCGGCTACGTGAAGGCCGACGAGGTCTTCGGGCGCTGAGGCGATGCGCATCGCGGTGCTCGGCGCCGGCGCCTGGGGAACAGCGCTGGCGCAGCACGCGAGCCGCAAACACGACGTGCTGCTTTGGGCGCGCGACCCGCAGCAGGTCGCGACCATGGAGCGGGAGCGCCGCAACCGGCGCTACCTGCCCCAGGTTGCCTTGTCTCCCGCCATCCGCTTCAGCGCCGATCTCGCCGCGGCCGCCGCTTTTGCCGGCCAGGGGCTGGTCGTGGTGGCGACCCCGGTGGCGGGGTTCGAGTCGACCCTGCGTGCCTGGCACAGCCATGCCGACGGCCGCGAGCTGGGGCTGATCTGGGTCTGCAAGGGGATCACCCCGCAGGGATCATTCTTCCCGCACCAGGTCTTCGACGCACTCGATCTCCCGGTTCCAGCCGGGCCGCTGTCCGGGCCCAGTTTCGCGCTCGAGGTGGCGCGCGGCCTGCCGGTGGCCTGGGTGCTGGCGTCGCGCTCGCCGACGCTGGGCGACGTGGTGCGCGAGGGCTTCCACCACAGCGCGGCACGGGTCTACACCTCGGACGACGTGATCGGGGTCGAGGCCGGCGCGGCGCTCAAGAACGTGATCGCCATCGCCGCCGGTATCGGCGACGGGCTCGGCCTGGGGATGAATGCCCGGGCGGCGCTGATCACCCGCGGTCTGGCCGAGATGGCGCGGTTCGGCGCGGCGCTGGGTGCCCGCCACGAAACCTTCATGGGCCTGGCCGGGGTCGGTGACCTGGTATTGACCTGCACCGGCGATGCCTCACGCAATCGCACCGTCGGCGTGCGGCTCGCCGCCGGCGAATCGCTCGAGGAAATCGTCGCGGCGCTGGGCCACGTGGCCGAGGGCGTGACCTGTGCGCGGGTCGCAGTCGAGCGCGCGGGCCAGGTGGGCGTCGAGTTGCCGATCGCCGAGGCCGTGGTGCGGGTGCTTGCCGGCAAGCAGTCGGCGCGCGAGGCGGTGGCCGGACTGCTGAGCCGCGAACCGCGTGACGAGTCGCTGGGCTCGGGCGCGCCGGAAGGAGGGCGATGATCCGCTCGGTTTGCATCTTCTGCGGCGCCAAGCCGGGACTCACTCCCGAGTACGCCGAACTGGCGCGCGCCTGCGGCCGCGCGATCGCGCTGCGCGGTTGGCAGCTGGTCTACGGCGGCGGCAGCATCGGGCTGATGGGCGAAGTGGCGGCCGCGGCGCTCGCTG
>JAHEMI010000075.1 GCA_024643785.1 Burkholderiaceae bacterium
GCGCCGGCACCACGCTGCCGGCCTCGAGCGAAAACGCGGCAATCACCTCGTCGGGCAGCATGGTGATCTTGTCGCCCGGCATGTAGACCGTCGACATCCGCTCGCGCGCGGCGAGGTCGAGCGCATTGCCGTGGGCGATTGCCAGGCCTGGCGCCGCGATATGGACGCCGACGCGCAGAGTGCCGTCGGCGAGGCGCTGGACCGAGAGGCAGTCATCGATCTCGGTGGTGGTCGAGTCGTCGATCGAGAACGTCTTCGCCTCGGACAGAGGCAGCTGCTCGAGTTGCGCTCCAGACTCGGCGAAGCTCGCCACTGCCGCGGGCTCGAAGCCCGGCCCGTAGGGGAAATATTCGGCGGTGAAGCGCTCGACATGGAGCGCGCGCGCCGAGGCGAAGGCCCCGGCAGAGACCAGCAGCCGTTCGGGTGCCACCCGCAGTTCCTGGGCGGCGCGCTCGAGCGCGCGAAACTCGACCCCGTTCTTGTCGGGCCGGAACAGCAGCTGCGCCGGGTTGCCCCTCATGGCCTCGGGCAATTCCCCGGCGATCAGCTCGGCCGCGTATTGCTCGACGCGCAGTTCCTGTTCGCGGCGGCGTGCGACCGCGGCGAGCGCCATCCGCAAGGTCTCGGGGGTGGCGGGACGAAAGCGGCCACGACCCTTGCGCTGGAAATAGATCGGCGCCGACTGCAGCCTCAGCAGCAGCGCCGCCAACTGCACCGTCGAGGCCTGCTCGCCGTAGTACTCGCGCGCCAGAGAGACGAAGTCGAACTCGTCCTGCGGGGCGCACTCCCAGAGGAAATCGAGGTCGATTTCCTCGGCCTGCGCCTGCGCTCCGGGCAACAGTTCGCGCGCCGCCGGCTGCTCGAAACGCAGCATCACGTGACCGGCCTTGACCTTGGCGCGACGGCCGGTGACGAGCTCGACCTGCAGGCTCGAACCGTTGTCGGCCATCACGGTGCCCGCTTTCAGGTCACCGTTTTCTTCGAACAGCGCGTAGGTCATGGGATCCTGGGATTATACGGACGCGCGCCCGTTCAGACCTGAATCCCGCCCGACACTTCGATCACCGCGCCGTTGACGTACGACGCCTCGTCCGAGGCCAGGAAGGCGTACACCGCGGCAATCTCGTCGGGCTCGCCCAGCCGCCCGAGCGGCACCTTCTCGATCATCTTGGCCATTACCGGTTGCGGGATGGTGGCGAGGATCGGGGTGGCGATGAAGCCGGGGCATACTGCGGCGGTGCGGATTCCCTTGGGGCCGAGTTCGCGCGCCCAGGTCTTGGTAAAGGCGATCACGCCGGCCTTGGTCGCGGCATAGTTGGTCTGGCCGAAGTTGCCGTAGAGCCCGACCACCGACGAGGCATTGATGACCACGCCTGAGCCTTGCTCGAGCATCGCCGGCAACACCGCCTGGGTGCACTCGAACACCCCCTTGAGGTTGACCGCGATCACGTCATCGAACTGGGCGTCGGTCATCTTGGCGAGGCGCGCATCGCGGGTGATGCCGGCGTTGTTCACCAGCACGTCGATGCGCCCCCAGCGCTCGATCACCGCCGCGCACAGCGCATCCATCGTGGCCCGGTCGGTAACATCGAGCCTCATCCCCATCGCCCGCCCGCCGGCCGACTCGATCTCGGCGACGCGCTGCGCGACCAGCTCGGCGTCGAGGTCCGCTACCACTACCCGCGCACCTTCGCGCGCAAAACGGTGCGCCGTCGCCAGCCCGATGCCACCGGCCGATCCGGTGACGATGCATACCTTGTCCTTCAGACGCATTGTTCTTGCTCCCGTTCAGTTGCGACACTCGACCAGCGCGACGCGCCAGGCGCCGGCGCCACTATGCCATCCCCGACCCGGCAAACGCGATCACGCGCGGGCAGTAGTCGGCAAAATCACTCAAACCATGATCGCTGCCCTCGAGCAGCAGGGTCTCGACCCCGGCGTAGCGCGCGACCATGTCACGCCAGTCGATCACCTCGTCACCCTTGGCTGCCACCAGAAAATAGCGCTCCGGACGCGTGATCCGCGGCGTTTCCAGTTCCCGCAGTTCGTCGATGTAGCTCGCCCGGAACTCGAACATCTCGTCGCTGTGGTACATCGGCAGCGGCCCGATGTACGGCCCGAGGTCGCGCGCCGGGTGGATCGCCGGATTGAGCAGCACCGCCCGGCAGCCATGGGCCTCGGCCAGATAGGTGGCGTAGTAGCCGCCCAGCGAACTGCCGATCAGCATGTCGTCGGGGCCGGGACTGAACTGCGCGCGCACCAGCGCGATCGCCGCGCGCGGCGACGGCGGCAGCTGCGGGCAGGCGAACTCGGCGCTGCGCCCGGCGGCGGCGAGCTGCCCGGCGATGATGCGCGCCTTGAACGACAGCGGCGAGGAGCGAAAACCGTGCAGATAGATCAGCATCGCTCGCCCAGAGCCGCCAGCAGCCGGGCGTGGATGCCCCCGAAACCGCCGTTGCTCATCACCAGGATCCGGTCGCCGGCACGCGCCGCCGCCACGATCTTCCCGACCAGCGCGTCGATGCTCGCGCTGACCACGGTCCTGGCGGCGATCGGCGCCAGCGCCTCGGCGGCGTTCCAGTCCAGTCCTCCCGAGTGGCAGAAGACCAGATCGGCCTGGGCCAGGCTGGCGGGCAGCCGGGCCTTCATCACGCCCAGCTTCATGGTGTTGGAACGCGGCTCGAGGACCGCCAGGATCCGGCCCTGAGCCCCGATCCGGGCGCGCAGCCCGGCAATCGTCGTCGCGATCGCGCTGGGGTGATGGGCAAAGTCGTCATAGACCTCGACGCCCGCAACCGTGCCGCGCAGTTCCATGCGCCGGCGCACCCCCTTGAAATTGGCCAGCGCCGCAGCACTGGCGCGCGGCGGGACCCCGACGTGACGGGCCGCGGCGATCGCCGCCAGCGCGTTGGCGCGGTTGTGCTCGCCGGCGAGCGGCAGCCGGCAATGGGCCAGCACCTCGCCACGCTCCAGGATGTCGAAGGAACAGCTGTCGCTCGCCTCGCTCACCGGGCCGATGCTCCAGCCATCGCGCGCGAGAAAGCCCTCGAGTTCACTCCATACCCCGCGCTCGAGCACCCGCGCCAGCGCGGGGTCGGCGGCATTCCAGATGATCCGTCCGGAACTCGGGATCGTCCGCACCAGGTGGTGGAACTGGGTCTCGATCGCAGCGAGGTCGGGAAAGATGTCGGCGTGATCGAACTCGAGGTTGTTGAGCACCGCGCTCATCGGCCGGTAGTGGACGAATTTCGAGCGCTTGTCGAAGAAGGCGGTGTCGTATTCGTCGGCCTCGACCACGAAGAAGCGGCCGCCGCCGAGCCGCGCCGAAACCCCGAAATCGGCCGCGATGCCGCCGATCAGGAACCCCGGGGCGAGGCCCGCGGCTTCCAGCAGGAACGCCAGCAGCGAGGCCGTGGTGGTCTTCCCGTGGGTGCCGGCGACCGCCAGCACCCAGCGCTCGGCGAGCACGTTCTCGAGCAGCCACTGCGGTCCTGAGGTGTAGGGCAAGCGGGCATCGAGGATCGCCTCCATCAGGGGATTGCCCCGGGTCACGACGTTGCCCACCACCCACAGGTCCGGGGCCAGTGCCAGCTGTTCGGCGCCATAGCCCTCGGTCAGGCCGATGCCGAGCGCCGCCAGCTGCTCGCTCATCGGCGGGTAGACGTTGGCGTCGCAGCCCGTAACGCGGTGCCCGGCTTCGCGGGCGATGGCCGCAAGCCCGCCCATGAAGGTGCCGCAGATTCCTAGGATGTGGATGTGCATGGCTGCAGGGCTGTTGCGCTTGCCCCCGCCGCCAGCAGGGCGCCAGAGCGGGGTGGTCGGAGAATTCGGTACAATCGGCGCCGATTCTACCGGAGGCCCAAGGGCCTCGTCCCCGCGCTCCGCCGGGGCCACCAGATTTGCCATGCCCAACCACGCCTATGGAAGCTGACCTGATCCGGCACGAGCTGGCCGCGATCGCGGCGCGGCTGATCGCCGATGGCGGGCTCGACTATGCCAGCGCCAAGCGCAAGGCCGCCCGCCAGGCCTTTGGCTCGGGATCGCCACCGCGCGACGCAACTCCCGACAACGACCTGATCGACCAGGCGCTACGTGAACACCTGGCGCTCTTTGATCCCGGCCACCGCGATCGGGTAGCGTTGCGCCGGCGCATGGCTTGCGAATGGCTCGAGCGGCTTGCGCAATTCACGCCCTTGGTGACCGGCGCCGTCTGGAAAGGACTGGTCACCGAACACGCACCGATTCACCTGCAACTGTTCCACGACAGCCACAAGGAGATCGAAATCGACCTGCTCAACCGCGGGATCGCCTTCGAAATTGCCACGGTCGGCCACTATCGCCGCAACGACGTCGAGGTCGAGGCACTCGGCTTCATCTGGGAAGAAACACCCATCCTGCTGTCGCTCTACGACCCGGTCGACCTGCGCGGCGCGTTGCGCGCCGGTCCCGGCGGGGCCGAGCGTGGCGACCGCGCGGCATTGCTGGCGCGCATGAAAGAAGAGGATTCGACGCCATGAACCAGACCGAGCCACAGCCCACGGCAATGCGCCGGCGGCGGTGGATGATCGCGGCAGTTGCAATCGCGGTGGCTGCTGCAACTGCTGGCGGATGGGTAGCATACCGCCGCCTTACCCAGCACGCTCCGGCCGACTTCGCAGTCGATATTCTGCTCGCGCAGGATCTTCCCGATCCGGCCGGGAACCCGGTCTCGTTTGGGCGTTACCGGGGGCGGGTGCTGGTCGTGAACTTCTGGGCGCCCTGGTGCCCGCCATGCGTCGAGGAAATGCCGGAACTCTCCATGATTGCCACCGACTACGCTGCTCGCGGGGTCGATGTTGTAGGCATCGGCGTTGATTTCCCCGACAAAATCGCGCAATTCGCAGCAAAAAGACCAGTTTCCTACCAACTGGTCGTGGCCCGGAATATCGGCTACGAGCTCTCCCGGCAATTCGGGAATCGCAGCATCGGACTGCCCTACACCGTGGTTATCGACCGCTACGGTGCGGTCGTCGAGCGCATACTTGGTCGCTTCGATGACTACGAGCTGCGTTCCTATATCGACACCGCGCTCGACCGTTAGCCCCGGGGCTTGCCGGGGCGGCGGTGCGGCTTGCTGGACAAAGCATCCGCCCGGCCTCAAACTGGCTATCTTGTACACATCTTGCCGGTAACGGCTGCCAAAATCGATGACTCGACTAGTCTGGGTGCTGCACGGACCTAACCTGAACCTGCTGGGAAGCCGCGAACCAGCCACCTACGGACGCACCACCATGGCCCAGATTGACGCCGAACTGGCGGCGGTCGGGGCGCGCAACGGCGTCGAGGTGGTTTCCTTCCAGTCCAATCACGAAGGTGCGCTGATTGACCGGGTCCACGCGGCGGCCGGCGCCGGGGTTGGCTACATCATCATCAATCCAGCTGGCTTCACCCATACCAGCGTCGCGCTGCGTGATGCCCTGCTGGGGGTGGACATCCCCTTTGTCGAGGTCCACCTCTCCAACACCCATGCCCGCGAGCAGTTCCGGCACCACTCGTATTTTTCGGACATCGCCAGCGGCGTGATCGTCGGCCTCGGTACGGCCGGCTACCGCTACGCGCTCGATCACGCGATCGCGGCGCTGTCCCCGGACCAGGCCGGCGCCTAGCGCGCTTCGGCCGGGGCCAGGCGCCCCGCAGCCAACCGGGCAATCGACAACAACGGCACTACCCAGGCAGAGCAATCGGAGACTGGTATGGATCTCAGGAAGATAAAGACCTTGATTGACCTCGTTGCCGAATCGGCAATTTCGGAGCTGGAGATCAGCGAAGGCGACGACCGGGTGCGCATCGTCAAGGGCGGCGCTGCGGCGGTTGCAACCGGCCCGGCGCCGGTCATGACGCCGGTCGCGGCACCGGCAGCGGCAGCAGTCGCGGCCGCGCCGGCTGCGGCGGATCCGGCGGCGCAGGCGACACCGGAGCCCGGTCACATCGTCTCGTCGCCGATGGTCGGGACCTTCTACCGGTCCTCGCAGCCGGGTGGGGAGCCGTACGTCACGGTCGGCGCTTCGGTCCGGGAGGGCGATACCCTCTGCGTGATCGAGGCCATGAAGCTGCTCAACGAAGTTGAAGCCGATCGCGCCGGCACGATCAAGGCTGTCCTCGTCGAAAACGGACAGCCGGTCGAGTTTGGCCAGCCGCTGTTCGTCATCGAGTAGGGCAAAGGCCAGGAGCGAGAAGGAATGTTCGAGAAAATTCTGATTGCCAACCGCGGCGAGATCGCGCTCAGGATCCAGCGCGCCTGCCGCGAGCTTGGCATCAAGACAGTGGTGGTGCACTCGCAGGCCGACACCGAGGCCAAGTACGTCAAGCTCGCCGACGAGTCGGTGTGCATCGGCCCGGCGCCGTCGCGCGACAGCTACCTCAATGTGCCGGCGATCATCAGCGCAGCCGAGGTGACCGACTCCGAAGCAATCCACCCCGGCTACGGATTTCTCTCCGAGAACGCCGACTTCGCCGAACGGGTCGAGAACAGCGGCTTCGTCTTCATCGGCCCGCGCGCCGAATCGATCCGGCTGATGGGTGACAAGGTCAGCGCCAAGGACGCGATGCGCAAGGCCGGGGTGCCGGTGGTGCCGGGCTCCGAAGGCGCGATCCCGGACAGTCCCAAGGAAATTCTCAAGCTCGCCAAGGAAACCGGATTCCCCCTGATCATCAAGGCCGCGGGCGGTGGCGGCGGCCGCGGCATGCGCGTGGTCCACACCGAGGCGGCGCTGATGCCAGCGATCACGCTAACCCGCAGCGAAGCCCAGGCGGCGTTCGGCAATCCCACCGTCTACATGGAGAAGTACCTCGAAACCCCGCGCCACATCGAGATCCAGGTGATCGCCGACGAACATCGCAATGCGATCTACCTCGGTGAACGCGACTGCTCGATGCAGCGCCGCCACCAGAAAATCATCGAGGAAGCGCCCGCGCCCGGCATCCCGCGGCGCCAGATCGAGAAGATCGGCGCGCGCTGCGCCGACGCCTGCCGCAAGATCAAGTACCGCGGCGTCGGCACCTTCGAGTTCCTCTACGAGCGCGGCGAGTTCTACTTCATCGAGATGAACACCAGGGTGCAGGTCGAGCACCCGGTGACCGAACTGATCACCGGTGTCGATATCGTCCAGGAGCAGATCAGGGTGGCGGCCGGCCTGAAGCTGCGCTACAAGCAGCGCGACATCACCATCCGCGGCCACGCCATCGAGTGCCGGATCAACGCCGAGGACCCCTTCAAGTTCACCCCATCGCCTGGCCGGATCACCCATTGGCATCCGCCCGGCGGCCCCGGAATCAGGGTCGATTCGCACGCCTACACCAACTATTTCGTCCCGCCGCACTACGACTCGATGATCGCCAAGCTGATCGCCTATGGCGATACCCGCGACCAGGCAATCCGCCGGATGCGCATCGCGCTCTCGGAAATGTCGGTCGACGGCATCCAGACCAACCTCCGGCTGCACCGCGAACTGCTCGACGATGCGAATTTCATCGCCGGCGAGACCAACATCCACTACCTCGAGGACAAGCTCGCCCGTCGCAATGCCTGACACCGTGCGCAACCTGACCAGTCCGGTGCGCTCGTCATGAGCGAAGCGGCACGCTGGCTGGAGGTCAGCTTCATCACCGCCGGCGCGCAGGCCGAAGCCTGGAGCGACGCACTCCTGACTGCCGGTGCACTCTCGGTGCGCACCGAGGACGCCGACGCCGACGGGCCGCTCGAGCAGGCGCTGTTCGGCGAACCCGGCGAACCGGATGGCTTCCACGCCTGGCCCAGCACCCGGATCACGGCACTGGCCGACAGTGCAGTGGTGCCGGGAGAACTGGTGGCCGAAGCCGCCGCTGATGCCGGCCTGGTAGCGCCAGCCGCGCTCGAGGTCGCCGAGATCGGGGAACGCGACTGGGTCGCCGCCACCCAGGCCCAGTTCGAACCGATCGAGATCGGCGCCCGTTTGCGCATCACCCCTTCGTGGCACCGCGAGCACCGGGAATCAGCCGGCCTTGCCCCCGGCGCCCGCGCCGAGATCGTGCTCGACCCCGGGCTGGCCTTTGGCACTGGCAGCCACCCCACCACCAGAATGTGCCTCGAGTGGCTGGAACGAGAACTGCCCGCCGGCGCCACGGTCATCGACTACGGCTGCGGCTCGGGGATTCTGGCGATCGCCGCGGCGCGCCTCGGTGCCGGAACGGTCACTGCGATCGACATCGACCCCCAGGCCCTGCAGAGCACGCGCGACAATGCCGCGGCCAACGGGGTGGAACTGGTTGTCCGCGCCGGAGACCAGCCGGGCTGCCCGCCGGCCCAGGTTGTCGTCGCCAATATCCTGGCGAGTCCCTTGCGGCTGCTGGCCCCGATGCTCGAGAGCCTGGTCGAGCCGGGCGGCAGCCTGATCCTGGCCGGGCTGCTCGAGCGCCAGATAGACGAAGTCGCGGCCGCCTACCGTGAGATCAAGCTGCTGCCCTACGCCACGCGCGAGGGCTGGACCTGCCTGGCCGGCCAGCGCGCGGACGTGAAGGCCGATGCCTGAGCCGGCGCCAGACGAGCGTTTCGGCCTTCGGCTAATATCGGGGCGACACCCAACCGCTGCCGCCCGAGCCCCGCGATGACGCTGGCCACCACCTGTCCTGTCTGCCAGACCAGTTTCAAGGTCATTCCCGACCAGCTCAAGCTGCGCCGTGGGCTGGTACGGTGCGGCTCGTGCCACACGGTCTTCTCGGGGATCGACCACCTGCGCCACATCAACGACGAGCTTGGCCAGCCACAAGCTCCGGAACAGGAGTCGCCCGGCGATGCCGAGGCCGCCGGCGATACCGGGGAAGCCGACCAAAATCTTCCGGAGCCGACCCCCGAGAGCGGGCCTGCGCAACCCGACGAAGATCTCGCGGAGTTCATCGCCGAGAGCGAGGCTGAGCCACTGGAAGACGCAATCTCGGAGCTGATCGCCGCGAGCGAGTCCGGGCGCGAAGACGAACCCGACGCCGAAATGATCGCCGGGAGCGAACCCGCGCCCCGGGACCAGGACCTCGATGCAACAAGTGTTGCCGGGAATCCGGAATCGCCGTTCGCGGAGCTAATCACCAGCGAAGCGCTCGCCGATCCCGAGCCCGAACAACCGGCTCCGGCACCAGCAGATCCCGAGATCCCCGCTTTCATGCAAGCGCCCCAGGAAGACGCGATCGACTTCTTTTCGGAGTCCGCGCAGCGCCGGATTCGCTGGTGGCCGCGCAGCGCGTTTGGCAAGGCGTTCGCGCTGGTGCTGCTCGCCGTGCTGCCGGTGCAGCTGGCGCTGGCGCTGCGCTCCGAGATCGTCGCGCGTTTCCCGACCGCACGTCCCGCGCTCGAGGCGCTCGCCCAGCCGCTCGGCATGACCGTCGAACTGCCGCGCAACCCGAGGAAAATTACCATCGAGATCGACCTCTCGATCGGTGAGTCGGCGGGCACCTACCGGATCAACGCGCTGCTGCGCAGCCTCAGTGATACCCCACTGCAGTGGCCGGCAATCGAGATCTCGCTGACCGACGCCAATGGCGCGACCGTGGTGCGCCGGGTGCTCATGCCCGCCGACTACCTCGCCGGGCGGGCGGCAGTGGCGGCCGGTCTGCCCGGCCGTTCGGAGCAGAACCTGCGCGTGGACTTCATGCTGCGCGACGTGGTGCTGACCGGCTACTCGGCCGTGCTGTTCTATCCCTGACCTCCACCGCTCCCCTCCGGATGAGCCACCCATGACCAGACGCATCGCCATCAGCGGCTCCCTCGCCTACGACAACATCATGGTCTTCGACGGCCATTTCAAGGACCACATCCTTCCGGAGCGGGTGCACATCCTCAATGTTTCGTTCCTGACCCCGCGCCTCAAGCGCGAGTTCGGCGGCTGTGCCGCAAACATCGCCTACAACCTGCGCGCACTGGGCGGCGAACCGGTGATCCTCGGCGCCGTCGGTCGCGACGGCGGCGATTGCCTGGAGCGCCTGCGCGCACTGGGGATCGACGTCACCCAGGTGCGGCAACTCGACGAGCACTTCACGGCGCAGGCATTCATCACCACCGACCTCGCCGACAACCAGATCACCGCATTTCATCCGGGCGCGATGGGGCTGGCGCACACGGTCTCGGTGCACGACGCCCTGCCCGCCGCCTTCGGCATCGTCGCCCCCAACGGCAAGGAAGCGATGATCCGCCACGCCGAGGAATTCAGGCAGGCGAAGGTCCCGTTCCTGTTCGACCCCGGGCAGGGACTGCCGATGTTCGACGGCGCCGAGCTGCGCGCCCTGGTCGAAGGCGCCACCGCGGTCACCGTCAACGACTACGAATGCCAACTGATGTGCGAGCGCACTGGCTGGGACCAGCACCGGATCGCGGAACAGGTCGAGGCGTTGATCATCACCCGCGGCGGCGATGGCTCGACGCTGCATTTTGGCGGGCGGCAGGTGGACATTGCCCCGGCCGCAATTGGCAGCCCGGTCGATCCGACCGGCTGCGGCGACGCTTATCGCGGCGGTTTGCTGTACGGTCTGGCGCAGGGCTGGGAATGGCTGCGCTGCGCCCAGTTGGGCAGCGTGATGGGTGCAATCAAGATCGAATCCCAGGGCGCCCAGAACCACCGCCTCGATCGTGCCGAGGTGGCACGCAGATTCACCGCGGCCTACGGCTCATCGCCCTGGTAGCAAGATTTCCGGCGACCTCACTAATGGCCCAGCATGAACAGGCTGGGCAGCGCCGAGTGCAGCGCCGACAACATGACCTGGGCGATTATCAACACCACCAGCGGTGACAGGTCGACGCCGCCGATCAGCGGAATGAAGCGACGCAGCGGCATCAGGAACGGCCGCGACAGGGCATCGACGATCGGCCTGATCGGCGCGTAGGGATTGACCCAGGAGAGGATTGCGCCAAACAGCACCACTCCCATGATCAGGTACAGGATCCACTTTACGATCCAGAAAGCGGCCAGCAGCACCGCCATGCCCAGCAGTGGAATTCGTCCGCCGCCGAACATGATCAGGTAGAGCAGCGCGAGCAGCAACGCTATGAGCACCGCGGCGAGCACGCTGCCCCAGTCGAAACGCCCCGGCCGCGGCAACATCCGCCGCAAGGGCCGAACCAGCCAGTCGGTGGCGGCAACGATGAACTGCCCGAGTGGATCGCGGGCACCCTGGCCGAGCCAGTTCATGTAGCCGCGCAACAGGCAGGCTACAGCGAGAAGGCTTGCGACGGTATCGATCAGATACCAGATGGTCTGCATGATCTTTGTCGTTCTTGCGGTTGCCGGCCGGGTTCACCGACCGCTTCACCCACCAACCGGTAGGCTGCGCATGGCTGGCGGCTATCTACCGGGACGATTCTCGCATGAAACATGGGTCTTCACGGATTTGCGTGAAGACCCAAAAAAGGCCCCGGGCCGTCGGAGACGACTCGGGGCCGGTACAACTTGCCAACCGGACGAGGCGAGCCTCACCCGGCGGCTTGCTCAGGGCTTGTCGCCCGTCGGGAAGGGCCAGGCCGCCTGCGGCACTGGCGCCGGGGCCGGAGCGGCCGCCGGTGCTGCCGCCGGTTTGGCCGCAGCTTTCTTCGCCGCGGGTTTCTTCGCCGCCGGTTTGGCTGCAGCTTTCTTCACAGCGGGCTTCTTGGCTGCGGGCTTGGCTGCGGCTTTCTTGACAACAGCTTTCTTCGCTGCCGGTTTGGCTGCAGCTTTCTTCGCTGCCGGCTTCTTCGCTACAGCTTTCTTCGCTGCCGGTTTCTTCGCTGCCGGTTTCTTCGCTGCAGCTTTCTTAGCTGCCGGCTTCTTCGCTACAGCTTTCTTCGCAACAGCTTTCTTGGCTGCGGGCTTGGCTGCGGCTTTCTTGGCGACGGCTTTCTTCGCTGCC
>JAHEMI010000160.1 GCA_024643785.1 Burkholderiaceae bacterium
GACGAGGCCACCGCCGGCTCGGTCATCGCGAAACCGGAGCGGATCTTCCCTTCCAGCAGCGGCACCAGCCACTGCTGCTGCTGCTCGGGAGTGCCGTAGCGCGAGATCACTTCCATGTTGCCGGTGTCGGGCGCCGAGCAATTGAATGCCTCGGGGGCGATGTGCGAGCGCCCCATGATCTCGCACAGCGGCGCGTACTCGAGGTTGGTCAGCCCGGCGCCGAAGTCGGACTCGGGCAGGAACAGGTTCCACAGCCCCTGGGCGCGCGCCTTGTCCTTGAGTTCCTCCATCACCTTGACCGGCTGGAACGCGTCGCCAGCGGCCCGATTGGCGCGGACCTCGTCGTGATAGCGCTCCTCGTTGGGATAGATGTGGGCGTCCATGAACGCGTTGATCTGATCCTGCAGTTCACGCACCTTCGGGGAGTAGGAAAAGTCCATTGCTGCGCTCCTTGTTATTCTCGATGTGGGAGCCGGGGCTGGCAGCCCCGGCGCGTCAGACGATGCTGCTGCCGCCGTCGACCACCAGGCCGTGGCCGGTGATGTGGCGCGCGGCATCGGAGGCGAGGAACACCACCGCGCCCTTCAAGTCTTCCTCGCCGCCGATGCGGCGCAGCGGCGTGCGCGCGAGCAGCGTCTCGCCGAACTGGCCGATCAGCCCGCTCGCCATCTTGCTCGGGAAGAAGCCCGGCAGGATCGCGTTGACATTGATGTTGTACTGCCCCCATTCCGAGGCCAGCGTGCGGGTGAAGTTGATCGCCGCCGCCTTGGAGGTGCTGTAGGAGATGGTGTTCATCCCCGGCGGCGTGCCGCGCAGCCCCGCGATCGAGGCGATGTTGATGATCTTGCCGCTCTTGGCCGGGATCATCACCCGCTTGCCGACTTCGCGCGAGAGGAAGAACATCGCGTCGATGTTGAGCGCCATCACCTTGCGCCAGGCAGCGTCGGGGTGATCCTCGGCCGGGGCGCCCCAGGTCGCGCCGGCATTGTTGACCAGGATGTCGATGGTGCCGAAACGCTCGAGCACCTGGTCGACCAGTCCCGGAATTCCTTCGGGCTTGGAGAGGTCGTTGACCACGGTCAGCACCTCGACCCCCATCGCCTCGAGATGCGACTTGGCCTGCGCGAGCTCGTCGGCCTTGCGCGCACTGATCGCTACCTTGCAGCCCATCTCGCCCAGCGCCTCGGCCATCTGCAGGCCGAGCCCGCGCGACCCGCCAGTGATCAAGGCGATCTTGCCGTCCAGTTCGAATAGTTTGCGTACGCTCATGACAATTGCTCCGGTTGTTTGTGATTCACGCGCTGAGGCGCGGACTTCTCCATTTCATTGACGGCGAGATCGACAACCTTGCGGGCATTTGCAGCCCAGGTCAACTCGCGCCGGGTGATGGTGGTGCCTGCTCCCAACCCCAGTCTCGCTCGCATCTCGGCGTCTGCGCATACTGCCGTTAGCGCCTGCTCGAGACCGTCCGGTGCTGCGCTATCGAACATCAGCGCATTTTCACCGTCTTCAAGTATCTCCAGCAGGTTTGGTTCCCGCGGCGCCACGATCGCTTTGCCAAGCGCAAGATACTCGATCATCTTAAGCGGCGAAGCGTAGGCGGTCACCGCCGGCTGCAGGGCGACGTCAAAAGCAGCCACGTATTCGGGCACCAGTTCGCGATCGACGAACCCGGTTATTCTCACCCGTTCCGAGACTCCCAGGCGCTTGGCGAGCGATTCCAGATCGGCGCGTGCAGGGCCGTCCCCGACGAGCAACAGGTACGAGTTCTTGGGGGCAGACCCGGTCGCCATCCAGGCGACCACGCGATCAACGCCATGCCAGTCGCGCACGAACCCGGTAAAGCCGAGCACTAGTTGTCCTTCCAGACCCAGCGCGTGTTTTGCGGTTTTCGGAGAGTGCGCATTTGCAAAGTGCGCTTTGTTGATACCGTTGGGAATTACCGAGATCCGCTCTGGCGGCACTCCGTAGGCCGCCACATGGGCAGCCAGAACCTTCGTCACCGGTAGGACATATGATGCGTTGCGCCACGCAAATCCTTCGGCCCAGCGCGCCAGCCGCATCAGTGACAGTCCGCCGCTGTGTCGCGATCGCTCCTGCACCAGTGGCGCATTGACCTCGAGCAGCAGTGGCACGTGCAGCTTGCGCGCGAGCATCGCGCCTGACAATAGAAAAAGGTTGTAGCGTTCGTATATGAAGTCGGGTTTGAATTGACTGGCGGCCGCGACCAGTCGCCGGTACGCCACCAGCGAATACCCAAGCTCGAGCAATTCGTAGATCGCCTTGGGCAAGTGACTCTTGAGCCCGTGTACCCATCCGGCTTTGTCGCCCATCTCGCCTTCCGAGGCGATCGACGGGGCCACGACGTGCACCTCGTGCCCAAGCATCCTCATCGCCGCGATCATCTCGTCGATGTGAACCGCCTGCCCGTCGCGCGATGCTGTCCGGTGATGGTAGAGAATCCTCACTGACCAGGTTCCAGCCGCTACTTCAGTCCGAAGTGAATATTGGCGGTCAGGAAACCGCGCTTGTCACCGCAATCGAAGCGCTTGCCGCCGAAACGGTAGCCGTAGAGCCCCGGTGATTCGATCTGCCCGACCAGGGCGTCGGTAAGCTGGATCTCGCCGCCGGCCCCGGCCTGCTGCGTCGCCAGCGTCTCGAGCACGCTCGAGTGCAGGATGTAGCGCCCGACCACCGCGCTGGTCGATGGTGCCTTGTCGATCGCCGGCTTCTCGACGATGCCCTTGAGCTTCATCACGGGTCCGTCTTCGGAGGCCGATTCGACGATGCCGTACTTGCTGACGTCCTCGCGCGTGACCTGCTCGACCGCCACCACCGAAGCGGCATGCTCGGCGGCGACCGGCCACATCTGGCTCAGCACCCCGATTGGATAACCGTCGATCAGGTCGTCGGGCAGCAGCACCGCGAAGAACTCGTCGCGGCCGATCATCGGCGCCGCGCACAGCACCGCGTGGCCCAGGCCGAGCGGCGCCGACTGGCGCACGAACAGCACCCGCACGTGCGGCGGGATGATGTTGCGGATCGCCGCCAGTGCCTCGGTCTTGCCCTTGGCCTCGAGTTCGGCCTCGAGTTCCGGGCTGCGGTCGAAGTAGTCCTCGACCGCACGCTTCGAGCGCCCGGTGATGAAGATCAGCGTGTCGCAACCGG
>JAHEMI010000179.1 GCA_024643785.1 Burkholderiaceae bacterium
CCCACCGGCAGCGGCAACGCGCTGGCCCCGAGCTGCACCGCCTCCGCGCCGTGGCGCGCCTCGTCGTCCTTCATCTGGGCCACGATCGCCCGTGAGCGGGCATCGCGTTCCGGCAGGCGCGCCAGATGGCCTTCGAGATGGCGCTCCACCTGGTCCTCGGTCTCGGCCACGAAGCCGAGGCTGACCTGGTCGCCGAGCTGGCCGGCCACGACCCCGATCGCGAACGAGCTCGCGTACCAGAGCGGATTGAGGAGCGACGGCCGGGCCCCGAGTTCGTCGAGTCGGGTCCTGGTCCAGGCAAGATGGTCGGCCTCTTCGTCGGCGGCCTCCAGCAGGTGCGAGCGCACTTCAGGGTTGCGTGCCACTGCCGCCTGCCCCTCGTAGAGCGCCTGGGCGCAGATCTCGCCGACGTGATTGACCCTCATCAGGGCCCCCGAGAGGCGCATCTCGTCGGGAGCAAGCGGCTGTTCCGGCTCGCTGATGCCCTGCGCCGGGTTCAGCCGCACCGCGGGATGCGCCGAACTGAGCACTGCCAGCGAGCGCCCGAAGGCCGCGATCAGCTGGTCCCTGCGCGACAGCCCAACCACCGAGTCAACCATCCCTGCCACTCCCTTACAAATTGGCGCCCCGACGACCGGGGCCGAGCCCCGAGCCAATGGCGTTGTTTGTTGCACACAAACGACAGGATAACCGGGAATTGGTCACTGCCCGCGTCGATTCCTTTGACCGCCCGTCCTTTTCCGCGACAATTGACCTGACTTCCGACCGAGATGCAAAAAGATTGTGCTCGGAAGGCGCGACGGCTAAGAAGAGCTGTCGGTGATTTGTCGACAACCCTAGGAGATTTACTCATGAAGAAAACCCTACTCGCAGTGGCCGTCGCGGCTGCTCTGCCGGCTGCTGCGTTCGCGCAAGTAACCCTGTATGGCGTGGCTGACATCGCCGTCTCGAAGATTACCGATTCGGACGCCAATATGAGCGCCAACGGCGGCGGCAACAACGGCAACAGCCGTCTCGGCGTCAAAGGCACCGAAGATCTGGGCGGCGGCCTGAAGGCCTCGTTCAACTACGAAATGGCCGTGAACCCCGAAACGGGCGCGACCGACAGCTCGACCTATCAGCGCGCTGCCTGGCTGCAACTCGACGGCGGCTTCGGCTCGCTGCGCATGGGCCGTTCGCTCTCGCCTTCGTTCTACGGCGTAGCCAACTGGGAACTGACCGGTACCGCCAACTATAGCGCCCAGTACAACACCTTCGGCGCCGCCGGCGGCGCGACCCGTAACAACAGCGCGTGGGCCTACACCACCCCCAACTTCGGCGGCTTCAGCGCCACGCTGGGTTATGTGATGGACGCCGACAACGGTGGCAACTCGAAGATCGATGCCAACGCCGTGTATCGTTCGGGCCCGATGGTCGTTGCCCTGTCGTACAACAAGGTTGACGGTAGCGGCAGCGCCGGCTGGGCGCTCGGCGGCCAGTACAACTTCGGCATGGGCGTTGTCGCGGCGAGCGTCATCGACCAAGGCGACCAAGGCGCTGGCATCAAGGGTTACACCCTCGGTGGCGGCACCAAGCTTGGTCCGGTTGCCGTGGTTCTCGACATTGCCCGCGTGACCACCAGCGGCCTCGAGTCCACCAACTACCTGCTCGAAGGCAAGTATCCGCTGTCGAAGGCCACCTTCGTGTACGGTACGGTTCTGCGTTTCGACCTGGCCGACAAGACCCAAACCAGCTTTGGTATCCGTCACAACTTCTGATGACCGGCTGACGTAAGTCAGCAGTCGTAAAGAAGTAAAAAGCCCCGCTGTTCGCAGCGGGGCTTTTTTTTGTTCCGGGACGCGCAGTGCGCGCCGCCCCGGTCTGGTCCCTTTAGCCCTTCTTCTTCAGTTCCTCGTCGCGCAACTCGCGGCGCAGGATCTTGCCGACGTTGGTCTTGGGCAACTCGGTGCGGAACTCGATGTGCTTCGGCCGCTTGTAGTTGGTCAGTTCCTTGGCGGCGAATTCGATCAGCTCGCGTTCGGTCAGGCTGTCGCTCTTCTTGACGACGAAGAGCTTGACCGCTTCGCCGGAATGCTCGTCGGGCACGCCCACCGCCGCACATTCGAGCACGCCCGGGTGCATCGCCACCACCCCTTCGACCTCGTTGGGATAGACGTTGAAACCCGACACCAGGATCATGTCCTTCTTGCGATCGATGATCGTGGTGTAGCCGCGCTCGTCCATGACGCCGATGTCGCCGCTCTTGAAGAAACCGTCGGCGGTCATGACCTTCGCGGTCTCTTCCGGTTTCTGCCAGTAGCCGGCCATTACCTGCGGACCGCGGATTGCGATCTCGCCGGGTTGGCCAAGCGGCACGGGATTGCCGTCGTCGTCGAGCAGCACGATGTCGGTCGAGGGCAGCGGCAGGCCGATCATGCCGCTGTAGGCATCGCTGTCGGTCGGATTGCAGACCGCCGAGGGCGATGTCTCGGAAAGGCCGTAGCCTTCGCAGATCGGGCAACCGGTGAGCGCCAGCCAGGACTTGGCGACCGCCTCCTGCACTGCCATTCCGCCACCCATCGACACCCGCAGTTCGGAGAAGTCGACCTGCTTGAAACCGTCGTAGTGGGCCAGCGCGTTGTAGAGCGTGTTGACTGCCGGGAACATCGTGATCTTGTAGGGCAGGATCTCCTTGACCAGCGCCGGCAGGTCGCGCGGATTGGGAATCAGGATGTTGAGTCCGCCCACGCGCATCATCAGCAGGCAGTTAACGGTCAGCGCGAAGATGTGATACAGCGGCAGCGCGCACACCGTGACGCTTTGCTCGGGCGGCGGCGGCTTCCTGGGATTGCTCATCGCCGGCTGCATCCACGCTTCCGACTGCAGCACGTTGGCAAGGATGTTCTTGTGCAGCAGTGCTGCGCCCTTCGACACGCCGGTGGTGCCACCGGTGTACTGGAGGAACGCGTAGTCATCGTTGGTGATCGTGACCGGCTTGAAATTCAGCCGCGCGCCCTGTGCCAGCACCGCGTTGAAGCCGGTCGCGCCCGGCAGTTCGAAGGCCGGGACCATCTTCTTGACGTGGCGCACCACGAGATTCACCAGCGTGCCCTTGGCCAGGCCCAGCAGGTCGCCCATGGCGGCGACCACCACGTGCTTGACCGCGGTCTTCCCGATCACTTGCGCCAGCGTGCTGGCAAAGTTCTCGAGGATGAAGATTGCCTTGGCGCCGGAATCAGTGAGCTGGAATTCGAGCTCGCGCGGCGTGTAGAGCGGATTGACGTTGACCACCACCAGGCCCGCGCGCAGCACCCCGGCAATGACCGCCGGATACTGCAGCACGTTGGGCATCATGATTGCGACCCGGTCGCCCTTCTGCAGGCCCTGGGCCTGCAGCCAGGCGGCGACGCGACGCGACATCTCGTCGACCTCGGCGAAGGTAATCGCCTTGCCCATCCCGACGTAGGCCTTGCGCGTGGCGTACTTGCTGAATGCCTCGTCGATCAGGTGCACCAGCGAGTTGTACTGTGAGTAGTCAATTTCCGCGGGCACGCCCGCGGGGTAGCTCTTGAGCCAGAAACGATCCATGTCCCCTCCATTGTCGAAATTCGACTCGCCGCGACCGGCGCGACGAAGTTACGTCCAATTATGAACAAATTTCAGCGGCGTCGATACTCGCTCACGGTTCTGCGCCGAGACGCCGGTCACGCTGCGCCCGCGGGAGCTCGGCCAGTTCGCGCACCGCCGCATAGAAACCGGGCAGCGAGCCGCCCTGCTCTTCGAACATCTTCATGAAACCTGGCACCAGCTCGTTGTACTCCACGACCGCGCCCAGGTGGGCGTTGGTGACGCCGCTGGCAAACCAGCGATCGTAGCCCGAGAACCCGCCCCAGCTCTGGCGCAACTCGCCGTAATCGCGCTGGAGCTCCGCCAGCACCGCGGCCTTGCGCGCGCGCTTGGCGTCGTCGCCAAGGTCGCTGCTGTAAACGCCCTCGAGCTGGGCACGATGCCGGCGCAACAGCGCGATGAATTCCCGCCGCCGCTCGGCAAACGCCTGGTAGCTGCGCCGCACCTGCAAGTTACCGGTTCGTTGCTCGTGCGCAGCCAGCCAGCGGGCAACGCCAATCTGTTCCACTGCGGTGGCGAACGACTCGTTGAAGCGCGAATCGTTCTTGACGTAGAGCACCTGATGGGCCAGTTCGTGAAAGATCAGCCGCGCCATCTCGCCGTCCGGATAGCGGGTGAGGGTGTCGGGCAATGGGTCATCGAACCAGCCCAGTGTCGAATAGGCCGGAACGCCCGCGACCTGCACCTCGAGCCCGCGCTCACGCAACCGGGCGGCGTAACGCTCGGCGTCGTCCTGTTCGAAGTAGCCGCGGTAGCTGACGCAACCGGCGACCGGGAAACACCACCGCTCGAGTCGCAGCGAAAGCTCAGGCGCCGCGAACACGTTCCAGACGACGTATGGTCGCCCGATCCGGGCCAGCGACCGGTAACTGCCATTGTCCGGCAGCGCCAGTTCCGCCGACGCGAAAGTCCGCACCTCGCCCGCCAGTTCGAGCTTGGCCCGCAGCGCCGGTGACAGCCCCGGTTCCTGCAACACCTCGGCGATCGGCTCGGCGCTGTGCATCAGCGCCAGATGGCCCCGGACCGACTGCCAGTAATACGCCACGCCTTCGAGGGGCGCGGCGCACCCGCCCAGCAAACCTGCCGCGCAGACCGCCAACAGCGCGGACCGGAACATCAGTGGTCTTCTCCGGCTGCTTCGATCTCGACCAGGCAGTCGTAGAAGGTTGGCCCACCACCGAGATCGGTCAGGGCCTGTCCGGTGACCGCATTGACGTTGCGCCCGCGCGGCGCGAGTTTGTGCCACCACACGCCCCATCCCAGCACCACGCCCGGGCGGATGCGCTCGCTCACGCTGGCCCGCGCCAGGAACGCACCGCGATCGTTGAAGGCGCGCACCATGGCCCCATCGTTGATGCCGCGCGCGCCAGCATCGACGGGGTTGATGACGCACTCGGGCTCGCGCTCGCGCTCCGCGAGGCTGGCGACGTTGACGAACGTCGAGTTCAGGAAATGCCGCGCCGGCGGCGAGATGAACGACAGCGGATAGCGCCGGGCGAGTTCGGGATCAGCCGCCTGCGACTCGTAGGGCTCGAGGTAATCCGGCAACGGATCCCGCCCTTCTGCCGCCAGGCGATCGCTGACGAACTCGCAGCGGCCCGACGCCGTCGGAAAACCGCCCGCGGCAAAGGGCGCGGCTGGCACCGCCATCCTGAGCCAGCCCTTGCGGCGCAGGTCGGCGAGTGTCGCCCCACCCAGCCTCGGGTCAGACCAGTCGATCGCGGCCGCGGCGATTTCTTCGTCGCTGGCGCGCAGCGCCGGCTCGTCGAAGCCCATCCGCGCCGCCAACTCGCGGAAGATCGCGGAATTGGGTCGGGCCTCCCCGGCGGGCGCCACCGCCGGCTCGTTGGCCACCAGATAGAGGTGGCCGTAGGCCTTGTGCAGGTCGAAGTGCTCGGGCTGCATCGTCGCCGGCAGCACGATATCGGCGTAATCGGCGGTGTCGGTCTGGAAATGCTCCAGCACGACGGTGAACAGGTCCTCGCGCGCGAATCCGGCGATCACCCGTTCGGACTGAGGTGCGACCGCCACCGGATTCGAGTTGTAGACCACCAGCGCCTCGACCGGCGGGTCGGCCGCGGCCAGCGCATCGCCAATTGTCGACATGTTGATAGTGCGCGGCATCACCGGCCAGCCGGGGATCAGGTCCGGCCTGGTCAGCGTCTTGTCGACCGGGAAATTGCCGCTCACGGAAAGCAGTGCACCTCCGGCGGGGTCGCGCCAGGCGCCGACCAGGGCCGGGAGACTGACGACTGCGCGCACTGCATTGGCGGCGCCATGGGTCCTGGCCAGGCCATAGTTGAGCCTGATCGCCGCCGGTTTGGTGGTGCCGTAGGCAACGGCCAGGTCGATGACTTCCTGCTCGGAGATGCCGCAGATCCCGGCCACGCGATGCGGCGGATAGGTTGCGGCGCGTTCGCGCAATGCCCCGAAACCGAAGGTGTAACGGGCAATGTAGTCATCGTCGAGCAGGCCGCGCTCGATGAGCACGTTCATCATGCCGAGCGCCAGCGCGGCATCGGTGCCGGGCCGCAGGGCGATGTGCGCGTCGCACTTCTCGGCGGTGTCGCTGCGATAGGGGTCGATCGCGATGAGCCGCGCGCCGTTGCGCCGCGCCTGCTGCGCCAGGCTCCAGAAGTGCAGGTTGGAGGTAATCGAGTTCGACCCCCAGATCAGGATCAGGCGCGAATCCGCGAACCGCTCGACGTCCATCCCGACCGAGCCGCCCAGCGTCTGGCTCAACCCTGCCATGCCCGCCGACGAGCAAATCGTGCGCTCGAGCAGCGAAGCGCCGAGGCGATGGAAAAAGCGCGACGCCATCCCCTCGCCCTGGACAAATCCCATTGTGCCAGCATAGCTATAGGGGAGGATGCGCTGCGGATCGCGCGCCGCGATGCGGCCCAGCCGCGCGGCGACGATCTCGAGCGCCTCGTCCCAACTGATGCGCTCGAAGCGCCCCTCGCCCTTGGCGCCGACGCGGCGCAGCGGCACCGTGAGCCGCTCCGGGTGGTAGATCCGCTCCGGATAGCGGGCGACCTTGGTGCAGAGCGCTCCGCGAGTGGTTGGGTGCTCCGGGTCGCCGGCCACCCGGGTCACCATTCCCCCCTCGACGGTCACCAGCAGGGCGCAGGTGTCAGGGCAGTCGTGGGGGCAGGCGCCACGGACAATTCGGGGGGCGGTGGCTGTGGTCATTTGCTCTCGATCCGGATCCTGGCTGAACGCTGTGGGCAGAGCCTACACCAGCGGACCCCGGCGCGGGTGGCCCGGCGAGCCGCGGTGGCCGGCGCCCCTGCTATGGGCAGGCACACCGAATGCTAATATGATTTGCTTCGCGTCACTCCTGTCTGGCGGTTGGACCCATGAAACTAGTTGAAGAAATTGCCGGGTTTGCCCCGGAAATCGCTACCCTGCGCCGCGAGATCCACGCGCATCCCGAACTCTGCTATGAAGAGCACCGCACCGCAGAACTGGTAGCGACCCAGCTCGCGGGATGGGGCATCGAGGTTTCGCGCGGACTGGGCGGCACCGGCGTAGTCGGGACGATTCGCGCCGGCACCAGCAAGCGTTCGATCGGGCTGCGTGCCGACATGGATGCGCTGCCGATGACCGAGCACAACGGCTTCGAACATCGCTCGAGCACCCCGGGCCGGATGCACGCCTGCGGTCACGACGGGCACGTGGCGATGCTGCTGGCCGCGGCGCGCCATCTTGCCAGCCACCGCAACTTCGACGGCGTCGTGCACCTGATCTTCCAGCCCGCCGAAGAGGGCGGTGCCGGTGCGCGCAAGATGATCGAGGACGGGCTCTTCAGGCAATTCCCCTGCGACGCGGTTTTCGGCGTGCACAACTGGCCCGGCCTGCCCGTGGGTGAGTTTGCGGTCGCGCCCGGTCCGGTGATGGCCTCGAGCAACGAGTTCCAGATCGTGATCACCGGCAAGGGTGGCCACGCCGCCGCCCCGCACCTGGCGGTCGACCCCGTGCTGGTCGCCTGCCAGTTGGTGATGGCGCTACAGACCATCGTCACCCGCAACAAGAAGCCAATCGAATCGGCGGTGCTCTCGGTCACCCAGATCCACACCGGCGAGACCAGCAACGTCATCCCCGATACCGCGGCGATCGAAGGCACGGTACGCACCTTCAGCCTCGAAGCGCTCGACGTGATCGAGCAGCGCATGCGCGAGATCGCCGCCGGGCTGCCGCCGGTCTTCGGCGCCACGGCCGAGTTTAGTTTTCATCGCAACTACCCGCCGACGATCAACCACGAACGCGAGAGCCTCTTTGCCCGCGAGGTGCTTGCCGAGATGATCGGCGCGGACGCGGTGCAAGTCTGCGAGCCGACCATGGGCTCGGAGGACTTTTCCTACATGCTGCTGGAGCGCCCGGGCAGCTACGTGCTGATCGGCAACGGCGACGGCGAACACCGCGCCAGCGGGCACGGCGAAGGGCCATGCACACTGCACAATCCCAACTACGATTTCAACGACGACCTGATCCCGCTGGGCGCAAGCTTCTGGGTCAGGCTGGTCGAGAAGTTCCTGTCGCAGCCCGCTTGATCACCGACGACGAGCAGGCCGGACACCGCACGACGATCACGGGCAGACGAGCGCTATGCTGGCTTTCGTAATCCAACGCCTGGTCCAGGCTACGCTGGTAATGCTGGTGGTCGCCTTCATTTCGTTCGCGCTCTTCCAGTACGTCGGCGATCCGATCCTGGCGATGGTCGGGCAGGAAACCTCGCAGGAAGATCGCGCCGCGCTGCGCCAGAGCCTCGGCCTGGACAAGCCCTTCTATGTCCAGTTCGTGCACTTCGCCGGCCGGGCCGCGCAGGGCGAATTCGGCATCTCCTACCGTCAGGGCCGCAAGGTCTCGACGCTGATGAAGGAGCGTTTCCCGGCGACCCTCGAGTTGTCGCTGGTGGCGGCGGTGCTGGCACTGGTGATCGGCGTGCCAATGGGGGTGTACACAGCGCTACGCAAGGACTCGTTCCTGTCGAATGTGTTCCTGGCCGGTTCGCTGCTCGGAGTATCGCTGCCCACCTTCCTGATCGGAATCCTGCTGATCCTGGTCTTCGCGGTGCTGCTCGGCTGGCTGCCGTCCTACGGGCGCGGCGACATCGTCTCGATTGGCTGGTGGACCAGCAGCCTGCTGGGCGGCGGCTGGAAGAACCTGGTGCTGCCCTCGATCACCTTGTGCCTGTTCCAGCTGACGCTGATCCTGCGGCTGGTGCGCGCCGAAATGCTCGAAGTCCTGCGTACCGACTACATCAAGTTCGCCCGCGCCCGCGGCCTGAGCGACCGCGCGGTTCACTTCGGGCATGCGCTCAAGAACACCCTGGTGCCGGTGATCACGATCACCGGGCTGCAACTGGGCTCGATCATCGCCTTCGCGATCATCACCGAGACGGTGTTCCAGTGGCCAGGGATGGGATTGCTCTTCATCCAGGCGGTGCAAAGCGCCGATATTCCGATCATGGCCGCCTACCTGATCATGATCGCGCTCATCTTCGTGGTCATCAATCTCGCCGTCGACCTGCTCTACTTCGCAGTCGATCCGCGCCTGCGGGTTGATCGCGCGGCTGCGGCACATTGATTCCAGACCACGACCAACCGGACGACGCTGAGGCCGATGTTGCAGACAACTGACCAATCCAACGACTCTGCCGCCATGCTCGCCGAGATCGGGGGGTTCGCTCCCGAGCTCGAGGCAATCCGCCACGAACTCCATCGCCATCCGGAGCTCGGCTTCGAGGAGGTCTACACCTCAAATCTGGTGGCCAGGGAACTCGAGCGCTATGGCGTCGATCACATCGAGCGCGGCATCGGCGTTACCGGCATCGTCGCCGTAATCCGCGGCCGGACCGACACCCGTGGCCGCAGCGTCGGACTGCGCGCGGACATGGACGCGCTGCCGATGCAGGAGGCCAACGAATTCGCGCACCGCTCGACCAGGCCCGGGCTGATGCATGGCTGCGGCCACGACGGCCACACCACGATGCTGCTGGGCGCGGCGCGCCACCTGGCGGCCAACCGTGATTTCGACGGCACGGTCTACCTCATTTTCCAGCCCGGCGAGGAGGGTTACGCCGGGGCGCGGGCAATGATCGAGGACGGGCTGTTCAATCGCTACCCGTGCGACGCGGTATTCGCGATGCACAACTGGCCCGGGTTGCCGCCCGGCACGATCGCGGTGCGTCCCGGCCCGATGATGGCCGCGGCCGACCGGGTGACGATCACGATCACCGGGCGCGGCGGTCATGGCGCGCATGCCTATCTGGCGATCGACCCGGTGGTGGTCGCGGCCCACATCATCACGGCCGCCCAGTCGATCGTCTCGCGTAACGTCAACCCGATCGATTCCGCGGTGGTGAGCCTGTGCTCGGTCCAGGCCGGCAACCCGGAAGCGATGAGCGTGATTCCGCACGAGGCGCAGATCGTGGGCACGGTGCGCACCTTCCACACCGCCACCCAGGACCTCGTCGAGGAGCGCCTCTCGGCGCTGGCGACGGCAGTCGCCAGTGGGCTCGGAGCCCAGGCGAGCGTCCACTATGAGCGCCTCTACCCGTCGACGATCAACTCCGCCCCCGAGGCGCTCTTTGCCCAGCAGGTGGCGGCCGACCTCGTTGGCACGGCCAACCTGGTGACCGATCTGCCGCCCAGCATGGGCGCCGAGGATTTCTCGTTCATGTTGCGCGAGCGCCCCGGCGCCTACCTGCGCATCGGCCAGGGTGGCGCCGCCAGCGGGTGTTTCCTGCACAATACCAGCTACGACTTCAATGACGCGATCCTGCCGCTGGGTGCTACGCTCTACGCGCGCATCGCCCGGGAATGGCTGGATCGCGATTGAATCCGGTCATCATTGATCCGGTCAGTAAACCGACGCGGCCGAAGTGCCGCAACTAGGAGGAGATGGGGATGAAACTGTCGTTACGAACAATGGCGCTGACCTTCGCAACCGCGCTCGCGATGAGCACGGCGGTGCACGCCAAGACCTTCCGGATCGCCGACCAGGGCGACGCGCTGTCGATGGACCCGCATTCGCTCAACGAGTCGATGCAATTGAGCTTCACCGGCAACATCTACGAGCCGCTGGTTGGGCGCGACAAGAAGCTCGGCCTCACCGGCCTGCTTGCCGCCAAGTGGTTCCAGCCGAACCCGACCACCTGGCGCTTCGAGTTGCGCAAGGGCGTGACCTTCCATGACGGCACGCCATTCACAGCCGACGACGTCCTGTTCTCGCTGGCGCGTGGCGCCGCCGACGGCTCGGACATGAAGTCCTACCTGGGCCAGGTCGCCGACGTCAAGAAAGTCAACGACTACACCGTTGATGTCATCACCAAGGCACCGTTCCCGATCCTGCCCGACCTGATGACCAGCTTCTACATGATGAGCAAGAAGTGGTGCGAGGACAACAACGCGACCCGTCCGGTCGACAAGCGCAAGGGCATCGAGAACACCGCGTCGTTCAAGGCCAACGGCACCGGGCCTTTCCGCCTGAAGTCGCGTGACCCGGGCGTGCGCACGGTGCTGGTGCGCAACCTCAACTACTGGGACAAGGTCGACACCAACGTCGACGAGGTCATCCTCACCCCGATCGGCAACGACGCCACCCGCGTGGCAGCGCTGCTCTCGGGCGAGATCGACATGATGCAACCGGTTCCGCTGCAGGACATTCCGCGGCTTTCGGCCAGCCCGAACCTGAAGGTCATGGTCGGCCCGGAAATGCGCACGATCTTCCTCGGCATGGACCAGAGCCGCGACGAACTGCTCTACTCCAACGTCAAGGGCAAGAACCCGTTCAAGGACAAGCGGGTGCGCCAGGCTTTCTACCAGGCCATCGACATCGAGGCGATCAAGTCCAAGATCATGCGCGGCGCAGCACGGCCGACGGCGCTGATGTACGCGCCGGGGGTCAGGGGCTTCACCGAGGCGCAGAACAAGCGCCTGCCGTATGACGCGGCCGCCGCGAAGAAGCTGCTCGACGATGCCGGCTATCCGAACGGGTTCGAGGTCAAGATGAACTGCCCGAACGATCGCTACGTCAACGACGCCCAGATCTGCCAGGCGGTGGCCAGCATGCTCGCGAAAGTCGGGGTCAAGATCAACCTCGAAGCCGAGCCCAAGGCAACCTATTTCCCGAAGATCCTGTCGCGCAACACCTCGTTCTACCTGCTCGGCTGGACGCCCAGCGGCTATGACGCCCACAACCCGTTCTACAACCTGATGTCGACCCCGGGCGCCAGCGGCCAGGGCCAGTTCAACCTTGGCAGCTACAGCAATTCCAAGCTCGATGCGCTGACGGTCAAGATCGCCTCGGAGACCGACCAGGCCAAGCGCCAGGCCATGATCGAGGAGGCCAACAAGATCCACGCCGACGACGTCGGTCACCTGCCGCTGCATCAGCAGGCGCTCGCCTGGGGCATGAGCAAGAACGTGACCCTGGTGCAGCTGGCCGACAACTTCAATCCGTTCAAATGGGTCGTAATGAAGTAACAACCCCGTACCCACGGCGAACTGAATGAAGCAATCTGCTGCAACCACCGAAGGGCACCCGGTCAAACCGGGCGCCCTTCGGCGTTTTCTCGACGGCGACCTATTCCATAGCTTCCGGAACACTCCGGTCGCCATCGTCGCGGCCATCGTCGCGGCGATCATGATATTCGGTGCGATCTTTGCCAACCTGATCGCGCCGCACACTCCGTTTGACCTCGCTACCCTCTCGCTCGACAACTCGCTGCTGCCGCCGGCCTGGCTGGCCGATGGTCACGCGTCGTTCCCGCTGGGAACCGACGACCAGGGACGCGATGTCTTCTCGACGATTCTCTACGGCTCACGAATTTCGCTGCTGGTCGGGCTCGCTGCGGTCGCTTTCGCCATGATCCTGGGGGTCGGACTGGGGCTGATCTCGGGCTACATCGGTGGCCGGCTCGACGCGTTCATCATGCGCGTCGCCGACGTCCAGCTCTCCTTTCCGGCGATCCTGATCGCGCTGTTGATCGACGGCGGAGCACGCGCCGCGCTGCCCAGCGACATCCATACCGACATGCTCTCGCTGATCGTGCTGATCGGCTCGATCGGGCTGGCCAACTGGGTCCAGTACGCCCGCACCGTGCGCGGCTCGACGCTGGTCGAGAAGAGCAAGGAATACGTCCAGGCGGCGCGCGTTATCGGGGTTCGCCCCTGGCGGATCATGGTCCGCCACGTGCTGCCCAATGTCCTGGGTCCAGTGCTGGTGATCGCCACGATCAACGTCGCCACCGCGATCATCACCGAGGCGACGCTGTCGTTCCTCGGCGTCGGTGTTCCGCCGACCTCGCCATCCCTGGGCACGATGATCAACACCGGCAACCAGTTCCTTTATTCCGGCGAGTGGTGGCTGGTGGTCTTCCCGGGCGCCGCCCTGGTGCTGCTGTGCATGTCGGTCAACCTGCTGGGCGACTGGCTGCGCGACGCGCTCAATCCGAAGCTGCGATGAATTCCCCCCTGCTCGAAGTCAAGAACCTGCGGGTTGAGTTCCCCGGACGCCGCGGCACGCTCACCGCAATCGACGGCGTCTCGCTGGCGATCAATCCCGGCGAGGTGCTCGGGGTAGTGGGCGAATCTGGTGCCGGCAAGTCGCTGACCGGCGCCGCAATCATCGGCCTGCTCGAACCGCCCGGACGGATTTGCGGCGGCGAGATCTGGCTCTCGGGCCGCCGGATCGACCAGTTGCCGAACGCCGAGATGAGGAAGATTCGCGGCCGCGAGATCGGGGCCATCTTCCAGGACCCGCTCACTTCGCTCAATCCGCTCTACACGGTCGGTGAACAGCTGGTCGAAACCATCATGACCCATCTGCCGCTGACCGCCGCCCAGGCTCGCGAGCGAGCGGTCGAACTGCTCGAGGCAACCGGGATTCCGGCAGCGCGGGCCCGGATCAACTCCTACCCGCACCACTTCTCGGGCGGCATGCGCCAGCGGGTCGTGATCGCCCTGGCACTGGCGGCGGAGCCCAAGCTGGTGGTCGCCGACGAGCCCACCACCGCGCTCGACGTCTCGATCCAGGCGCAGATCATCACGCTGATCAAGAAGCTGTGCCGCGAACACGGCACAGCCGTGATGCTGATCACCCACGACATGGGCGTGATTGCCGAGACCGCCGATCGGGTGGCGGTGATGTATGCCGGCCGGATCGCGGAAATCGGCGCCGTGTCCGACGTGATCAATCGCCCGCAGCATCCCTACACCGTGGGGCTGATGGGTTCCATCCCGTCGATCGCCGAGGAGCGCGATCACCTGGCGCAGATCGACGGTTCGATGCCGCGCCTGAACGCCATTCCCCCGGGGTGCGCCTTCAACCCGCGCTGCCCGCAGGCGATGGACATCTGCCGCCAGCGGCGCCCGGAGTTGAGCGCCAGCGCCACCTCGCTGGCGGCCTGCTGGCTCCATGAATCGCCCGCGAGCATCGGAGAACAGCGATGAGCACGCTGCTCGAGGCCAAGGGCATCTCGAAGATCTTCGACGTCTCGCGACCCTGGCTCAATCGGATCATCGAGCGCCAGCCGCGCCAGTTGCTGCACGCCGTCGACGACATTTCGTTCTCGATTCGCAGGGGAGAGACCCTGGCACTGGTGGGCGAATCGGGCTGCGGCAAATCGACTGTCGCCAGGATGCTGGTCGGCCTCTACACCCCCAACTCCGGGTCGATCAGCTTCGACGGCAAGGACCTGGTTACCGAACTCAACAGTCCGCGTGCGGCGGCCCTGCGGCGACGGATGCAGATGATTTTCCAGGACCCGTACGCCAGCCTGAATCCGCGCTGGACGGTGTCGCAGATCGTCGCTGAACCGATCTGGGTGCATCAGCTGATGAGCTCGCGCGGCGATGTCGACGAGCGCGTGCGGCAACTGCTCGAACATGTCGGGCTCGCCGGCGGGGATGCCGAGAAGTTCCCGCACCAGTTCTCAGGCGGGCAGCGCCAGCGGATATCGATTGCCCGCGCGCTCGCCTCGCAACCCGAGTTCCTGGTCTGCGACGAACCAACCTCGGCGCTCGACGTTTCGGTGCAGGCGCAGGTGCTCAACCTGATGCGCAAGCTGCAGCGCGATGACCACCTGACCTATCTCTTCATCTCGCACAACCTCGCAGTGGTGCACCACGTCAGCGACCGCATCGGTGTGATGTATCTCGGGCGCATCGTCGAGCTGGCACCGAAGAAGACGCTGTTCCAGCGCCCGCAACACCCCTACACCCGGATGCTGCTCGACGCGATCCCTGACGTGAAGATGACCGGACGCGCGCGCAAGCCGGTATCTGGAGAAGTGCCCAATCCGCTCAACCCGCCCTCAGGCTGCTCGTTCCATCCGCGCTGTCCCTACGCCGAAGAGCGCTGCAAGCGCGAACGGCCGAAGATCCTGGCGCTGGAAGGAGATTCTTCGAGCGCGTGTCACGCGATCGAGGAGCGCCGCGTCGAGTGGGCGGTCAATCAGCAGGCGGTCAGTACCAGCGAATCCCCGGTGCTCGCAAGCCGGTAGTCGCGCCCGAGCTCGAGGCTGGCCTTGCGTTCGACGTGGCCAAACGGCAATCCGGTCACGATCGGGGTCGCGATCCGCGTCCGCCAGTAGGCCAGCATCGCCGCGAAGTCATAACCGTTGTCGTGGCCTGACGGCCGCCAGTCGGTGAATGCACCGAAGATGATCGCCCGCTGCTTGGCCAGCACCCCGGCGTAGTGCAACTGGTGGAGCATGCGCTCGATGCGGTAGGGGTGCTCGGCGACGTCCTCGAGAAACAGCAGGCCGCCGTTGATCTGCGGCAGGTAGGGCGTACCGGCCAGACCGGCGACCATGGTCAGGTTGCCGCCCCAGAGCGTGCCGCGCAGTTCCGGGGACTGCGCGATGGCAGGCGGAACGCTCTCCGCCTGCCAGGAGATCTCGGCGGGCCGATCCGATAGCGCCGCCTCGAGCGAGGCGACGGTGTAGACATCGGGTTCCGGGCGGCCGAAATCCCAGGCAAACGACGGCCCGGCGATGCTGTGCGCCGAGCTGTTGGCCAGCAGGGCCAACTGGAACGCCGTGAAGTCGCTATAGCCGACCCAGCGCACGCCGCGCTGCGCGGACTGTGCGACCAGCGCCCAGTCGATGCGGTCGAGCAGCCGGGAAAGACCGTAGCCGCCACGCACCACCATGACGGCGTCGATGTCCTGCTCCCGGGCGGCCGCATGGATCGCCGCGAGGCGCTCGTCGTCGCTGGCCGAGAAGCGCTGCCAGGAAGTGCGGGGAACGTCGCTGCGAATCTCGTGTCCGCGCGCGGTGAACCAGGTGACTGCTCGGTCGAACTGCTCCAGTGACAGGTGTGCCCCTGACGGTGCGATCACCCTTATGCGGTAGCGGTTCGCGCGGTGCCCAGCTGCCACCCTGTCTCCTGCTAGTTCGAGAGCTGAATCACCCAGAGCTTGGCCAGCACTGCAGGAGCACTGTTGCCATTGATCGAACGCAGCGTCTGGATCGCCTTGGATTTCTGGCCGGCGACATACTGAGCATAGCCCAACAGCAGCCGGGCGTCGTCCATTTGCTTGATGCCGCCCTTGGACATGCCCGCGGCCATCAACGCCAGGCCCTTTTCGTTCTGCCCGTTGAGCACCAGGTCGTAGCCGTTGGACAGTGCCAACTTGCCATCAGCCGAGGCCAGCGCCAGCTTCTCCGCGTCCTTGAGCGAACCGGCGTCTTCGGCGGCTTGACGCTTGGCGAGATCCCTCAACCGCTTGTGGCGTTCGCCCTCGGGGCCGACGCCGAGCTTGCCGCTGGCGAAACCCTGGTCGAGAAACTTGAGGGCCTCGAGCGGGTATCCAGCCTGGAGTGCCAGTTGGGCTGGTTCAAGAAAATCCGCAACGTTGCGTGATTGCCCGACGTCCAGCCGCAGGCGGGCGAGATCGAGAGCGAGGCGCTCGCGCATTCCCGGCAGCTGCGCGATCCGGTAGATCGCGTCGGTCCAGTATTCCTTCTTGGGGTAGTAGCTGAGCAGGCGTTCCAGCGCATCGATGTAACCGGCCTGGTTCGACTGCTTCAGGTACGCGTTGGCGAGCAGCTGCAGCCGCTCCTCGGAGGGTTTGCGATTGGCCTTGGCGTCGGCGTCGATCTCCGCGCTCAGCTCGCGCGCCACACCTGCGTAGTCCCCCTTGAGGTAGAGCGACTGCTGGTAGAGGGTGCGGATGGAAGCGTCACTGCCGCCGTCGCGAAAGTAGGCGCCGGCAAGTTCGATCACCGCGTCGTAGTCACGCGTGCGATATTCCATCGCGATCAGCCCCTCCTGGAACTGCGCGCGTTCCTTGGGTCCGAGGCGACCCGACGCAAGCACCGCCCGGAACGACTTGAGGGCGGTTTCATTGTCGCCCGCACGGGCCGCCGCCGAACTGCGCAAACGCTCGATCACGTAGTTCTCGTAGGGCGTACGGTCCTTGACGTCGTCGGCATCCTTCAATTCGGCAAGGGCTTCACGATACTTGCCTTTCTGCATCAGGGCCTGAACCTCGCCCAGTGATTTGCCCAGCTCCGCCCGCACCGCTTCCGCGGGCTTGCCATCTTCCTTGGCGTAGACGCTGCCGCCAAAAGCCAATAGCGCCGCAGTCATCACCGGCACCGACGCCGCCACTACCGCGCGCGCCACCATCCGTGCCGCAAATTTAAAACTCATCCCAATCTCCGCCTTGCTCATTCCATGTACTGTTCGTTGCCGACGATCCCGATCTTGGTCACGCCAAGGCGCTGCGCCATCGCCATCACCTTCATCACCGAATCGTATTTGACCAGCTTGTGCGGCCGCAGATGGACCTCCGGCTGGTCGGGAACCGATGCCACCGCAGCGAGCTTCTCTGAGAGCACCGCCGGGTCATCGACGATGTTGCCGTTCCAGTAAACGGTGCCGTCGAAGTCGACGCCGATCTGGACGATCTCGGGCTGCACCAGTGGTTGCTGGGCCGCCCCGGAGGGCATGTTGAGCTTGACCGCGTGGGTCTGGATCGGAATGGTGATGATCAGCATGACCAGCAACACCAGCATGACGTCGATCAGCGGCGTCGTGTTGATGTCCATCATCACTTCCTGTTCGCCATCGGACGAGGGGCCGACATTCATTGCCATCTTGGTTTCCCCTGCGAATCAGTTGGCGCGCCCGGCAGGCTCGGTAATGAAGCCGACCCGCAGGATTCCGGCCCGCTGGGCCGCCACGACTACCCGTCCGATCGACTCGAACCGCACGTTGAGATCGCCCCTGATGTGAACTTCGGGCTGCGGGTCAAGCACCGAGACCTTCTTGAGCCGCTCGACGAGTTCGTTCTGGTTGGCGATGTGCATGGTGTTCCAGAACACCTCGCCGTCCCGATCGACCGCCAGGATCACGTTTTCCGGTTTGGTCTGCGTCGGAACGTTGCGCTCCTTGGGCAGCTCGACCGGAATGCTCGACGTCACCACCGGAATGGTGATCAGGAAGATGATCAGCAGCACCAGCATCACATCCACCAGCGGCGTGGTGTTGATGTCCGATACGACGCGATCTTCGTATTCGTCGCTGGTTTGAAGGCTCATTCCCATCGTTTACCTCGACTCAGGCTTTGCGCGCGCCCGCGGCATTGGATGCCAGCAACACCTTGTGGAGTTCACCGCTGAAATGGCGCACCCGGTCCATCGCCACCTTGTTGCGGCGAACCAGCCAGTTGTAGCCCAGCACCGCAGGAACAGCCACCGCCAGGCCGAGCGCGGTCATGATCAGCGCCTCGCCAACCGGGCCGGCGACCTTGTCGATCGACGCCTGTCCGGCGATGCCGATCGCGGTCAGGGCGTGGTAGATCCCCCAAACGGTCCCGAACAGGCCAACGAACGGGGCGGTCGAGCCGACGGTGGCCAGGAAGGCGAGACCACCCTGGAGCCGGTTCGAAACCGTGTCGACCGAGCGCTGCAGCGACAGGGCAACCCAGTCGTTGAGCGCGATGTGCTCGACCATCGTGCCCTCGTGATGCGTGCGGGCATCGACGCCGGCGTCAGCGATGAAGCGGAAGGCGCTGTCGACATGCAGGGCCTGGGCACCTTCGGCAACGGTTTTGCCCTGCCAGAACTTCTTGCGGGCTTCGTCAGCATGGCGGAAGACCTTGGCCTGCTCGATTACCTTGAGCACCCCGATGTACCAGGAGCCGATCGACATCAGCACCAGCAGGATCAGCGTGCCCTTGGAGACCATGTCACCGGTGCGCCACATTGCCTCCAACCCGTAAGGGTTGTCGACCGTGACCTTGTCGACTTGGTGTGCCGCTTCCGGGGCTGGCGTGGCAGCAGGGGCGGACGCGGCATCCGGGGCCGGCGACGCAGCTGGCGCAGCCTCGGCGGCTGGCGCCGGAGCTGGCGCAGGCGCAGCCTCAGGCGCCTTGGCACCCGCCGCGGCCTTGGCAGACTTGGCTGCCTGGGCCAGGCTAGGAGTGGAAACCCCCGCGACGGCCACACCTAGGCCAAGGAGCGCGACGGCAGTGAACTTGCGGAGAGTAATAAGTCTGAACATGAAACGTGTCCCCATTAAAAATTGTGCAGCCGTGAAGCCACTGGGCCTCAATCGATTTTCCAAACGTATTCAATGCGCGCCCACGACTTCTCGGGCTTGCCATCAACCGTCGCCGGCTTGAATCGGCACAGCGACAGCGCTTCGAGCGCCGCGCTGTCAAGCCTGCGGTGGCCGCTGCTGCGCTCGACCTTGCTTTCGACAACCACGCCATCGAGACCGATCAGGAAACCAAGCAGAACGTTTCCGGTCTCGCGGGCACGCAACGACAGCGACGGGTACTCGGGTTTGGCGCAGGAGCGTGCCGCATCGATCACCGCGGGTGTGCGCACGATCTGGCGTGGAGCCACCGGCGCCGGCTTCGGCGGCGGGGCAATCACCGGCGGCGGCGACGCGATTGGCGGCGGCGGCGTCGTCGGCCGCACCGTGGTGACGGTCGAAATGGTCGTTTCCGGGGGTGGCGGAGCCAGCGCCACGTTGATCTCGGGCGGCGGCACGAACGGCGGCGGCGGCGCGGCGAGTTTGGGTGGTGGTGGCGGCGGCGCTTCGGGGAGTTCCGGCGGCGGCTTGGTCTCGACGATGATCTTGGTCTGGAGCGGCTGCTTGATTACGTCGACAACCTTGCGCGCCAGTCCGGTCGCCAGCGCCCAGCCCAGCACGAGGTGGAACGCCACGACAATAACCAGTCCGACCGTCCGGCCACGTGACCGGACCGGTTCAATGTAACTCATCGCTGTCCCTCGAGACCACGCGGCAGCGCCGCCAATAGCCACACAACTTCAACAGTTATCATTTCGCCTTTACCTTATTGGCGCTTCGGGGCGGGAGGATACACGATCCTGCCGATTCGCGTTGCCGGAGCGCAGCAAACATGCTGCCAAATGGTCCTCAGGGGCGCCAGTGGCAGCCGCATTTCTTCCTTCCGGCGGAGCCAGCACCGGCACTTCCTGAGCGCACCGCGCCACCGCCTCGGGGCAGCGCGTGCGAAAAACGCAGCCAGATGGGGGTGTCATCGGACTGGGCAGGTCGCCTTCAAGCAACTGCACCTGGCCAACACCCTTGCGCTCCGGATCAGGCACCGGAACTGCCGACATCAACGCTCTGGTATACGGGTGGGTTGACTGCCGAAAGACGTCGGCTCTGGTGCCGCTTTCCATGACGCGGCCGAGATACATCACCATCACCCGGTCGGAGACGTGACGCACCACCGCCAGGTCGTGGGCGATGAACAGCAGCGCCAGCCCTTCGGTCGCACGCAGGTCGGCCAGCAGGTTGAGCACCTGGGCCTGGATCGATACGTCCAGTGCCGATACCGGCTCGTCGCAGATGATCAGCTTGGGGCGCGCAATCAACGCCCGCGCGACCCCCACCCGCTGACACTGGCCGCCCGAGAACTCGTGCGGATAGCGATTGACTACGCTCGGGAGCAGGCCGACCCTGGTCATCACCCGCTCGACCTCGCTGCGCACCTCATCACGACCAACGCCGGGACGCAGGGCGCGTAGTGGTTCGGCAACGATGTCGCCGATAGTCATGCGCGGATCCAGCGATGCCACCGGGTCCTGGAAAATCATCTGCACTTCAGAGCGCACCTCATGCCACCCGGCGGCGCCCAGGCCAACCAGTTCCCGACCGTCCAGCCTGATGCTGCCCGACGCCGGCTCTACCAGGCCGATGATCGCGCGCGCCAGGGTCGACTTGCCGCAACCAGACTCGCCGACCACGCCCAGCACTTCGCCTGCCCGGATGGAAAGCGAGACGCCGCGCACCGCATTGAGCCAGCGCCGCTCGGACCACGGCCACGGCCCCGCACTCCCTACCGGGTAGCGGACGTTGAGATCGCGGATCTCCAGCAGCGTCTGGTTCAAGGCTCACCCCACGGTCCGGCGGCCAGCTCGGCGAGGTTGCGATGACACGCTCGCCGCCGTTGCCCCGAGGTTTCGACCGCCGGCGGGGCCAGGCAGTCCTGATCGCGATAGGCGCAACGTTGAACGAATACGCAGCCGGTCGGCCGCAAGAGCTGGTTGGTGGGTGAGCCGGGGATAACCGGCAATTTGCCGGTCTGCGCGGTGCGCTCGCTGTCGGTCAACCCCGGGATCGAGCGCAGCAGCCCGAGCGTATAGGGGTGGCTGGGAGCAGCGAATATTTCTGCCGTCGGACCCGACTCGACCAACATCCCCCCGTACATCACCAGCACGTGGTCGGTAACGCCGCCCACCACCCCGAGATCGTGGCTGATCAGCATGATGGCGGTGCCGAAGTCGCGTTGCAGTTCCTTGAGCAGTCGCAGGATCTGTGCCTGCACCGTCACGTCGAGCGCGGTGGTCGGTTCGTCGGCGACGATCAGCCGTGGCCGGCACAGCAGCGCCATCGCAATCACCACCCGCTGGCGCATGCCGCCCGAGAACTCGTGCGGATACATCCCCAGGCGCCGCGCCGGATCGGCAATGTGAACGGCATCAAGCATGCGCAGCGCCTCGGAGCGCGCGGCGGCGCCGTCCATGCCCTTGTGCAGGCGCAGCACCTCAGTCAGTTGCGTACCCACGCTCAGATAGGGGTTGAGCGAGGTCATCGAATCCTGGAACACCATTGCGATCTCGGCCCCGCGCACGCGGTTGAGCTCTGACTCCGACATCGCGAGCAAGGAGCGGCCGGCAAAACTGATCGACCCGCTGGCGCTGCCGTTGGCCTCGAGCAGCCCCAGCACAGCATAGGCAGTCTGTGACTTTCCGGAACCCGATTCGCCGACGATCCCGAGCGCACCGCCCTCCTCGATCGCGAACGACAGATCGTTGACCGCGTGGACCACGCCCTCGTGGGTGGCGAAGCGCACGTTCAGGTTTTCGACCTCCAGTAGCGCCATTGGGTCAGCGCTCCTTGGGGTCGAGGGCGTCGCGCAGGCCGTCGCCGAGGAAATTGAACGAGAACAGCGTTGCGACCAGGAAACCGGCCGGGAAGAACAGCTCCCAGGGCGCGGTCTCGATCGACTTGGCGCCGAGTTCGAGCAGCGCGCCCCACGAGGTCATCGGCTCCTGCACGCCGATGCCGAGGTACGACAGGAAGGACTCGAACAGGATCATGGCCGGCACCAGCAGGGTCGCGTAGACCGCCACCAGACCGAGAACGTTGGGGACCACGTGGCGGCGCACGATCTGCATCTGGGTCAGACCCGAGGTGAAGGCGGCCTCGACGAACTCCTTGCGCCGCAGCGTGAGCGTCTGGCCGCGCACGATCCGCGCCATGTCGAGCCAGGACACCGCCCCGATCGCGATGAAGATCAGCCAGATCTCGCGCCCGAAGAAGGTCATCAGCAGGATCACCAGGAACATGAACGGAAACGACGCCAGGATCTCCAGCGCGCGCATCATCACGATGTCGACCCGGCCGCCGAGATAACCCGAGATCGCGCCGTAGAGCGTGCCGATCAGCACCGCGACCACCACTCCGCATAGCCCCACCAGCAAGGAGATCCGCCCGCCCAGCAGGGTGCGCACGAAGACGTCGCGGCCGAGCGAATCGGTGCCGAACCAGTGCCCGGTTTCGAACGACGGCGGGCTGTGGATCGCACTGAAATCGGGCTCATCGAAGTCGAACCGGGCGCCGAGCGGCCCCAGCAGGCACAACGCGGTGATCACCAGCAGCACCGTAAGACTGACCAGTGCGGCCCGGTTGCGGCGGAAACGGCGCGCGGCGTCGACCCACAGGCTGCGGCCCTGGAGCGCTGCGGTCGGGCTCTGCAGCCCCGTGAGCGGTGGCAGTCCCTCGAGGTCGAGTTCGGCGCTGGCCGGCGCTTCGGCGGGCAGGTTCATTTGGCGTGCGCCCCCATCACCCGACCCTGATCTTCGGGTCGATGAACCCGTAAACGATGTCGACCACCGCGTTGAAGGCAATCAGCAGCGCTCCGATCAGCACCGTCAGGCCGAGCACCATGGTGTAGTCACGGTTGAGTGCGCCATTGATGAACAGCTGTCCGATCCCCGGCAAGCCGAAGAAAGTTTCGATGACCACCGAACCGGTGATGATGCCGACGAACGCCGGCCCGAGATACGAGATCACCGGCAGCATTGCCGGGGCCAGCGCGTGCTTGCGCAGGATGTAGGAAAACGGCAACCCCTTGGCGCGGGCAGTGCGAATGAAGGGGCTGCGCAGCACCTCGATCATGCTGCCGCGCGAAATCCGCGAAATGACCGCGATGTAGTGCAGACACAGCACACCGACCGGCAGCACCATCATGATCGGCTTGCCGCCCTCCCAGCCGCCAGCGGGAAGCCAGTGCAGCCAAAGCGCGAAAAACAGCGTCGCCAGCGGTGCGAGCACGAAATTCGGCAGGATCACGCCGGCCATCGCCACGCCCATGATCGAGTAGTCGAACCAGGTGTTCTGGCGCAGCGCAGCGGTCACCCCTACCGTGACACCGGTGACCACCGCCACCACAAAGGCCACCAGGCCCAGCCGGAACGAGACCGGGAAGGCGCCGGCGACCAGGTCGTTGACGGTGAAATCCTGGTACTTGAAGGACGGCCCGAGGTCACCGCGCAGCAGATCGAACAGGTAGCGCAGGTACTGCTGCCAAAGCGGCTCGTCGAAGTGGTACTTGGCCTGGACGTTGCGCAGGATGTCGGCGGGCAGATTGATCTCGGCCGAGAACGGCCCGCCCGGCGCCAGCCGAATCAGGAAGAAGGTTACCGTCACCAACACCAACAGGGTGGGCAACGCCTCCAACAGCAGCCTGCGAACAATGAAACGGAACATCCTGGCCAACCTGCCTAGTGCGCGACCAGATAGAGATCCTTGGTAAGGATTCGACCGTCCGGATTATTGCCGTAACCGCGCACGTAGGGCTTGATGAGGTAGCGATTGCTGTACTGGTAGATGAACGCCGCCGGGAAGTCGGTGGCCAGGATCTTCTCGGCCTCCTGATAGATCATGGCCCGGCCTTCTTCGTCTGGAACCACTTTCACCTTGTCGAGCAGTTCATCGTACTTCGGGTTCGAATACTTGCCGTCGTTGTTGCCGTGAGTGGTGGTGAACATGTCCATCATCGTCGATGGTTCGTTGTAGTCGCCAACCCACCCGGCCCGGACAACATCGAAATTGCCCGCGCGCTTGGTGTCGAGATAGGTCTTCCACTCCTGGTTGATCAGCTCGATCGAGATGCCGGCGCGGCGCCACATCGACTCCACCGCCAGGGCGATCTTCTTGTGCGCCTCGTTGGTGTTGTAGAGGAACTTCACCCGCAGCGGATTCTTGGGCCCGAAGCCGGCCTCCTTGATGAGTTTGGCCGCCTCGGCGTCCCGTTCCTTCTGGGTCATGCGCTGCCAGTCGTGGACCAGCGGCTTGGACCCCGAGGTGATTTCCGGCGTGAAGCTGAAGGCCGGAACCTCGCCGGTGCCGAGCAGTTGCTTGGTGATGACCTCGCGGTTGACCAGCAGCGAGAGCGCCTTGCGCACCCGCACGTCGTCAAACGGCTTGACCTTGGTGTTGAAGCCATAATAGTAGGTCCCGACCTGCGACCAGCTCTTGAACTCGTTGCCATGCTCCTTGCGGACCATCTTGATCTGCTCGGTCGGCACACCGCCGTTCTCGGTGATGTCAATTTCCCCGGCCCGGTAGCGCTGGAACTCGGCGGTGACCGAGTTGAGCGCCAGCCACGTGACCTTGTTGACCACAGTCTTGGCGTCATTCCAGTACAGGGGATTGCGAACCATCACGATGCGCTCGTTGACGACCCGCTCGACCAGCTTGTAGGCGCCGTTGGAGACGAAGTTTGCCGGGTCGCTCCAGCGATCACCCAGCTTCTCGACCAGGTGCTTGGGCACCGGGAGCATGGTGGTATGAGAGAGCGTCGAGACAAAGAACGCCAGCGGCCGGGTAAGGCGGAATTCAACTGTACGCTCGTCGAGCGCCTTTACGCCGAGCGTTTCGGGAGGCTTCTTGCCCTCGCTGATTTCAAGTGCGTTCTCGACGCTGCAGGCCTTGGCCAGATACCAGGCATAGGGCGATGCCGCCTTGGGGTCGACCACGCGGCGCGCCGAAAAGACGAAATCCGCCGCCGTGAGCGGCTTGCCATCGGACCACTTGAGGTTCGGGCGCAGGTGAAATACCCAGACCTTGCCGCCCTCGCGCGCTTCCCAGCTCGCAGCCACCCCGGGGATGATCTTGCCGTCCGGATCCTGGTTCACCAGGCCCTCGAACAGGTCGCGCGCGAGATTGGATTCGGGCACGCCCTGCATCTTGTTGGGGTCGAGAGTCGCCGGTTCGGTGCCGTTACCGCGCACCAGTTCCTGCGCCGGGGCAAGTTTGGCGCCCGGGGGCACGACTGCCGCCTGGGCAGTAACGGTCGCCAGCAGTAGCGCCAGACCAGCGATAGCGACGCGGGGGAAGGTTGCGGATTTGGTCAGCATGGTGATTCTCAACGTGTGGTTCACGAATTCTAGGCGCCGCGGCCCAAATTAGTCTTGTGGACGGCAAAACCGCTGCGCTTTAACGCTAAAAAACATCGGGCGGGGATATACCCCGCCCGATGCGTGCTGGACTTGCTTAGAACTTGTGGTTGAAGTTCACATACAGCAACCGGCCGCGCGGATCCGTGTAGCGCGGGTCATAGCCGACCGCGTGCGAACCATCGGTCGCGAACGTAAACGGCGGATTGGCATCTAACAGGTTGCGAATGCCAAACACCATCGTGGACTGCTTGTTGATGTTCCACTTGGTTTGCCAGTCGGCGGTCATGTACGAGGCCACGTTGCGCCGCGGCAGGCATTCCCAATCGCCGTCCGTGAAGAACATCGCGCAAGTCTCGTAATTGTCGTCGTAAAAGTCCGCATAGCCCGACTTGTAGTTCAGCGCCAGGGTGTGCTCGAACCTGCCGTATTCCAGGGTCGCAGCTACGCGGGTCTGGAGGCGGAACACCACTTCGCCGGTGTCGTACTTGCCGACCACGTTATCACTCCACACCCCGAACTCGTCAGCCGTCTTGTAGTCGAGCATGTAGGTGCCAATACCACTCAGCGTCAGCTTGCCGACCTTGGTGTCAATGCGACCCTTGGCGTCGAAATCGATACCGCGCGCCTTGGATTGACCGAGGTTGGCGTTGACTGCCAGGATGCCCAGGGTCGGGCCGCCGAGCGGATCGTTGTATGGCACGAAGAAGTCATAGTACTTGACCGGGTCGCCAAAGATCGTGCTCTCGCTGATCTGGCCGATCTGGTTCTTGACGTGAACGTTCCACAGGTCCATGCCCAACGAGAACTTCGGCGTCGGTTCGACCCGGAAGCCCAGGGTCCACTGCGTCGACTCTTCAGGCTTGAGGTTCGGATTGCCGCCGGCGAAAACGTTGTACTGAATGGCCGCCGGGGCACACAGATAGAACTTCGGATCCGTTGACGGGAATGGGCATGAGTAGGGAACTGCGGTCACCCCGTAGCTCTGCTGAATGTCAGCGGCCTGGGCCAGCGACGGCGCCTTGAAACCGGTACCGACCGAACCACGCAGCAGCACGTTCGGCGCCGGCTGGAAGCGGATCGCCAGCTTGCCGTTGGTGCTGTCACCGAAGTCCGAGTACTTGTCGTAGCGCACCGAACCGGTCACCTCGAGCTGCTTGGTCAGCGGCGCCAACAATTCTGCATAGGCACCCCAGGCGTTGCGGCTCAGGTCGAACGGAATTTCGCTGGCCGAATCGCCTGCGATGTTGTTGTCGATCCCCTGCGCCAGGGCGCTGGGCTGATACTTGTTGCTCTCCCGGCGATAGTCGACGCCGGCGCCGAGCATCAGCGCGCCACCACCAACCTTGCCGATCTGGCGCGAACCGCGCGCCTCGACGAAGTCGAGCGTGGTAGTAGCCTGCTTGTAGAGCTGGCTCGCGACCATGCCCTGAATTGCCGCCAGGCCCTCCGGAGTCTGCATTCCCGGTTCCAGGAACGGGTTGAACGTCCCCGCGGTCAGTGCGGCAGACAACTCATTGGCCTTGAGCCAACCGGCCGTGTAGTAGTCCTTCCACTGGTTCTCGGAATGGGTAAAGGAGGTCGTATAGTCCCAGGCGCCGATAACGCCCTTCAGGCCGGCCACCAGGTGCGTTGCGGTGGTCTCGTCCTTGGTGGTGCGATTGCCGGCGTCCATTGCGCGCCAGTAGGCCTTGACATTGGTTGTGCCGTCGAGGGCATAGCCCTGGTCGATCAACCACTGGTAGGCGGGCTGGGCGGGAGTGATCGTAAAGCCGCTGACTGGTGGCGGCGCGATCCTCGAAATGGTAGTGCTCTTGGCGACCATCACGTCGGCAAACGCGGTGTGGTTTGCATTGAGCTTCTTCTGGCCCGACAGCAGCAGCGAATTCTGCTCCATCTCGGGGAAGACCTTGACCGTCGTCACGTAGTCGAAGTAGCAGGTGTCCCAGACGTCATAATGATCGGGCGGACAGGCCCCGTCATGGGTAAGCCGGTAGGGGTTGTAGAAGTCTGGCAGACCGCCGCCCGAGAAGTTGGCGGGGATGCCGTTGGCTGACAGGTTGAAGAACACCGCCGGCCGACCTTCAACGGTCAGCGGGAAATAGCCGGTCTTGGCGAAGTCGCGCTGGGTCGAAGCCAGTTCATCCGATTTTGCGTAACTGAACGCAGCCAACAGGTTGTAACCGTCCTTCTGCAGGTCGCCCCAGCCCTTGGTCACGCTCACCATCTTCTCGCCGGCGCCGCCGCCTTCGGTGACCAGGCCGCCGATGCCAATCTCGCCTTCGCTGTAGTTTGAGCGCAGGATGAAGTTGATCACGCCGCCGATCGCGTCCGCGCCATAGAGCGCCGAGGCGCCGTCGGAGAGAATTTCAACCCGGTCGATCGCTGCCAGCGGAATGGTTGCGAGGTCGACGCCAGAAGCGTAGCCGGTGAGCGTCGTGCCGGCAAAGGGAGCAATCCGCCGGCCATTGAGCAGCACCAGGGTGCGCGAATCGCCCTGCAGATGCAGCGATGCGCCCGCGAAACCGCCGGGGCTGCCACCAACGGACGTGGCTATTGATACGGAGCCCTGCATCGCTGGCAGATTCTGGATTACCTCGGCCGCGGTCGTCGCGCCGGTGCGCTCCAAGTCCTGGCGCGTATAGCTCTGCACCGGCAGCGCGGATTCACTCTGAATCTGCTTGATGCTCGAACCGGTAATTTCGATCCGTTCGACCGCCGGCGCAGTTTGCGCGCTGGCCAGTCCGCACGTGACCGCAAGCGTGACGCCGCCAAAAGCCAGCGCCACCGCCTTGCTGATCGGCTGTAGCTTAAACATTGAGACCCCCTGTCTTCTAACCTACGTTTTCTAAGTCCTGTCGTCACGGCTGCGTTGTTCACAGTTGCGCGGCGACCCCTTGCCCACCGAAGCGGAGACATCTAGAAGTCTAATTAAGGTATATGAGTGCGCCAATGCCAATTCGTACTAAGTGCGAGATTTCACTTAAAAGGCGTCGTAAAACCGCAACGCAGGTAGTGGTATTCCACAGTTGCGCTCTGGGCGACTTGATGGGCGAGTCGAGGCGACGCGTTCCGCGCGCCCCAATTCGGCGCGACTAAGGCCCAAATAAAGTTCGGAAAAGTGTTCACAAAACAAAAAAGCCACCCCGAGGGGTGGCTTTTCTGCTTCGGATGCTTGCCTGACGATGTCCTACTTTCGCAACCTATAATGGTCACTATCATCGGCGCTACAACGTTTCACGGTCCTGTTCGGGATGGGAAGGGGTGGTTCCGTTGCGCTATGGTCATCAGGCATAACTTGTTGCCCACTTGCTGATCCGGGTTCGCCGGAGCCTCAAGCAAGGCCAATTCGGTTGAGAAATATCGTTCCAGCCCTCGACTTGCGCGCTACTTTCGCGGCGCGAAGGGTTAGTGATTGCTCACACATCAGTAAATACGACACAAGCTGACTTGCGGTCGCGGCTCCAGCGGAGCTCGCTTCCAAGCAAAGTTATAGGGTCAAGCCGCACGGGTAATTAGTACCGGTTAGCTCAACGTGTCACCACGCTTCCACACCCGGCCTATCAACGTCCTGGTCTCGGACGGCCCTTCAGGGGGATCAAGTCCCCGGGAGATCTCATCTTCAGGCAAGTTTCCCGCTTAGATGCTTTCAGCGGTTATCTTTTCCGCACATAGCTACCCTGCAATGCCACTGGCGTGACAACAGGTACACCAGAGGTGCGTCCACTCCGGTCCTCTCGTACTAGGAGCAGCCCCCGTCAAATCTCCAACGCCCACAGCAGATAGGGACCAAACTGTCTCACGACGTTTTGAACCCAGCTCACGTACCTCTTTAAATGGCGAACAGCCATACCCTTGGGACCGGCTACAGCCCCAGGATGAGATGAGCCGACATCGAGGTGCCAAACACCGCCGTCGATATGAACTCTTGGGCGGTATAAGCCTGTTATCCCCAGAGTACCTTTTATCCGTTGAGCGATGGCCCTTCCATACAGAACCACCGGATCACTAGGTCCTACTTTCGTACCTGCTCGACATGTCCGTCTCGCAGTTAAGCACGCTTTTGCCCTTGCACTTTAGGCACGATGTCCGACCGTACCAAGCGTACCTTCGAACTCCTCCGTTACTCTTTAGGAGGAGACCGCCCCAGTCAAACTGCCTACCATGCACTGTTCCCGACCCGGATAACGGGCCTAGGTTAGAACCGCAAACAAACCAGGGTGGTATTTCAAGGTTGGCTCCACGAGAACTAGCGTCCTCGCTTCACAGCCTCCCACCTATCCTACACAGACCGGTTCACAGTCCAATGCAAAGCTACAGTAAAGGTTCATGGGGTCTTTCCGTCTAGCTGCGGGTAGATTGCATCATCACAACCATTTCAACTTCGCTGAGTCTCGGGAGGAGACAGTGTGGCCATCGTTACGCCATTCGTGCAGGTCGGAACTTACCCGACAAGGAATTTCGCTACCTTAGGACCGTTATAGTTACGGCCGCCGTTTACCGGGGCTTCAATCAAGAGCTTGCACCCCATCATTTAACCTTCCGGCACCGGGCAGGCGTCACACCCTATACGTCCACTTTCGTGTTTGCAGAGTGCTGTGTTTTTGGTAAACAGTCGCAGCCACCGATTTTTTGCAACCTCTTCGCCCTCGTGTTGTTCACACTCAAGCTACCAAGGCACACCTTCTTCCGAAGTTACGGTGTCAATTTGCCGAGTTCCTTCTCCCGAGTTCTCTCAAGCGCCTGAGAATACTCATCTCGCGCACCAGTGTCGGTTTGCGGTACGGTCGCTCTGAACTGAAGCTTAGAGGCTTTTCCTGGGACCCCTTCCAGTTGCTTCGCGAGCAAGCTCGCTCGTCTCGACCCCTCGGCATACGCCCGGCGGATTTGCCTACCGGACACCTATAGATCAAGAACCGGGACATCCAACACCCGGACAACTCTCCACGATCCGTCCCCCCATCGCATTCAGAGACGGTGCTGGAATATTAACCAGCTTCCCATCGACTACGGCTCTCGCCCTCGCCTTAGGGGCCGACTCACCCTACGCCGATGAACGTTGCGTAGGAAACCTTGCGCTTACGGCGAGCGGGCCTTTCACCCGCTTTAACGCTACTCATGTCAGCATTCGCACTTCTGATATCTCCAGCAAGCCTCACGACTCACCTTCACAGACTTACAGAACGCTCCCCTACCACTTGCCTTACGGCAAATCCGCAGCTTCGGTTATCTGCTTAGCCCCGTTACATCTTCCGCGCAGGACGACTCGATCAGTGAGCTATTACGCTTTCTTTAAAGGATGGCTGCTTCTAAGCCAACCTCCTGACTGTTTTAGCCTTCCCACTTCGTTTCCCACTTAGCGAATATTAGGGACCTTAGCTGGCGGTCTGGGTTGTTTCCCTCTCGACCTCGGACGTTAGCACCCGAGGACTGTCTGCCGTGCTCATACTTCCAGGTATTCGGAGTTTGCTATGGCGAGATAAGTCGCGATGACCCTCCCAACCATTACAGTGCTCTACCCCCTGGAGCAATACACGACGCACTACCTAAATAGTTTTCGGGGAGAACCAGCTATCTCCGGGTTTGTTTAGCCTTTCACCCCTACCCACAGCTCATCCGCTACTTTTGCAACAGTAGTCGGTTCGGACCTCCAGTAAGTGTTACCTCACCTTCATCCTGGCCATGAGTAGATCACCCGGTTTCGGGTCTACGCCTAGCGACTGAATCGCCCTATTCGGACTCGGTTTCCCTGCGCCTTCCCTACACGGTTAAGCTCGCCACTAAACGTAAGTCGCTGACCCATTATACAAAAGGTACGCCGTCACCCTTGCGGGCTCCGACTGTTTGTATGCATGCGGTTTCAGGATCTATTTCACTCCCCTCCCGGGGTTCTTTTCGCCTTTCCCTCACGGTACTTGTTCACTATCGGTCGATTACGAGTATTTAGCCTTGGAGGATGGTCCCCCCATGTTCAGACAAGGTTTCACGTGCCCCGCCCTACTTGTCGTACGCTTAGTACCACCATCGAATTTTCGCCTACGGGGTTATCACCCGCTATGACCGGACTTTCCAGACCGTTCAGCTAACTCGTTGGATATCACGTACAGGCTGTTCCGATTTCGCTCGCCGCTACTTTCGGAATCTCGGTTGATTTCTGTTCCTGCAGCTACTTAGATGTTTCAGTTCGCTGCGTTCGCTTCCACACGCCTATATATTCAGCGTGGGATACTCCTTGCGGAGTGGGTTTCCCCATTCGGAAATCTGCGGATCAAAGCTTGTTTGCCAGCTCCCCGCAGCTTATCGCAGGCTACAACGTCCTTCATCGCCTGTAATCGCCAAGGCATCCACCACATGCACTTATTCACTTGACCCTATAACTTTACCGACTGCACTGTGAAAAGCAATGCAATCAAGGATCAAATCAGCGTTATGCCGTATTTCTCAATGCTCTTTAAGAACATGATTCTGTTGTGTATATGCAATCACAACCCGTATTCAAATCAAAAAACTGAATACGATATCATCTCTTCCGAATTGTTAAAGAACAGCCGAATCATTCAAAAAGAATGAAGAGTAAGCCGCACACGGTGCGACTTGCGCTTCATGCCTTGGAACTGGTGGAGGTGAACGGGATCGAACCGATGACCCCCTGCTTGCAAAGCAGGTGCTCTCCCAGCTGAGCTACACCCCCAAACCGCGTGGTGGGTCTGGTTGGACTCGAACCAACGACCCCCGCCTTATCAAGACGGTGCTCTAACCAGCTGAGCTACAGACCCAGTCTTTGTATATCCCAGGCTTGAACTTAGCCTACAGCCGATAAGTGTGGACGCCTGAACTAGGCGCTATCTCTAGAAAGGAGGTGATCCAGCCGCACCTTCCGATACGGCTACCTTGTTACGACTTCACCCTAGTCATGAGCCCTACCGTGGTAATCGCCCTCCTTGCGGTTAGGCTAACTACTTCTGGTAGAACCCACTCCCATGGTGTGACGGGCGGTGTGTACAAGACCCGGGAACGTATTCACCGCGACATGCTGATCCGCGATTACTAGCGATTCCGACTTCATGCACTCGAGTTGCAGAGTGCAATCCGGACTACGATCGGTTTTCTGGGATTAGCTCCCCCTCGCGGGTTGGCGACCCTCTGTACCGACCATTGTATGACGTGTGAAGCCCTACACATAAGGGCCATGAGGACTTGACGTCATCCCCACCTTCCTCCGGTTTGTCACCGGCAGTCTCATTAGAGTGCCCTTGCGTAGCAACTAATGATAAGGGTTGCGCTCGTTGCGGGACTTAACCCAACATCTCACGACACGAGCTGACGACAGCCATGCAGCACCTGTGTCCAGGTTCCCTTTCGGGCACCAATCCATCTCTGGAAAGTTCCTGGCATGTCAAGCGTAGGTAAGGTTTTTCGCGTTGCATCGAATTAATCCACATCATCCACCGCTTGTGCGGGTCCCCGTCAATTCCTTTGAGTTTTAACCTTGCGGCCGTACTCCCCAGGCGGTCAACTTCACGCGTTAGCTGCGTTACCAAGGAAATAAATCCCCGACAACTAGTTGACATCGTTTAGGGCGTGGACTACCAGGGTATCTAATCCTGTTTGCTCCCCACGCTTTCGTGCCTGAGCGTCAGTGTTATCCCAGGAGGCTGCCTTCGCCATCGGTGTTCCTCCGCATCTCTACGCATTTCACTGCTACACGCGGAATTCCACCTCCCTCTGACACACTCTAGCCTTGCAGTCACAAATGCAGTTCCCAGGTTAAGCCCGGGGATTTCACACTTGTCTTGCAAAGCCGCCTGCGCACGCTTTACGCCCAGTAAATCCGATTAACGCTCGCACCCTACGTATTACCGCGGCTGCTGGCACGTAGTTAGCCGGTGCTTATTCTGCAGGTACCGTCATTAGCCCGTGGTATTAGCACAGACCGTTTCTTCCCTGCCAAAAGTGCTTTACAACCCGAAGGCCTTCTTCACACACGCGGCATTGCTGGATCAGGGTTGCCCCCATTGTCCAAAATTCCCCACTGCTGCCTCCCGTAGGAGTCTGGGCCGTGTCTCAGTCCCAGTGTGACTGGTCGTCCTCTCAGACCAGTTACGGATCGTAGCCTTGGTAGGCCTTTACCCCACCAACTAGCTAATCCGACATCGGCTGCTCCAATAGCGCGAGGCCTTACGGTCCCCCGCTTTCCACCTCAGTGCGTATGCGGTATTAATCCGGCTTTCGCCGAGCTATCCCCCACTACTGGGTACATTCCGATGTATTACTCACCCGTTCGCCACTCGCCACCAGGGTTGCCCCCGTGCTGCCGTTCGACTTGCATGTGTAAGGCATGCCGCCAGCGTTCAATCTGAGCCAGGATCAAACTCTATAGTTCGATCTCTTTAGTTTGCTTTCTCAAGGAAAGCTCTCAAACGGAATCGACATAGCGCTCGGCTTTCGCCGAGAAATATATCTTCTTACCGTGTGAGCGTTTCATTTGTAGAGCCGAATGGACTTGCACCCAAACGGTTGGCACTTTCGCCCAAACGCCCACACTTATCGGCTGTTGGTTTTTAAAGAACAGGCAGTTCGCTTCGTGATTCACCGCTTCGTGGTTCACATAACGCACTGCAGAGAAGCGGAATTATGACAACCCCAAATCTCGCTGTCAAGCGAACGGGCTGGTTTGCTATCGACATTTACTGAAACCGTCGCGCTACCACCACATTTCGCTTGCCGGGTCGCCCCCTCGGGAGCTTGCCGGCCCGGTGTTTTTCGCCAACTGCGACGCGATTCGCGTCAACAACCAACTTCATGCACCGAGCCCACGATGCTAACACATATTTTGAGGTCGTGTTGCCGCCCCTAGCGATGCTTGAATTCCGGGCGGCGCTTCTCGACGAAAGCCGCCATCCCTTCCTTCTGGTCCTCGGTGGCGAAGAGGGCGTGGAACATCCGGCGCTCGGCCATCACGCCCTCGGAGAGCGTGCTCTCATAGGCGCGATTGACGGCCTCCTTGGCCATCATCACCGCCGGCAGCGAGAAGCCGGCGATAACCTGCGCCGCGGCGATTGTCTCGTCGAGCAGGCGCTCGGCGGGGACGACGCGCGATACCAGCCCGGAGCGCTCGGCCTCGGTGGCATCCATCATCCGCGCGGTCAGGCAAAGGTCCATCGCCTTGGCCTTGGAAACTGCCCGCGGCAGGCGCTGCGTGCCGCCCGCACCGGGGATCACGCCGAGCTTGATCTCGGGCTGGCCAAAGCGCGCCGAATCGGCGGCAATGATGATGTCGCACATCATCGCCAGCTCGCAGCCACCGCCGAGAGCGAAACCGGCCACCGCGGCGATCACTGGCTTGCGCACGCTGCGGATGGTTTCCCAGTTGCGGGTGATGTAGTCGCCCTTGTAGGCGTCGACGAAGCTGAAGCCGGCCATCGCGCCAATGTCTGCGCCCGCGGCAAAGGCCTTCGCGCTGCCGGTGATAACGATGGCGCCGATGCCATCGTCGGCGTCGAACGCGAGCAGCGCGGCACCGATTTCATCCATCACCGCGTCGTTGAGCGCATTGAGCTGCTTGGGACGGTTGATGGTGATCAGGCCGACACGTTCGCGGGCCTCGACAAGGATAAATTCATAGGACATTGCTAGCCTCCAGGTGGGGTCGTTGGGGGGCCATGCGCTGAAGCGCCGGCCGGCGCCTCGATGATAGCCGGGAGCGGGCCTTGGCAGGCAGCCCTGCGCTGCGATTCAGAAGCTTCGAGACAGGCCGATCTGCGCGACTGCGCGGTGATAGCTGTAGAGCTCGAGGGATGAATCGTTGAGGATGAAACTCACGTAGAGCACGGGCATCAGGCCGCGCCACTGCAGCGTGCGCTGGGCGACCGAGAAGCTCAGCGTGTTGGTGACGTCGCGCCGGTCGACATAATCGAAAGCCGCGAGCGCCTCGTCGTACCTGGTAACCGCCAGGCGCCATTGCGCCCCCAGCGACCAGCCGTGGCCAAAGTCACGGCTGGCGCCAATCAGTCCCGAGATCCGCTGGCTGCTCGCCGTCCTGGCCCTCAATTGTTCGCGGTCCCACTCCGCCCCGGCGTAAACCGCGGTGGTAGCGTCGAGATTCCAGTACTGCAACCCTGAGAGCCGCGTCGCCGCGCCGTTGAGTTCCGGATATAGCCGCCAGCGGTAGTCGAGGCGCTCGAGCGCCAGGCTACTGTGCCACCAGTTCTCGATGCGCCGGCTCCACTCCAGCCGAACACCGGCGCCATGGTTCGCACTCTCGTTGCCCATCCAGCGCCCGCTGAGCACTCCGAGCACGCCGACTTCGTCGCGATCGGCGATCCAGCGCGGACCAAAATCGGTGCGCACCGTCATGTCGTCGAAGTTGCTGTTCGTGAAGTCCCGCCGCACGAGGTTTACCCGCCCTACCCAGGCGAAACTGGAACTCGCCGGCCAGACGCGGCCCAGCGAACCACGGACGTAGAGGCCGATGCCGCTCTGTTGCTGAAGATCTTCGGAGGGGACGAAGCCCGGCAGTCCGTAGAGAGTCACACTCTGCGCCGCGGTCCCGGAGTTGACGTTGCTGTCGGGCAGTAGCGCCACCACCAGTCCGGCGGTCCAGCCGCGCCGGGAGTTGAGTGCGTCGATGAAGCGCTCGACATTGGCGCGCACCGCGGCGGGCAAATCGGCCATCGCGCGCAGGCGCGCGAAGTGAAACCGCGCGCCCTCGTCGCTGCCGGTGTCAAAGAGCGCGCGGGCCAGTTCGAGCCGGACCCTCACCAGTTCAGGATGATCGCCGAGCAGGTCGCGCAAGCCAGCGATTGCCGCGGCCGGATCGCCACTGCGCAGGGCGGCCATGGCGAGCAGGAAGCGGACTTCATTCTGGTCGATGCCTGGTTCGCTGCGCAACGCACGCAGCAACTCGCGCGCCTCCGCTGCCTGCCCTGAATCGATCATCCGGCGGGCGTTCTCGAGCCGGCCGCGGGCGCTGTCCATCGAATAGGGGGCGTTGGTGATGTCCGCCGGCGGCGTGATCTGGTCGGAAGGTGTGAGCGACGTCTGCGCCTGGCCAGGCGTCGTCCAGGCCACGGCCGCCGCCAGCATAAGGGCGGCGCATGCGCGAGCGCGCCTGGCCGCGACGTGACGGCACGTTATGGTGGCGGCCATGCCAGGCCCTGCCGACCTGCTTCTCCCGCGAATCTTGCCGCCCCTTACTGGTGCCCACCGAAGGCGCCAACCACCTGGCGCGCGTCGGGTGTTACGAACTGGAAGCGGCCGCCGATTTCGGCCGGGCCGCCGCTCGCCCCGGTCGCCGGACCGAAGAACTTGCCTTCGAAGGCGCCGCTGGCGGCGGCGCCGCCCATCGTGCCCGAAAATCCCCCGGCGGCAATCGTGCCGTTCATGGTGACAGGGGCAATGTTCCCGGGCTGGGGAGCGGGCAAGTATTGGTTGGACAGCCAGAAATCGCTCATCGTGCCCGACACCGTCGGACTGGTATTGCTGAAGTTCGCTGTCAACGACAAGGTCGCCGACAAGCCATAGACCGGCGGATTGCCCGCCACCGGCGCGAGCGCGCCCACCACGACGCCGGTATAGGTGGCGCTGCCGGACCCTGGCAGCACTGGATTGGCATCCCCGGCAGCGTGCGGCACGTACCAACCGCCGTAGTACCCTTCGGAGGGATTGACGAAGCGCTCCCAGAGCCCGAAGTTCGTGTGCGACAGACCGGCGGCGCTGGCGAAGTCGCCAATCGCCGCATAGGCGCCGGCAACGTAGTCTTTCTGCAGGTACAGGCCCTGGACTTGTCCCAGCTTGTTGATATCGGTCTGGTCAGTGACTGTCGAGAACGTGTGCGTACCCAAAGCCGCCGCGCTGAGATCCAGAGTGTATGAACTGCCCGCTATGGTCACGCCTGCAGTAATGGGCTTGAGTTGCGATTCGAGCACTGCGCCGCCGCTGCATGTACCCATCGTATATCCCCCGGAAGCTCCGGAGGTCGACGCGCAATCCACCGCGGGCGGGAGGATGCCGCCGCCGTTGCCGCCACCGCAACCAGACAGCGCAAGCGCCATCGCGCCGAACGCACCCAGCCAGCGAAATCCGTTGATCAGTCCTCCGCGAGACATTTCGCCACCCCTTGAATCAGGTTGCAATGGGTCATCCTAGCAAACACTGACACCACCATGTCGGAAATGCGTCACGCTGGTCAGAAATAAGGCTCCGTTCAGCCGGGCTGGACGGCAAGGCGGCAATGTGGCCACAATCCCCCCCAGGGTATGTTCACGAATTTTTCCGGAGGAGCAGATGTTTCGCGCAATCCTTCTCGAACAGGACGATGCCGGTTTCCGGGCCTCGTTAAAGGAACTTGACGACGCGGCACTCGAGGCCCAGAGCGGCGATGTCGTCGTAGGCGTTGAGTACTCGACGCTCAACTACAAGGACGCTCTGGCGATCACCAATCGCAGCCCGGTAGTGCGCAAATGGCCGATGGTGGCGGGCATCGACTGCGGGGGCGTGGTGCTGACGAGCGCGAACGCCAGCTGGAAGCCCGGCGACCGGGTCGTGCTCAACGGCTGGGGCGCGGGCGAAGTCCACTGGGGAGCGCTCGCCGAAAGGACCAAGGTCCCGGGCGAATGGCTGGTACGACTGCCAGATTCGATCAGCACCCGGCAGGCGGCGGCCATCGGCACCGCCGGCTACACCGCGATGCTGTGCGTGATGATGCTCGAGCGCCATGGCCTCACCGCTGGTGGCGAGGTGCTCGTCACTGGTGCTGCCGGCGGGGTCGGCAGCGTCGCGGTGGCGCTGCTTGCCAAGCTTGGTTATCGCGTTGTTGCGTCGACCGGCCGGCCCCAGGAGGCGGATTACCTGCACGCGCTGGGCGCCACTGAAATCATCGAGCGCGCGACGATCTCGGGTCCCGGGCGGGCGCTGCAGAAGGAGCGCTGGGCCGGCGTCGTCGATGTCGTCGGTTCGCACACACTGGCCAACGCCTGCGCGCAGACCAGGTACCGCGGCGTGGTCGCCGCCTGCGGCCTGGCCGGGGCGCTCGATTTTCCGGCGAGCGTCGCACCGTTCATCCTGCGCGGCGTCAAGCTGATCGGGGTCGATTCGGTGATGTGCCCGATCGAGGACCGTACCACCGCGTGGCAGCGTCTGGCCCGCGACCTCGACCCGGCAACGATCGAGCGCATCAGCGAGGAAATCAGCCTGGCCGAAGCGCTCGAGCGCGCCCCCGGCATCCTCGAAGGGACGGTGCGCGGACGCCTGGTGGTCGACGTCAGGCGTTGAACCAGCGCGTGGTCAGGGCGGCGCGTCTTTCGCGGCCGCCGCCGCCCGAACGCCGTCCGGTCGTCGGCATCCTGCTTGCCGCCGGAGCGGGCAAGCGCTTCGATCGCAGCGGCAAGGTCAACAAGCTCCTGGCCCATTTCGAGGGCCTGCCGCTCGCCTGTCACGCGGCGCGGCTGCTGAAGGCGCATTGCGCGCAGGTGGTGGCGGTCACCGCCCCGGGCGACGGCGAGCTGCGCGACTGGCTGAACCGCGAGGGCTGCCTGACGATTGAATCGAGCCGCGCCGGCGAAGGCCTCGGATATTCGCTCGCCACCGGAGTCACCGAGGCGCGGCGGCGTCACGATCCGCAGGCGCTCGTGCTGTTGCTGGCTGATTTGCCGGTGGTGCGCAGCGAGACCGTGGCCCGATTGCTGGCGGTACCGCGCACCGCTGAAACCATGATTGCACCGTGTTACGACGGGCAACGCGGCTTTCCGCTGCTTTGCGGCACCGGGCATTTCGCACGGCTTGCGGCCTGTACCGACGACCGCAGCGTCGAGCAGATGCTGGCGCGCTCGCGCCCGACGCTGATCGACGTCGATGACCCCGGAATCGTGCAAGATGTCGACTTTCCTCCTGACCTTGTGACGCTGCGCTTCGATGCCCTCGGCTAAATCAACACCCGCAATCCGCTACCGGATCGTTCCCATTGAACCGCAGGCGCACCTCTTCGAGGTAACGCTGCGCATCGCGGCACCGGACCCGGCCGGGCAGGTGGTTTCCTTGCCGGCGTGGATTCCGGGCAGCTACCTGATCCGCGATTTCGCGCGTCATGTCGTGGCGATCGCGGCCAGCGGCAATGGCCGGCACGTGGCGCTCGAAAAGCTCGACAAGCACACCTGGCGGGCAGCACCGTGCCGGCACGCGCTCGAAGTGCGCTACCGCGTCTACGCCTGGGACCTGTCGGTGCGCGGCGCGCATCTCGACAACACGCACGGCTTCTTCAATGGCACCAGCGTCTTCCTGCGGGTCCACGGCCAGGACGACCAACCCTGCCGGGTGCGCATCTCCCGTCCCGCGGGGGTGCGCTACCGGGGCTGGCGCGTGGCGACGTCATTGCCGGGCGCCGGGGCGCCGGAGTTCGGCTTCGGCGACTACCAGGCCCAGGACTACGACGAACTGATCGATCATCCGGTCGAAATGGGCGACTTCACGCTCTCCTCGTTTGATGCCGGTGGCATTCGCCACGACATCGCCGTGACCGGACGCCACGATGCCGATCTGAAACGGCTCGGCGCGGACCTGCGCGCAATCTGCGCGACGCAGACGCGTTTCTTCGAACCGCGCAGCCGGCACGCGCCGATGTCGCGCTACCTGTTCCTGGTCACCGCGGTCGGCGAGGGCTACGGCGGGCTCGAGCATCGCGCCAGCACGGCATTGCTGTGTGCGCGCAACGATCTGCCCCATGCCGGAATGAAGGGAGTTCCGGCCAGCTACCGCAAGCTCCTCGGACTGGCCAGTCACGAATACTTCCACAGCTGGAACGTCAAGCGGATCAAGCCCCAGGTGTTCGCGCCCTACGACCTGGACAAAGAGAATTACACCCGGATGCTCTGGGTCTTCGAGGGTTTCACCTCCTACTACGACGACCTCATGCTGCTGCGTTCCGGTGTGATCGCGCTCGAGGACTACCTGAGCGTGCTCGGCGAGACCATCGGCAACGTGCTGCGCGCGCCTGGGCGCAAGCTCCAGAGCGTGGCCGAGTCCAGCTTCGACGCCTGGTCGCGTTACTACCGCCAGGACGAGAATTCGCCCAACGCCATCGTCAGCTACTACACCAAGGGCGCCCTGGTGGCACTGGCGCTGGACCTGACGATCCGTCAGCGCAGCGCCGGCAAGCATTCGCTCGACGACGTGATGCGCGGCAACTGGCGGCGCTACGGGCGCGATTTCGCACGCGACCTGGCTGGCCTTGAAGAGGGCGGGTTCCCGGCGGAAGTGGCCGCAGCCACCGGGCTCGATTTGCGTCGTCAGATTCGCGCCTGGACCGAAGGCACTGGCGATCTGCCGCTGGCGCGCCTGCTGGCTGGCGCCGGAGTCAAGCTGGCACTGAGTTCGGCCACCAAGGGCGGCGCCCGGCTGGGTGCACGACTGGTATCCCGCCCCGGCGGACTGGAAATAGCCACGGCCTACAGCGCCGGACCAGCAGAGTCTGCCGGGCTCGCTGGCGGCGACCTGATTATTGCCGCCAACGGGTTGCGCCTCGACCTCACGACCCTTCAGACCATGCTCGACCGGCGCCGCGACGGCGAATCACTGCGGCTGCACGCCTTCCGGCGCGACGAACTCATCGAAGCCGAGGTGGTGTTAGCGGCACCGCCTCCGAGCGAAGTCAAGCTCATTGTCGACGACCGGGCCGGGGCTCCGGCAAAACGCCTGCGCGGCAGTTGGCTGGGCACGCCGCGCGGCAAATGATGGGCCGGCTACCGGTGCTGGCGCTGGCCACCTTGCTGGCCGGGGCGGCATTTGCCCAGCAAGCGTTGGCGCTCAGCCCGGCGGAGCGCTGCCTGCTGGAGGCGCTGCAGAGCGCGGCACCCGATGCTTCGGTGTCCAGCGTGCGCGCCAGTTGCGCCGAAGCTGCACCCGGCAATCCGGAGCAGCAGAGCAGCGCCCCGCTGCCGGCGCCACCCGCTGACGTGCCTGGCTCGCGATCCGCAGCCATTTCGGACAGCCCGATCCAACGTCGTTTGGGAGAGGAAGCACGGCTGTGGTTCGACCGGATCGCCTTCATACCGCACCGCCCGAACTACGCGCTACCCTTTGCGCAAGGCGGCAACCTCACCGGGGGCGATGCACTGTCTGACGCGGCTTTGCGCCAGGCCGAATTCAAGTTCCAGATGAGCTTCAAGGTGCCGCTGACGGCACCGGCCGGGCCCGGGGAGCCGGAAGCGTTCTTCGCCTACACCGGGCAGGCCTGGTGGCAGGCCTACCAGTCGAAGCGCTCGTCGCCCTTCCGGGAGTACAACCATGATCCCGAGTTGTTCGTGCGGTTCCGCTCCGAAACTCCGGTGCTGGGCTGGACCGCGAGGCTGACCAGCGTCGGTATCGAGCACACTTCCAATGGCCGCGACGGCTTCGGCTCGCGCAGCTGGAACCGCATCTTCGCGCAGCTGGAGCTCGACCGGAGCAGCAACTGGTGGCTATCCCTGCGCGGCTGGTGGCGCATTCCCGAGAGCGCCAAGGCCGCTCCTGGCGAAGCTGGCGGCGACGACAATCCCGATATCACCCGCTACCTCGGCAATGGCGAACTGCGCTTTGGCCAGGCGGGCGACAAACTGCAGTGGGATGCGATGTTGCGCCACAGCCTGCGCTCCGGCGGCAAGGATGCGTTCGAGTTCAACCTCAGCTACCCGACGCTGTTCAACCGGCGCGCGCGCTGGTACGTGCAGTACTTCAACGGCTATGGCGAGAGCCTGATCGACTACAACCGCCGCATCCATCGCTTCGGCATCGGACTGATGCTCAACAACTGGTATTGAAGCGGGCGCACCGCGGCCCGGCGGGTCGCGCTAGCTAGCGGAACAAACGCGCCAGTTCCGCGCCCGGGTCCGGCGCGCGCATGAAGGCCTCGCCGACCAGGAACGCATTGACCCCGGCGGCGCGCATCACGCGCACGTTCTCCGGTACGCGGATGCCGCTCTCGGTGACGACCAGGCGCTCGTCGGAGATGCTCGGTAGCAGCCCCAGCGTAGTGTCGAGCGACACCTCGAAAGTGCGCAGGTTGCGGTTGTTGATGCCCATGAGCGCGGTGCTCAGGGCAAGCGCACGCTCAAGCTCGGCCGCATCGTGGGATTCGACCAGCACGTCCATGCCCAGGGAGTGAGCACACGCTTCCAGATCACGCATCCGGTCGTCTTCCAGTGCTGCGACTATCAGCAGCACGCAGTCGGCGCCGTAGGCGCGGGCCTCGTAGAGCTGGTATTCGTCGATGACGAAATCCTTGCGCAGCACCGGCAGCTGGCAGGCGGCGCGAGCTGCAACCAGGTGCGCCAGCTCGCCCTGAAAGAAGTCCCGGTCGGTCAGCACCGACAGGCAGGCGGCGCCGGCGCGCTCGTAACTCGCGGCGATCGCGGCCGGATCGAACGGGTCGCGCAGCAGCCCCTGGCTGGGACTGGCACGCTTGATCTCGGCGATGACCCCGGCCGCCCCGGCGGCGATCCGCGCCCGCAAGGAGCGCTCGAAACCGCGCGGCGCGCCGTCGTTGCGCACGGCAATTTCCTCGGCGTCGGCGCGCACCGCGGCGAGCGGCCGCGTCGCGCGGGCGGCCGCCACTTCGACGCGCTTGCGCTCCAGAATCCGCTGCAGGATGTCGGCCATCAGTTCGCGCCCTGGCCCTCGGCGGCAAGGGCCTGGGTGCGCTCGACGAACTGATCAAGCTTGGCCCGCGCCGCCCCCGAGGCAATGGTGACATCGGCGAGCTCGATGCCCGCGGCGATCGAATCGACCATATCGGCGGCGTAGAGCGCCGCACCGGCGTTCAGGGCCACTATCTGGCGCGCCGTCCCCTGCACTTCCCCCGACAAGGCCTCGAGCAGCATCGCCCGCGACTCCGCGGCATTTTCGACGCGCAGGCTGCGATTGCTCATCATCGCGATGCCGAAGTCCTCGGGGTGGATCTCGTACTCGGTGATCTCGCCGTTGCGCAGTTCCCCCACCATGGTGGCGGCGCCCAGTGAGATCTCGTCCATGCCGTCCTGACCCCAAACGACCAGAGCGTGACGCGCGCCGAGGCTTTGCAGCACTCGGATCTGGATTCCCACGAGATCCTGGTGAAAGACGCCCATCAGGATGTTCGGCGCACCCGCCGGGTTGGTGAGCGGTCCGAGGATGTTGAAGATCGTGCGCATGCCCAGTTCGCGGCGCACCGGGGCGACGTTCTTCATCGCCGGGTGATGATTGGGGGCGAACATGAAGCCCAGCCCGATATCGTCGATGCAACGGCCCACCTGGGTCGCATCGAGGGTAATGCAGGCGCCGAGCGCCTCGAGGACGTCGGCGCTGCCCGATTTCGAGGACACGCTGCGCCCACCATGCTTGGCGACCTGCGCGCCGGCTGCCGCGGCGACGAACATCGACGCCGTCGAAATGTTGAAGGTGTGCGCTGCGTCACCGCCCGTGCCCACGATGTCGACGAAGTGGGGACCCGCGTGAACCTCTACCGGGGTGGCGAACTCGCGCATCACCTTCGCGGCCGCCGCGATCTCGCCCACGGTCTCCTTCTTCACCCGCAGCGCGGTGATCAGCGCCGCCATCATCACCGGCGACATCTCGCCGCTCATGATCATGCGCATGATGCGCAGCATCTCGTCGTGGAAGATTTCGCGATGTTCGACGCAGCGTTGCAGCGCCTCCTGGGGGGTAATCAGCATCTTCGCTTCCTCTTGATCAGGCACTCACGCGGGCGTGGGCGCGCTTCAGGAAATTGCCGAGCATCGCGTGGCCGTGCTCGGTGGCGATCGACTCGGGGTGAAACTGCACCCCCTCGACGTCGAATTCGCGGTGGCGCAGGCCCATGATCTCACCGTCAGGGGTGTGGGCCGTGACCGCCAGGCAAGCCGGCAGGCTGGAGCGCTCGACCACCAGCGAGTGATAGCGCGTCACCTCGAAGGACTCCGGCAGCCCGGCAAAGACACCCTCGCCGGCGTGCGTCACGCGGTCAACCTTGCCGTGCATCACACGCTGGGCCCGCACGATCCGCCCACCAAAGGCCTGGCCGATCGCCTGGTGACCGAGACACACTCCCAGCAGCGGAATGCTGCCGGCGAAACGCTTGATCAGGGCCAGCGACACCCCGGCGTCATCCGGCGTGCCTGGTCCGGGCGAGATCACGATGCCCTGCGGATCCATTGCCGCGACCTCGTCCGGGGTCAGCGCGTCGTTGCGCACCGTGTGCACCTCGGCCCCCAACTCCCCGAAATACTGCACCAGGTTGTAGGTGAACGAGTCGTAGTTGTCGATCATCAGCAGCATGCGGC
>JAHEMI010000076.1 GCA_024643785.1 Burkholderiaceae bacterium
CTCCCAGGTCGCCATGATCTCGGACTCGATCTGGTCGATCTTCTGCGAGGTCAGCCGCGCCGCTGCGCGCTGGGCCTCGAGGCTGGTGCGCGTGTCGTGGCTGTCGCGGCGCTTGTCGGGAGCATCCACGCTCGCGCCACCCCCCTTCTTGCGGGTGGCTGACTTTCCCTTGCGCCCAAACAGCGAGAAGACCATCGGTTCGACCCGTATGAGTGTCAGGGCAGAATATCACGCGATCGAGCGCCGGCCGCAGCCCGGCAACACCGCAAATCGGGCCAAATCCACCTGTGGTCCGGGCCTCGCCGGATAAGGCGCCGGCCCAGCAAAAAGGGCCCTGCAGGGCCCTTTCCGGTTCTCCGTGGCGCTCCGGTTCAGCCGCCGAACATCTTCTGGCGCAGTTCGCGGCGCTGCTGCGCCTCGAGCGACAGGGTCGCGGTCGGACGTGCGATCAGCCGGCCGACGCCGATCGGCTCGCCGGTCTCTTCACAGTATCCATACTCGCCCGAATCGATCAGCGCCAGCACCTGCTGGACCTTCTTGAGCAGCTTGCGCTCGCGATCGCGGGTGCGCAGCTCGAGCGCGTGCTCTTCCTCGATGGTGGCGCGGTCGGCGGGGTCAGGGACGATGACGGTTTCGCGCAGATGCTCCGTGGTCTCGTCGGCGTTGGACAGGATCTCGCGTTCCATCTGTTGCAACCGGTCGCGAAAGAACGCGAGCTGGTCAGCATTCATGTAGTCGGCGTCCTTCATCTTCAGAACTTCTTGTTCCGTCAGGAGCCGCTTTGTCTTTGTTGCCACCATATTGTTCCCAATTCCCGATGCACGAACGTCTGCCGGAGCAGCGGTTACAGGACGGGGTTGCGCAGTCGTCGCAACCCGGATTCGCCTGATGTCAACCGTATAGGATAGCCGATTTTGGCCCAACGACCCCATTTTTGTTGCCGCGGCGGCCAGCGCCAGCGCCATCAGGCCGAAGGCGCCGGCTCCCCGACGAGCGGCGCCGCCACAAAATGAAGGAAGGCGCTTGCCACGTACGCGCGCTCCAGCCCACGGACGATGAACACGATGCGGCTGCGGCGATCCCACTGGTCGGGCCAGCCGGCCAGTTGCGCCCAGGGGTAGACGATATGCTGCACGGCGTGAATCACCCGCGGCTGCTCCTCGCCGGCCACGTCGATGATCCCCTTGACGCGCAACAGCCCGTCGCCCGCCACCGAGGTCAGCATCTCGAGGGCGTCGGCGAGCTCCGACCAGTCGATCGGCGCGGCAAACTCGAGGCAGAAGCTGTGGATCGCGGCGTCGTGGCGGTTGGGGTCGTGGCGGTGCCCATGGCGCTCGCGCAGTGCTTCGGCGCGCAGCCAGCCGCGCACGTCGGCGCTGCGCCGCGCCGGGTCGTAGAGGCCGAGCCCCAGCACCGCACTCGCCGCCAGACTGCCATTGGCGCTGGGCAGCCGGGGAGCGCCAGGATTCAGGCCAGCCAGGACCTCCTCGAGCCGGGCCAGTTGCTGAGCGTCGGCCAGGTCGGTCTTGGTGATGACGATCAGGTCGGCGACCGCGGCCTGCTTGGCGCTCTCGGGCTGGCGCGCCAGTTGGGCGAGACCGTTGACGGCATCGACGGTCGCCACCACCCCGTCGAGACGATAGGCCGCGCCGCCCACCGGGTCGAGGATCAGGGTGTGCAGGATCGGAGCCGGGTCGGCCAGGCCCGTGGTCTCGATGATCACCCGCCGGAACGCCGGGATATCGCCGCGCGCACGCCGCGCCAGCAGGTCGCGCAGGGTCTGGGCAAGGTCATCACGGATGGTGCAGCACAGGCAGCCGGCGTCGAGCAGCACGGTCTGCTCGTCGAGCCGCTCGACCAGCAGGTGATCGAGCCCGACGCTGCCGAATTCGTTGACCAGCACCGCGGTGTCGGCCAGCTCTGGCGAACGCAGCAGCGCGTTCAGCAAGGTGGTCTTGCCGCTGCCCAGGAACCCGGTCAGCAGCAGCACCGGGAGCGGCGCTCGCGCGCTCATCCCTTGCGGTGGGCGCGCGGGTGCGCGGCGTCGTAGACCGCCGCCAGCCGCTGGAAATCGAGCGAGGTGTAGACCTGGGTGGTGACGATGCTGGCGTGACCGAGCAGTTCCTGCACCGCGCGCAGATCGCCGCTCGATTGCAGCAGGTGGCTGGCAAAGGAGTGGCGCAGGACGTGCGGGTGGACGTCGGCCGGAATCCCCAGCCGGACCGCCAGCCGCTTGATGCGCACCTGGATCGCGCGATGCGACAGGCGAGCGCCGCGCGAACTGAGGAACAACGGCCGGGGGTCGGCATCCTGGTGCCCCGCCAGCCAGGTGCCGCGTACCGCCAGCCAGTGTTCCAGCGCGGTTCGTGCCGCTGCCCCCACCGGCACGGTGCGCGACTTGCCGCCCTTGCCGCGCACCGTGACCTCGCTCTCGGCGAGCGCCAGCCAGCAGGCACTGCGATAGCCCGGTTCGTCGCAATAGCGCAGATCGAGCCCCGCCAGTTCGGCAAGCCGCAGCCCGGTTGAATAGAACAGCTCGACCATGGCCTTGTCGCGGACCGCCTCGAAACTGTCGCCGGGTTCGAAATCGACCAGGCGCACCGCAAGATCGGGGGGCAACGCCTTGGGCAGGCGCCGCGGCATCCTGGGGGCGCTCACCGCGCGTGCCGGATTGGCGCCGATGGTGCCGTCGGCCGCCAGCTCGTCGAGGAAGCCCCGCCAGGCGGACAGGCGGCGGGCGATGGTGCGCGCCGCCAGTCCGCTGCGCGTCGCTTCGGCGACCCAGCGCCGGATGTCGCGCTCCTCGAGTTGCGGCCACGAACGCTCGCCGAGCAACTGGACCAGGAAGTTGAGGTCGTGCCGGTAACTCTTGAGCGTCGCCGGCGAATAGCCGCGCTCGTAGCGCAGGCGCTCGAGATGGCGCGCGAGCGCCGCCACGCTCACGTCACCAGTCGCGACAGCGCGGCGCTGGCCGTATCCGCGATGCGGTCGAGAAAGGCGGTGCCCATCCCGGTCTGGAAGCGTTCGGGATCCGGGGAGCCGAGCACCAGCAGTCCGAAGGCTAGCGGGTCGCTCGCCTTGCGCAGCGGCAGCAGCGCCACCGAACGCGTGCCGCGCCCCCCTTCGGGCAGCCAGGCCGCCGCCTGGAAGTCGGAGTTGGCGCCGCAATAGGGATGTTTCATGCTGTTGGCGAGCGTGATCACGTCGACCGGGACCGGACGCGCGAATTCCTTGTCGCTGTGTTCCTCGCGCAGCCCCCAGAGCCGCAGCGCCACGTGGGGCAGGCCGAACACCGTGCGCAGGCCGTCGCCGACCGCATCGGCCAGGCGCCGGGCATCGGAGAGCAGCAGCTGGCGTGTCCAGCGATGGAGTTTCTCGGCGGTGGCGTCGTTCTCCTGGCCGTTGTGGATCAGTTCGGCCAGGCGCAGTTCGACCATGCGGTGCTTCTCGCGCAGCACCTCGAGTTGGCGCTCCTGCAGCGAAATGGCCCCGCCGCCGTGGCGGTGGCTCAGGGCGAGCGTAGCCAGCAACTCGCCATGCCGGTCGAAGAAGTCAGGGTGCTCACGCAGGTACTCACCCACCGCTCGCTCGTTGATTTCAGGTTCGGTCATCTTTGCGTCCCGTCAGATTTCGATCACACCCTCGAAAACAGTGGTTGCCGGCCCGGTCATCAGCACCGTGCCGCCATCCCAGGCTATCGTCAAGCGGCCGCCGCGGGTATCAACGTCCACCGGGGAGTCGAGCAAGTGGGCGCGGATGCCAGCCACTACCGCGGCACAGGCGCCGCTGCCGCAAGCCAGCGTCTCGCCGGCACCCCGCTCCCAGACGCGCAGTCCGATCCGGTGGCGGTCATGAATCCTCATGAAGCCGGCATTGACGCGGCGCGGGAAGCGCGCGGAGTTTTCGGTCAGCGGACCCTCGGTGGTCACCGCCGCCGTGGCGAGATCCTCGACCACCTGGACGGCGTGGGGATTGCCCATCGAGACCACCGTCACGTGACGGGTCGCTCCGGCGAGTTCCAGTGGCCAGGTCTGCGCATCGCCCAGCCTGCCCGGCACCAGCCCCTCGGAAATGAACGGAATCAGCGCCGGGGTGAACTCGGGCACCCCCATGTCGACGGTGACCCGGTCGTCCTCGGCCAGTTCGGGCTCGATGATGCCGCCGAGCGTGCGCACCCGGATGCGGCGCTTGTCGGTCAGGCCCCGTTCGCGCACGAAGCGCACGAAACAGCGGGCACCGTTGCCGCACTGCTCGACCTCGCCGCCGTCGGCATTGAAGATCCGGTACCGGAAGTCGATTCCCGGCTCGTCGGTGGCCTCGACCAGCAGCACCTGGTCGGCCCCGACGCCGCGATGGCGATCGGCCAGCGCCCTCACCTGCTCCGGCTCCAGGGCGAGCGTTTGCCGGATTCCGTCGATCACGACGAAGTCGTTGCCAGCACCGTGCATCTTGGTAAAGCGGATCAGCATCGGGGAATTATCGCCGATTCACCGGACGGCGCGTTCGCAATCCGGCGCGCTCAGTAGAACCCCGGCTCGCCCGGCGGCCTGGTCTTGAAGCGCTTGTGGCTCCAGAGATACTGTTCGGGCATCTCCAGGACCCGCTGTTCGATGAACTCGTTCATGCGCCGCGCCGCGGCCTCCGGCTCCTCGCTCGCGAAACCCTCCCAGGCCGGGTAGATCCGCAACACGTAACCGCCATCGGTCATATGGGTCACCAGCGGGACGACCGCCGCGCCGGTGATCTGCGCGAGCCGGGATATCGAGGTGACGGTCGCGGTCGGCACGCCAAAGAACGGCACGAAGACCGCATCGCGCGCTCCCAGGTCCATGTCCGGGAGCAACATCAGCGGCAGGCCGTCGCGCATCGCCCTGATTGCCGGCCGCAGGCCCTCGTTGCGCAGCAGCATGCGGGCATCCCCGAACCGCGTCCGGCCGCGGGTCATGGCGTCGGAGAGCACCTTGCTCTTCTGCCGGCCATAGATCGCCGCGCAGTCGCTTTCGAGCGAGAAGCGGATGCCGCCGGCGTCGAGCCCGACGAAATGGGGGGCCAGCAAGATCAGCGGCTGGCCGCGGTGGGCCTCGAAATGCTCCATCCCTTCGATCCGGCAGAGCCGCCGAATCCGCTCCGGGCCCGCATACCAGAAGATGAAGCGCTCGAAGAAGCTGCGGATGAAGGCGCGGAAGTGACCACGCGCCACGGCGTTGCGCTGGCGCGACGACCATTGCGGGAAACAACGCGCGAGGTTGATCTGGGTCACCCGGCGCCGCGGCGCGGCCAGCCAGTAGACCAGCTCGCCGACTGCGGTGCCGACGCGCCGCACGACGCCATAGGGGAGCGTCCCGATCGCCCGCAACAGGCCCACCCCAAGGTGCATTCCCAATTCGCGCTTCATCAATCCCCTTGAGAATCCGGTTGGGCCGCGCCCCGGGTGGCCGCGGCGGGCGCCTTGTAGCGGCTGTAACCCCAGAGATACTGCTCCGGCCGGCGGCGGATCGCCTCCTCGAACCGGGCGTTGAGCTGTTCCGGGCTGGGACTCCCGGTGATTTCCTCGAGGCGCAGGTCCCAGCCGCCACCCCCGGGGCGGCGTTCACAGATCCCCAGCACAACACTGGCACCGGTCTTATCCGCCAGCCGCTGCGGCAGGGTGCTAGTGTATGCCGGGCGCCCGAAAAACGGCGTCCAGCGCCCATCACCGGCCGACGGCACCTGGTCAGGCAACAGCGCGACCGCGCCCCGCGAGCGCAGCGTGCGCAACATCGCCCTGACGCCAGCCAGGTCGGCGGGCAAAGCCTCCAATCCCGGCGCTGCGCGCGAACTGCGCACCAGCGGTCGCAGCCAGGTCTTGGTCGGCAACTTGTAGAGCACGGTCATCCTGGTGCCGAGCGCCAGGGTCCGGGCCGCATAGACCCGGGAGCCGACCTCGAATCCGCCCAGATGCAGGGTGATCAGCAGCAGCCCGCGGCCGGCGGCCTCGGCGCGATCGAGCACGGCCATGGTGTCGCACCTGACCAGCGCCAGCAACTCACCCTGCGAACGGCTCCAGACGAACGGCAGTTCGGCAAGCGCGCGGCCGGCCTCCATGGCGGCGGCGCGCCTCATCCCCGGCGAGTCGAGCCCGGCAGTGCGCAGATTGTCGTGGATCTTGCCGCGATAGGCCGCCGACGCGGCGTAGACCAGCAAGCCGAGCCCGCCGCCCAGCCACCGCAGCAGCCCCAAGGGCAGCGCCCCGGCCAGTCTAATCGGCCACGCCAGTCGGGCATTCGGCACAGGCTCGTTCACCTCAGAAGGACCTCCCCAATCCCGGATTACGGGCCGGCTGCCAACAGCGCCCGCGACACCGACCGCTTGCCGAGGATAACGCGGGTTGAATTATAATTTGCTCGTCGCCGAGTTAATCGGACAACTTGCGGGGCGACGGGCGAGGCCACTGCCGAGCCGAAAAAACCGCTAAAGCGTCGCCGCTTCACCGGAGTCGGCAACGCCAGATGGCCTTGTCGAACGTACGTCGGCCGCGTACCGCAACTGGAGAAGCGCGCAATGTCAAACGAGTACCTCTTCACCTCCGAGTCGGTGTCCGAAGGGCACCCCGACAAGGTGGCCGACCAGATTTCCGACGCCATCCTCGACGCCATCCTGGCGCAGGACCCGGCGGCCCGGGTTGCCGCCGAGACCCTGTGCACCACCGGGCTGGTGCTGCTCGCCGGCGAGATCACGACCACCGCCCGGGTCGATTACCACGGGGTGACCCGCGACACGATCCGCGCGATCGGCTACGACAATGCCGATTTCGGGATCGATCATCGTGGCTGCTCGGTCCAGGTCTGTTATGGCCAGCAAAGCCCTGACATCAAACAGGGGGTCGACAACGCCCACGACGACAACCTCGACCAGGGCGCCGGTGACCAGGGAATGATGTTTGGCTACGCCTGCGACGAGACCCCGGAACTGATGCCGGCGGCGATCCACTATTCCCATCGGCTGGTCGAGCGCCAGGCCCAGCTGCGCAAGGACGGCCGGCTGCCGTGGTTGCGTCCCGACGCCAAGAGCCAGGTGACGCTGCGCTACGTCGACGGCCGGCCGCACTCGATCGACACCGTGGTGCTCTCCACCCAGCACTCCCCGGACATAGCGCTGGCGCAATTGCGCGAGGCCGTGATCGAGGAAATCGTGATGCCGGTGCTGCCCCGCGAACTGATCAAGGGCGACATCAAGTACCTGGTCAACCCGACCGGGCGCTTCGTCGTCGGCGGCCCGCAGGGCGATGCCGGCCTGACCGGGCGCAAGATCATCGTCGACACCTACGGCGGCTCCGCGCCCCACGGCGGCGGCGCGTTCTCCGGCAAGGACCCCTCCAAGGTCGACCGCTCTGCCGCCTACGCCGCGCGCTACGTTGCCAAGAACATCGTCGCCGCCGGCCTGGCGACGCGCTGCCTGGTGCAGATCTCCTACGCCATCGGCGTCGCCCGCCCGACCTCGGTGATGGTGACGACCCAGGGCACCGGGACCATCAGCGACGCCCGGCTGGGCGAACTGGTCCAGGCCCATTTCGACCTGCGCCCGCGCGGCATCATCCAGATGCTCGATCTGCTGCGCCCGATCTACCTCCAGACCGCGGCCTACGGTCATTTCGGCCGCGACGAGCCGGACTTCACCTGGGAGCGGGTCGACAAGGCCGCAGCGCTGCGCGCCGCCGCCTGAGTTAAAATAGCGTTTCGCCTCGAGGAGCGCTGCAACGGAGCCGGACGCCAAGTCCGGCCGACCCGCCAGGCTCGAGGCCCCGGGCGCGCACAGCAATTGCCGCGTGCGCCCCGGTAGAACGGCGCTTGTTGAACCGTGACGTGCTCACGGCAGACGAGCGAAACGGAAAATATCGCTGCGAGCCAAGCCGTCGCCATTTCTTCGAGGATGGAACGATGATGTCCACTGCGACCATGGAAAAACCCTTCACCGATTGCCGAATTGCCGACCCCGCCCTCGCCGCCTGGGGACGCAAGGAAATCCGCATTGCCGAAACGGAGATGCCGGGCCTGATGGCGATCCGCGCCGAATACGCCGGGCAACAGCCGCTCAAAGGCGCCCGGATCGCCGGATCGCTGCACATGACGATCCAGACCGCCGTCCTGATCGAAACCCTCACCGCGCTCGGGGCCGAGGTCCGCTGGGCGTCGTGCAACATCTTCTCGACCCAGGATCACGCCGCGGCGGCGATTGCGGCCTCCGGGGTGCCGGTCTACGCGCACAAGGGGGAGACCCTGGCGCAATACTGGGAATACACCCACCGGATCTTCGACTGGCCGGCCACCGCTGCGAACCCGCAGGGTGCGGCCAACCTGATCCTCGACGACGGCGGCGACGCCACCCTGCTGCTGCACCTCGGCACCAGCGCGGCAGCCGATCCGAGCGTTCTCGAGCACCCCAAGGGCGAGGAAGAAGTCGCGCTGTTCGCGGCGATCCGCGCGCAACTCAAGCGTGATCCTGACTGGTACCGCCAGCGGCTCGACGCCGTGATCGGCGTCACCGAGGAGACCACCACCGGGGTCGGGCGCCTCTACCGGATGGCCGCACGCGGCGAGCTGGCTTTTCGCGCGATCAACGTCAACGATTCGGTCACCAAGAGCAAGTTCGACAACCTCTATGGCTGCCGCGAATCGCTGGTTGACGGGATCAAGCGCGCGACCGACGTGATGGTCGCCGGCAAGATTGCGATGGTCGCCGGCTATGGCGACGTCGGCAAGGGCAGCGCGCAGGCGCTGCGTGCCCTCTCGGCCCAGGTCTGGATCGCCGAGTGCGACCCGATCTGTGCGCTGCAGGCGGCCATGGAGGGCTACCGGGTAGTGACGATGGACTACGCCGCCGACAAGGCCGACATCTTCGTTACCGCCACCGGCAACCGTGACATCATCACCCACCGCCACATGGCGGCGATGAAGGACCAGGCGATCGTCTGCAACATCGGTCACTTCGACAACGAGATCGAGGTCGCATCGCTGGCCCAGTACGAGTGGGAGAACATCAAGCCGCAGGTCGACCACGTGATTTTCCCCGACGGCAAGCGCATCATCCTGCTGGCCGAGGGCCGGCTGGTCAACCTCGGCTGCGGCACGGGGCACCCGTCATACGTGATGAGCGCGAGCTTCGCCAACCAGACCATCGCCCAGATCGAACTGTGGACCCACACCGACTTCTACGAGCGCGGCAAGGTCTATGTCCTGCCCAAGCACCTCGACGAAAAGGTTGCCCGGCTGCAGCTCGCCAAACTGGCCGCGACGCTCACCGAACTGACTCCCGAGCAGGCGGCCTACATCGGCGTGCCGGTAGAGGGCCCATACAAACCCGACACGTACCGCTACTAGCATTGCCAGCAGCAACCGGGGACCGGATTGCGTCCCCGGGCAACAGGTGAATCATGACCAAACTGACCGTCCGTAACACGATTCCCGCCGACATCCCGGCACTGATCGACCTGCAACGGCGCATCTATCCGACCATCAAGGCCTGGACGCCGCAGCAGATGCTCGACCAGATCGACGCGTTCCCCACCGGGCAGTTCGTAGCCCTCTACGGCGATCGGGTGGTGGGCGGTGCCAGCTCGCTGGTGGTGCTGTGGGACGACTGGGCCGATGAGCACACCTGGGAGCAGGTCACGGCGTTCGGCACCTTCGAGAGCCACAACCCGGAGGGGCGCACGCTCTACGGCGCCGAAGTGTTCGTCGACCCGCGGCTGCGCGGGCAGCGCGTCGGCCACGCCCTCTACGAGGCGCGCCGGACGCTGTGCCGGCGGGCCAACCTGCGCCGGATCATCGCCTGCGGCCGGCTGCCCGGCTACCAGGCCCACGCCGCCAGGATGGACATCGAGGAATATGTCCGGCGGGTGCTGTGGGGCGACCTCCAGGATCCGGTGCTCGGCTTCCAGCTGAAAGAGGGCTTTCGCTGCTGCGGCGTGACCCGCGACTACCTTGCGGAAGACAGCGCATCGGGCGGACACGCCTCGCTGATCGTCTGGCTCAACCCCCACTTCGATTCGACGCGGCCAACCAGAATTCCACCAGGAGCAATTTGATGACGACGAGAATCGCCGCGGTCCAGTACCAGCTCCGCCCAATCCACGATTGGTCGGGCATGGAGAACCAGGTGCGCTTCATGATGCAGGCGGCGGGCGACTACAAGCCCCAGTTCGTCGTGTTCCCCGAGATCTTCACCACCCAGCTGCTGTCGTTCATGGACACCGACGACATGGCGGCCGCCGTGCGCCGGATGGACGATTACACACCGCGCTATCTGGACCTGTTCCGCGAACTGGCGGCCCGCCACAAGATCCACGTGATCGGCGGCAGCCACCCGACGATGCGCGAGGGCCAGCTCTACAACACTGCCTACCTGTTCACGCCCGATGGCGAGATCCACGAGCAGGACAAGATCCACCGCACCCGCTGGGAGCGCGACCGCTGGTCCACCGAGGCTGGCAACCAGTTGCGCCTCTTCGACACCCCGCACGGCAAGATCGCGATCATGGTGTGCTACGACGTCGAGTTCCCGGAGCTCGCGCGCCTGGTCTGCGAAGCCGGTGCCGACATCCTGTTCGTACCATCCTGCACCGACGACCGCCAGGGCTTCCTGCGGGTGCGCTACTGCTGCCACGCCCGCGCGATCGAAAACCAGGTCTACGTGGTGATGACCTCGACGGTCGGCAACCTGCCCGTCGAGGGCCTGGGGATGCACTACGGTCAGGCGAGCATCATCACGCCCTCGGACTTCCCGTTCGCGCGCGACGGCATCGCCGCGGAGGGCACGCCCAACCTCGAGCAGATCGTGGTCGCCGACATCGAACTCGAGGCGCTCGAGAGAAACCGCATCAACGGCACGACGATCCCGCTCTACGACAAGCGCAGCGACGTCTACGCCAACCAGGTCGAGATCATCAAGGTTGGCTGAGCGAACGACGCCATGAAACCGGATATCAGCTTTGAGTTCTTCCCGCCCAACACGCCCGAGGGCGAGGCCAAGCTGCGGGCGGCGCGCCGGGAGCTGGCCCGGGCCGCCCCGGAATTCTTCAGCGTGACTTTTGGCGCCGGCGGAGCCAATCGCGACAAGACCTTCTCGAGCGTCGCCGAGATCGCTGCCGAGGGTCATACCGTGGCGCCGCACATCGCCGGCTACGGCAGCACCACTGAATCGGTCCGGGAACTGCTTGGGCGCTACCGCGCGCTCGGAATCCGCCGCCTGGTGGTATTGCGCGGCGACCTGCCCTCGGCCTGGGGGGTGCGCCACGCCGGCGAATTCCGCTTCGCCGCCGACCTGGTGGCCTTCGCGCGCCGGGAGACCGGTGACTGGTTCCACATCGAAGTCGCCGGATACCCCGAAACCCATCCCCAGGCGGCCTCGCCGCGCGCCGATCTCGAGGCCTTCGTCGCCAAGGTGCGCGCCGGCGCCAACTCGGCCATTACCCAATACTTCTTCAATGCCGACGCGTACTTCCGGTTTCGCGACGAGGTTGCCGCGGCCGGGATCGACGTGCCGATCGTTGCCGGCATCATGCCGATCACCAACTTCGTGCAGTTGGCCCGTTTCTCTGACACCTGCGGCGCGGAGATTCCGCGCTGGCTGCGGCTGCGGCTCGCCAGCTACGGCGACGACCATGACTCGATCCGCGCGCTGGGGCA
>JAHEMI010000161.1 GCA_024643785.1 Burkholderiaceae bacterium
AAGTTCGGGTTCAAGGAAATGGGCACCCAGTGGCTCGCCGGCGGCACCAAGCAAGTCTCGCTCCAGGCAGCAATGACTGGCACGACGTGACCGTTCCGGAACGTTGCCGTGGACCCTCAGGCCGCAGGTTCGAGTCCTGCTCGGCTCCCCCACCAGGGCTCGAACCGGGGGCCTGCGCAAGCGCGGTCAATCTAACTGCGGCAGTTTGGCGTGCGAAGGCGCAAGATTTATAACGGCTATCTTGGCTTCCAGATGCCGTACCCGCTTACGCCTGAGTCGAGACAACATCACGATCAATGTTGCGCCAGGCACCGACATCGTTTCGGTCTTGATCACGTACCTGCTCGACCGGCCGCGGCATGTGCGAGGGCCGATGGTGTCTTGCAGCCGACGATCGCGGGCGCCTCGTGAATAAGTGCGTCGTTCTCCAGGGCGGCTACCATGAACAGGGCAAAGTCCACGCGGCGGGTAATATTGCTCTCAAGTATGGAGTCGCCGACGTGCCGACTCCACACAGGCAGCCCCTGGCTCTCGCCCTCCTCGAGGTCGCTTGCGCGAACGACAGTCCATCTTGTGTCGCTGGCAAACACCCGGCGGCAGGCCTCCACCTGATCTTCGAGATCCGCAAAGCGGGTAATGCGGGCGACCCAGCCGAAAATCTTCACCAGCGCCTTGAACTTCCAAGAGTAGACGTCACTGCCATCACGGGTGATGTGCCAACCGCACGAGAAGACAAGTCGCGCGCCGGGGGGTGCGTGATCAAGTACTGCCTGCGCCGTTCCGCTCGAGTACTGTTTGACGCCCCATGGGACCAACACTGTTAGTACCCCGTCACACCCTGCGACCGCCAACTTGATCACCGCCGGGTCGTTGGTCGCACCGGGAATGGTCGTGATGCGCCCTTTGAAGGCGTCGAGCTTGCCTACGCTGCTCTCCCGGCACACACCGACGACCTCGTAGCCCCTATCAAGTGCGTGTTGCACCATGTACTTGCCGAGCTTTCCGGATGCTCCGACGATGCAAACTTTCATCTCGTTCGTCCCTCCCGTCTACCTGATTGCCGCGGACCGTTCGAGTGCGGCGATCGCCAAAGGCAGGCCGCTGGAATGATGGGCTGAGCACCGCAAGCTGAGCGGTCTCCAAGCCCTGGCGAAGTTGAATATAGATGTCAAGACGGCAACTTGCGTCACAAGCCTGTTGAATTTCTTGGCTCCCCGACGGAAGCCGCCTGACCGCTGGCATCACAGTGAACGATCTCTTCTGCAGTTAGCCTCCCGGCCGCTCGTGATCAGCGTGGCGGCGACAAATCTTCGCCAAGCAGGCGCCGGCCGAACCAGCCGAACGTGCCGCCGACCCGGCCAAGCCATTCGAACCTGCCTCCGGCGTCCATGCCATCGCGGTTGCCGACGCGGGTCGGCTGGACCTCGGCCAGCGGGCTGGCGCGCCGGGCCACCTCGAACGAGAAGACGTAGAACGGCTCCTGGCCCATCCGCAGGTCAGTGATCGTCAGCCGGCCATCGTGCTCGCGCATACGAAAGAAGCCTTTGCTGAACCAGGCGACTCGGGCCACTGCGGGCATCGCGGCAGTCTCCGCGTACAGCGCAGGACTGTGGGAGAACCGGTCGAAGCGGATGTCGCGGCCGTTATCCAACAACGAGTAGAACCCCTCGTCGTAGCCTTCCGCGTACATGGCTACGACCCGCCACAGCATCGTGTTGAATGGCGCCGGCGTCACCAGCACACGCTCGGGCCGCAGGCCGCGCTCGGCCAGCTGCTCGCGCACGATGTCGGTGACAAGCGTCTGCGCGAGCACGCTCCAGGCCAGGTAGACGGTAGAGAGCGCGAGGCCGATCCGGTTCCAGCGCAATTGCCCCGGCCCGCGAGCGAGCAACGCCGCCGCGATTCCCAAGAGCAGCGGTAACGTGTACAGCGGATCGATAATGAAGATGCTGCCCAGGCCAAACGGGTGATTACTGAACGGCAGCGCGAGTTGCGTGCCATAGACCGTGGTTGCGTCGAGCAGCGCATGGGTGACCAGCACCAGCCAGACAGCGACCCACCAGCGCGCAAAATGCTCGGTGAACCGCGACCCTGCACGATCGACGGCGGCGACCGCGGCGGCGATGAACGGTGAGGCCACGCTCTGCCAGAAGATCGAGTGCGATTCGGCGCGGTGCATCGTCATGTTGCTGACCGCGTCGCCATAGTCGATCAGTGCGTCCAGATCGGGCAGCGTGCCGACGACGCCGCCCACGAGCGCGGCCTTCCACGGCGTCGTGCGCCTGCCCATCGTGGCCAGCCCGACCGCGGCTCCGAGCGCGAACTGTGATACCGAGTCCATGTCCGGGAAGACTACACCGGGCGGTCCTTCGGCGCGCGGATCCACGCATACGGCTGGGGTCTTTGACATCGACATCGACGAACTGGAGCAGGCGTTGAATTGCCCCGGACTTGGCGGAGAACTTGGAGCCAATGCCTCATGCGCCGGAGACGGTGCGAGTGACCGCGAGCCCGGGTGGCTCCCCGCTTCGGTTGTTCACCACCCCTCCACGCCCCTTTTACGGCAATCCAGCCAGCGCCACGCCTAAGTTCAGGATCTCCGCGAAAACAACTCAGGCCGGCAACTTTCGTCACCAGCCTGTTGCCTTTCTTGGATCTCCGAACAGGAATAGAACCTGGGGTATGACGGTGGAGCCTGGATTGAGAGGGACAAATATCCCACTAATCACTCCCTTCTGTTTCGGTCCAAGAGAGAGTTGAATTGCACACGAGATGGCAGCGGGAGGCGCCTGTGGCGAAATTAAGATGCCCGAATTGTGACTTCGTCTTCCAGGGTGCGGGCTGGGCCAGCATTGCAGTTGCCACGCTCATCGCCGCGCCTGCCGTCCTTGACATGGCCACGCAGGTACGATGTCCGAAATGCCAGCGTGTCTTTGCCGAGGGCGACGTCAGACATCTTCGATCAACTGGCTCCAGAGTCGGCAGGATTGCACTCGCGGTGCTTGTCATCGCCCTCGTCGGATGGGCTGTATATCGAGGATTTCTGGCCTGAGATCTGCATCTTCAGTGGCAGCCAGGC
>JAHEMI010000077.1 GCA_024643785.1 Burkholderiaceae bacterium
AGCAAGCATATCAAGGACCTGGAGGACGAACTCGGCGTTGCGATCTTCGAGCGCAAGGGCAAGCGGCTGCTGGGCCTTACCGAGCCGGGCAAGGAGTTGGCCAGCATCGTCCAGCGCATGCTGCTCGACGCGCAGCACATCGAGCGGCTCGCCGAGCAGTTCGCGAATCGCGACCAGGGGCAGCTGACGATCGCCACGACCCATACCCAGGCGCGCTACGCCCTGCCCGAGGTGATAGTGGCGTTCAAGCAGGAATTTCCCAAGGTGCACCTGGCGCTGCACCAGGGCAGCCCAACCGAAATTGTCAGCCACTTGCTCGACGGCCAGGCCGACATCGGCATCTGCACCGAGGCGGTATCGGTCAGCGAGGGTATCGCGTGCTTCCCCTACTACCAGTGGAGCCACTCGGTAATAGTCCCGATCGGCCATCCCCTGGCGGCGGTCAGGCCGCTGACCCTGGACGCAATCGGGCAGTACCCGATCGTGACCTATCACCCGGGCTTCACCGGGCGCCGCGGCATCGACGCCATCTTCGCCAGCGCGGGAGTGGCCGCCGACATGATTCTCTCAGCGCTCGACGCTGACGTAATCAAGACTTACGTCCAATGCGGGCTGGGCGTTGGCATAGTGGCGAGCATGGCATTCGACGAGGAGCGTGACCAGGGCTTGTGCCAGTTGCCCGCGGCCCACCTGTTCGGATCCAACACCACCTACATTGCGATCCGCAAGGGACGATTCATGCGCAGCTTTGCCTACCGGTTCGTGGAGCTGTGCGCCCCGTCCCTGGACGCAGCCGTCGTGCGCTCGGGTATCGAGAAGTAGCCGCGGACCTCGACCGCGTAGTGCCAGCGCACCGTTCCGGGACCCCGGACAAGGGCCTACCCGGGGCGCAATCAAGGGGCTCCTGTTAACATTACAGGATGCTGCTGCATCATCCGAAGGCGGCTAAATAGGTCTATTCGCTCGCCCCGTGCCTGCCCCTGATAAATCGCAGTCAGTGGTCGCCATCGAACCATCGGTGGCCGCATATCTTCGCGCCGTCACGACGCACCTGATCAAACCATAGGAACGGAGCCGGGCAGCGCCTATCCGGCGCGGTCAGGAGAAAACAATGACTGAAGAACATCGCAAGGCGGAGCTTCTCGAGGAGACTCTGCAACAGGTCCGTTCGCGCGTGCCGGCGGCCGAAGTCGAATCGGCGGTGAGGTTCATCAACGAATACTACCGGCAGGTGGATGCCAAGGACCTGTTGGCCCGCTCGGCCGACGATCTCTACGGTGCGGCGATGTCGCACCTCCAGTTCCTGCAACGGACCCGGGGGCAGCTGCCCAGGATCCGCGCCTACAACCCGACGGTGCCGGAGCACGGCTGGCAATCGCCGCATACCATCGTCGAGATAGTCAACAACGACATGCCGTTCCTGGTCGACTCGGTCAGCCACGAGATTGGCCGCCAGGGACTGACGATCCACCTGATCATCCACCCCGTGATGCGCGTCGATCGCGACGATGGCGGGGCGGTGAAGATCCCCGATGACGAAGCAGTCACCGGGTCGCTGCTCTCGGTCATCCACGCCGAAGTCGACCGCCACACCGACAAGGCCGCTTTGGAAGCACTGCAGGACGGACTTGCCAAGGTGCTCGGGGATGTGCGCGCGGCGGTCGATGACTGGCCGACGATGGTCACCAGGATCGGTGAAGTGATTGCCGAGGTCGAAGCGACGCCACCGCCCCAGGAGCCCAACCAGACGACTGAAGATTGCGCCTTCCTGCGCTGGATCGCCGACGGCAACTTCACGCTGCTGGGCTATCGCTACTACGCGTTGACGGTGGCGGGCGACACGGAGGTCCTGCAGGTGGTGCCCGATAGCGGACTCGGCATCCTGCGCGGGGAGGCCCCGGAAGGCGGGTCGGACGGCTTTGCAATGCTCCCGCCCGAGGCCCACGTCCAGGCGGACCCGCCCCATTTGCTGGTGGTTGCCAAGAGTGATGTCCGGGCCAGCGTGCACCGCCCGAGCTACATGGATTACCTCGGCATCAAGCGTTTCGACGAATCGGGCGCGGTGATCGGCGAGCACCGTTTCCTCGGGCTGTTCACCTCGAGCGCCTACAACACCAATCCGACCGATATCCCGCTGTTGCGGCGCAAGCTCTTCAACGTGATCGAACGCGCTGAGTTCCTGCCCCACAGTTACGCCGCGAAATCACTGCTGACGGCGCTTGAACAGTATCCCCGCGACGAACTCTTCCAGCTCGATTTCGAGCAGTTGTACGCGACCGCGATTGGCATCGTGAACCTTGGCGAGCGCCAGAAGACGCGGCTCTTCATGCGCCGCGACCCCTGGGGCCGGTTCTTCTCGTGCCTGATCTTCACGCCTCGCGAACGCTATGACACGGCGCTGCGCGAACGCATGCAACAAGTCCTGATGGAGGCCCTCGGCGGAACGTCGTGCGAGCATTCGGTCCAGATTTCGGAGTCGGTGCTCGCCCGCCTGCTGCTGATCGTACGCACCGATCCCCACGCGAGCCCCAGTTACGACGTCAAGGAGCTGGAAGAGCGGCTCGGCCAGACGGCCCGGCGCTGGGAAGACGACCTGGCCCAGGCGCTGATCTCGCGCTCCGGCGAAGAGGCCGGCAACCTGAGCATGCGCAAGTACGGCAGCGGCTTCCCGACGGCCTACCGCGAGGACCACAGTGCCCGTGAAGCGGTCTACGACATCGAGTTGATGGATACCTTGCGTGATGGCCAGTCGATCGCAGTGAGCCTCTACGCCCCGCTCGAATCGGCGGCTGGCAACCTGCGCTTCAAGATCCTGCACAGCGGCGCGCCGGTCCCGCTCTCCGAGAGCCTGCCGATGCTCGAGGACATGGGACTCAAGGTCATCGACGAGCATCCCTACCGGGTCGCCCGGGATGGCGACGATCCGGTCTGGATCCACGATTTCGGGCTCCAGCTCGGGGCTGGCGTCGAACTCGACATCGACGCGGCACGGATACCTTTCCAGGACGCGTTCCGCGAGGTCTGGAAGGGCGAGGTCGCCAGCGACAAGTTCAATCGCCTGATTCTCGCCGGTGGCCTCGACTGGCGCGAGGTCAAGGTGCTGCGGGCTTATGCCAAGTACATGCGCCAGGCCGGGATCACTTTCAGCCAGGCCTACATCGAATCGACGCTGGCCACCTATCCGGCGATTGCGCGCACCCTGGTGGAGATGTTCGAAACCCGCCTCGACCCGGCCTTCGAGGGCGACCGGGCAGCTGCGACACTGGCCAAGGAGCAGGAGATTCGCGCCGCGCTGACCGCGGTGTCGAGCCTCGACGACGACCGGATCCTGCGGCAATTCATGGCGGTGATCAACGCGACGCTGCGCACCAACTACTATCGGCGCGGCGCTGCCGGTGAACTGCGTTCCTATATCTCGTTCAAGTTCGATCCCAAGAAGATTCCGGGCCTGCCCGAGCCGCGGCCGATGTACGAGATCTTCGTGTTCTCGCCGCGCTTCGAGGGAATTCACCTGCGCGGCGGCATGGTCGCCCGCGGCGGTTTGCGCTGGTCCGATCGGATGGAGGACTTCCGCACCGAGGTGCTGGGGCTGGTCAAGGCCCAGGTTGTCAAGAACGCGGTGATCGTTCCCACCGGCTCGAAGGGCGGGTTCGTGCTCAAGAAGCCCCCGTTGTCGGGCGATCGCGAAGCACTGATGAAGGAAGCGATCACCTGTTACCAGATGTTCCTGCGTGGCCTGCTCGATATCACCGACAACCTCGACCGCGGCCAGGTTGTGCCGCCGCCCGACGTGGTGCGTCACGACGGTGACGACCCCTACCTCGTGGTGGCTGCCGACAAGGGCACCGCGACCTTTTCGGACACCGCCAACGGCGTGGCCGGAGAGTATGGGTTCTGGCTCGACGATGCCTTCGCTTCGGGCGGTTCGGCGGGCTACGACCACAAGAAGATGGGAATCACTGCGCGTGGGGCCTGGGAGTCGGTCAAGCGCCATTTCCGCGAACTCGGCCACGACACCCAGAGCGAGCCGTTCCGGGTCGTCGGGGTGGGCGACATGTCGGGCGACGTGTTCGGCAACGGGATGCTGCTGTCGCGCCATATCCGGCTGGTGGCGGCCTTCGATCACCGTCATATCTTCATCGATCCCGAGCCCGATTGCGCCACCAGCTATGCCGAACGCGAGCGGCTCTTCGAGCTGCCGCGCTCATCCTGGGCGGACTACGACAGCGCGCTGATCTCCGCCGGTGGCGGAATCTGGCCGCGCACCGCCAAGTCGATCGCGCTGACTGACGAGATGCGCCGTGCGCTCGATGTCGAGGGCGAGAGCCTGACGCCGGCGGAGCTGATCCGGGCGATCCTGATGGCGCCGGTCGACCTGTTCTACAACGGCGGCATCGGGACCTACGTCAAGGCCACCGACGAAACCAACGCCCAGGTGGGCGATCGCGCCACTGATGCGTTGCGCATCAACGCCGATCAGTTGCGCTGCCGGGTCGTCGCCGAAGGCGGCAACCTGGGATTCACGCAGCGCGGCCGGATCCAGTTCGCCGAGCGCGGCGGACTGATCTACACCGACGCCATCGACAACTCGGCGGGTGTCGATTGTTCGGACCACGAGGTCAATATCAAGATCCTGCTCAACGGGGTAGTGGCCGATGGCGAGCTGACCCGCAAGCAACGCGACGTCCTGCTGGCGGAAATGACCGACGAGGTGGCGGCCCTGGTGTTGCGCGACAACATCCAGCAGACCCAGATCCTCAGCGTGATGGCTGCCCGTTCGCCCGGGCTGCTCGACGCGCAGGCGCGTTACATGCGCACGCTCGAGAAGGCTGGTCGCCTGAACCGGACAATCGAATTCCTGCCCGATGACGAGGAAATCGCCGCACGGGCACGTGCCGGACGCGGTTTGACGCTACCGGAACTCTCGGTGCTGCTGGCCTACAGCAAGATCGACCTCTACGAGAAAGTCGTCGCCTCCGAGGCACCCGATGAAGCGCTGGTGGCGGCCCTGCTGCCGGCATATTTCCCGACCCCGCTGCGCGAGCGATTCGCGGCCGGAATCAGGAACCATCCGCTGCGGCGCGAAATCATCGCCACGGCAGCCATCAACGAGATGGTCAACCGGATGGACAGCACGTTCGCATTCCGGCTGACCGAAGACATCGGGGCGAGCGCCGGGCAGGTGGTGCTCGCCTACACGGCAATCCGCGACGCCTATCAGCTCGGCGAGACCTGGGAGGAGATCGAGGGTCTCGATCCGTCGGTTCCGGCAGCGATGCACAACGCCTTGCTCTCGGACGTCAGCCGCCTGACGGTGCGCGCGACCCAGTGGCTGCTACGCCGTCCCGCCTATCTTGGCGACCTCGGCCAGGCCGTGGCGCTGTTCCGCGCCACGATCCAGGAGCTTTCCGGGCATCTCGAGGAGCTGATGCTGGGTTCCGAGCGTGGCGCGTTCAACGAGGCGGTCAAAGCCTATGTCGACGCCGGGGTTCCGGGGACCGTAGCCCGGCGCGTGGTGAGCCTGGTGCCGTTGTACTGCGCCCTGGACATCGCCGAGATCGCGGCGGCCAGCAAGCGTTCACCGGCGCTGGTCGGGCAGGCCTACTTCGAGCTGATCAGCAGATTGGACCTGTTCTGGCTCAACCAGCAGATCGGGCGCCTGGGATCCGACAATCATTGGCAATCGCTGGCCCGTGACGCCTTGCGCGACGACCTCTTGGGGATCGCCGCGAACCTGACCGCGCGGGTGTTCAGCGAATGCCATAGCGAGGACTGCGACATCACGGCACTGATTGCGACCTGGGAGAGCAGCCGCGCACCTCAATTGCGGCGCTATCGGCAGGTGGTTGCCGAGATGGTGCCGATAGCACAGCTCGACATGCCGATGGCCTCGGTCGCGCTGCGCGAGTTGCGCGGAATGGTGCGGACCTGATCGGCAGGCCGTGGACGGCGCGATCCGGGCTGAGTTGCTGGGGCTGCAAGACGGTGGGGAGCGGTTGAGATGACGCGGGTGATCAATTTCGGTGCCGGGCCGGCCATGCTGCCGCGCGAGGTGCTGGTGCAAGTCGGCGCTGAAATGCTCGATTGGCAGGGCAGCGGCATGTCGGTAATGGAGATGGGGCACCGCAGCCCGGAGTATGGCCGGATACTGGCCGCCGCCGAAAGCGATCTGCGTGAACTGCTCGCCATTCCGGACAATTACCACGTGTTGTTCCTGCAAGGCGGCGCGACGCTCCAGTTCGCGATGGTTCCGCTCAACCTGATGGGGGGCGGTTCGGGCGGCGACTACGTGGTCACCGGCGAGTGGTCGTCGCGGGCGGCGCGTGAGGCCGGCAGATTCGGCACGGCCCGCATCGCGGCCGAGATCGAAGATGGCGGCCTGCGCCAGATACCGGCGCAGTCGACCTGGCAACTCGACCGGGCTGCCGACTACGTGCACCTCTGCGCCAACGAGACCATCGCCGGAATCGAATTCAACTGGATTCCGCAGACCGGCGAGGTGCCGCTGGTCGCGGACATGTCCTCGAATTTCCTGTCGCGGGCAATCGAGGTCGAGCGCTATGGGCTGATCTACGCCGGGGCGCAGAAGAACGTCGGGCCGGCCGGACTCACCATCGTGATCGTGCGCGACGACCTGGCCGGGCATTTGCGCCCGGCGGCCCCGAGCCTGTTCGACTATGCCGCTCAAGCCGCGGCCCACTCAATGGTCAACACCCCGCCGACCTTCTCGATCTATGTCGCCGGCCTGGTCTTCAAGTGGCTCAAGGAGCAGGGCGGGGTAGGCGCGATCGAGGCCCGCAACGTTGCGAAAGCGGCCCTGGTCTATGGCGCGATCGACGCCGCCGCCGGTTTCTATCGCAATGCAGTGGCGCCGTGCGACCGCTCGCGGATGAACGCGACGTTCACGATTTCGCGCTCCGGACTCGACGCCGAGTTCCTGGCCGGCGCGCAGGAACGCGCGCTGGTGCAACTGGCCGGGCACCGCTCGGTCGGCGGCATGCGGGCCTCGCTCTACAACGCGATGGCGCTGGCCGACGTCCAGGCGCTGGCATCCTACATGACGGAGTTCTCTCGCCGGCACGGTTGAGCCCCAGGCTGATGCGCCAGGGAAGCGGCGATCATGGCATGATGGAGCAACCGGGCCGCGACGCAGCCAGTGGCTGTCTTGCCGACGCGGCCGAGAATTCCTCAAGGAGGTTGCAATGACCGAGAATCGCCCAGGCAGTGCACCTGCAACCGGGCTTGGTGGCAACCCGCACCCGGATCTGGACCTCGCGCGGATCAGGCGGCTGATCGATGAACTCGACGCAGAAATCTCCAGCGCACCAGCCGATGCGGCCGGGGTGCAGGATCTCAAGGACGAGATCGCGACCCTGCGCGCGGTGCTTGACGCCCCCAAGAAGAAGAGCGGCTGGATCGCCGACGGCCTGCATTCGATCAGGGTGGAGCTGGAGCAGAACACCAAGGTGCTGCGCGGGGAGGTCGTGCGCGAGGGCGCATTCGTCGCCGAGATAGCCCGGATTCTCGGGCTCTAGCCGCACCCGGCGTACTGTCCCGGAACGGGACGGGATACTGGCTGGCCCCGCTGGCAGCGGGGCCGGGAAGGGCGGGTTAGCCGAACGGCGCTACGCCGATCAGCGAGTAGTGCAGGTGCAGCGCGAAGATGTACCAGAGTACGATCGCGACGATCACGGTCACCAGGTCGTTGGCCCAGGAGCCCGGTTCGCGAGTAACGCCAGACGCCTTGTCGCGCTTGCGCAAGGACACGAATTCAAAGATCGCCCAGAGCAACAGCGTACCGAAGAGCACCAGGTCCGCCAGCCGGCCGTTGGCGAGCAGGTGGCCCACCGACCAGACCATCAGTCCGGCGACCATCGGGTGGCCGACCAGCCCCTTGATGCGGCTGGATGGCACATATGAGGCCACGACCAGGCAGAAGGACACCAGGGTCAGCAGCCCGGCCACGTGATGCGACCAGGTGGCGGGATGCCACAGGTTGACCGAAGTGTCCCGGGACATCTGGAATCCCATGGTGATCAGAGCCACACCCGCCAGTGATACCGCGGCATATATGCCTTTCCAGGTCATGAGGCCGAGAGATGCCACCCGCGCGCTGCGCCAATCGTCAGCCACTATGCGCAAGGTGTGAATTCCCAGAAAGAAGACCAATCCCAGTATCAGGTAGAACATCTCGTCTCCCCCAATCATTGTGGTTTGGTGTAAGCCTAACTCAAATTGGCTGGTTCGAGATGGTCAGTTTCGGGAATCGAGATTGCGCTTCCCTTCTTGGCGGAATTACAACGCCGTATCGGGTGCTCATAAACACCATCGGGACGAGTTCTGGCGAAACCGGACAGGAGCCAGCGCGGCACTTGCCGAGCCAACGGAGGCGTCTGGCGGCGGGCGCCAGGCCAGTTGTACACCGCGGCCGCAACGAGCGGCAAAACAAAGCTCTAGAGGCGAAAGCCGAGAAAACACTTGAGATACGGAGAGGGTAGCTTGGAACAGTTTCACAGTCCATTAGTCGACCGCATTCGAGTCTAGGGAAGAATCAATTGGGAACTCGTTGCATTGACTCGCCATTGATGCAGAGTGTTTTCATGGCCGTACTAGTAAGGACGAAAAGTGGAGCAAATCAGGCAACTATTGGTTTCTTGCAATAATGATCTTGGCTCGAGATATCGGGAATTGACAAAATGAACCAAATACTTGGAAATTCTTAAGGGCAATGAAGGCCAAATGAATATCTAGGTTATTGTAATTGGCGCACTTCCTGATTGGTGTCAGAGAAATAGGGGCTGTAAATAACGGCAATACCCGAGGCTGATCGTCAATATATGGAGGTGGCATGCCCAAACATATATTCAGACTGCTGGCGCTGCTTGTTGGCGCCTTGATTGTCGCGGCGCTGCTGAAGGGGGTACTGACCGACGGCTCCTTCTACCGGTACGGGCACTATCGTGCCCAATCAGTGCCCGAAAATGCCGCGCTTACGCCGGTCTACCAAACCGCGGCGTATTGCAGCGAATGCCACGCCGAGCGCCATAAACAGTGGTCTGAAAACGTCCACGCCGTAGTCAATTGCGAGACCTGCCACGGACCGGCCCTGGGCCACCCGAAGGATCGCAAGATGCCGATTCCTGAAAACTCGGTGAAGCTCTGCACCATGTGCCACGAAGCGATGCCGGGCCGTCCCGACGCGCAGCCGCAGATCAACGTGGCCAAGCACGCCAAGGGGCGCCAGTGCGTTGTTTGCCATGACCCGCACGAACCATGATCAGCCTAGTCCGCGAGCCCGCTAGCGGGCTTCGCCGCACGCCTGCCAGGGCGACGCTCCTGGCCCCGTGCGACCGGATCGCAGAGAAATCGGAGAGCAAATCATGAGCAGAGACTCCAAACCAGACAGCGACGCACGGCGCGCCTTCCTGGCCCGCCTCGGTGGCGCTGCCACCTGCGCTGGTGCCGCTGTGGGTGCTGCCACGCTGGGGGTGGCGCCGCGGGTGGTGGCCAAGACCGAGGCGGCCGATGCCGGCGGCTCGTTCCCGACCAAGGACTACGACTGGACCAGGCACAAGTGGGGCTTCGGAGTCGACGCCACCAAGTGCATCGGCTGCCTGCGCTGTGTCGAGGCCTGCAAGATCGAAAACGACGTCCCCACGAACGCTCACCAGTTCCGCACCTGGGTCGAGCGCTACGTGCACGTCAATGGCGAGAGCCAGGTGCGTATCGACAGTCAGTCAGACCCGGTCAATATCGCCGCCTCCGGCTCGGAAAAGGAATTCCGCTTCGCGAATCGCTATCGTGATGCCAAGGTCGACAAGGCCTTCTTCGTGCCCAAGCTCTGCAACCATTGCGAACATCCCGCCTGCGTCCAGGTGTGCCCGGTTGGTGCCACATTCCAGACCAAGGACGGGGTGGTTCTGGTCGACAAGAACTACTGCATTGGGTGCCGCTATTGCGTCCAGGCCTGCCCCTATGGCGCGCGCTATTTCAATGAGGAGACCAACACCGCCGACAAGTGCACCTGGTGCTATCACCGCATCACCAAGGGGATGCAGCCAGCGTGCGTCGAAGCCTGTCCGGTCGGCGCCAGGGTTTTCGGCGACCAGAAGGACAAGCAGAGTCCGATCAGCGAGTTCCTGCGCAAGAACCGGGTCCAGGTGCTCAAGCCGGAGTCAGGCAATGCGCCGAACGTCTTCTATGTTGGCATCGACAAGGAGGTCAACTGATGGAACCCGTCATTCATTTCGCGCAGTTCACCGGATGGGTCTATCCCAATGAGACTGTTTTCGAGTGGTCGGTGCTGATCGCCGTCTACCCCTACCTGACCGGGCTGGTGGCAGGAGCCTTCACCGTTTCGAGCCTGTTCCAGGTATTCGGCTTCGAGCGCCTGCGGCCGGTGGCCCACCTGGCGTTGCTGACCTCGTTCTGTTTCATGATCTTCGTGCCGCTGCCATTGCTGGTCCACCTCGGACACCCGGAGCGGGCTTTCAATTCGATGCTCACGCCGCATCTGACTTCGGCGATGGCGATGTTCGGCTATTTCGCGAGTTTCTATGTGGTGCTGCTGCTGCTCGAGCTCTGGTTCGCGTACCGGCCGTTCATCGTCCAGCAGGCCCAGAGCGCCACTGGCTTGCTGGGGCGGTTCTACCGGATTCTCAGCCTGGGCTCCTACGACGTCTCCGAACACGCCGTCAGCGTCGACAAGAAGTGGATCTTCGCGCTGGCTGTGACCGGCATTCCGGCGGCCCACGGCCTGCACGGTTACGTCGGCTTCATGTACGGTTCGCTCAAGGCGCGCGAGTGGTGGTCGTCCGACCTGATGCCGGTGATCTTCCTGTTCTCGGCGATCATCTCCGGGGTGGCGCTGCTGGTCGTCATCTATACGGCGTCGTGCAAGTTTCGCAAGATTCCCATCGACACCGACTGCGTCAAGGGCCTGGCCTACACGATCTGGGCATTCATCATGGTCGCGATGGTGCTCGAAGCCCTGGCTTTTGCCAGTCTGGTCTACAAGGGCAGGGAAGGGATCGACATGATCTGGCAGTACGTCACCGGACCACTGCTGGTGCCGTACTTCATCCTGCAGTTCGCGATCGGCATGGTCCTGCCGCTGCTGTGGCTCTCCTACATGATCTGGCGCGGCAGCAAGGGTCGGGCGATGGTCACCGGCGTGACGATTTGCGCGGTCCTGGTGCTGTTCTCCGTCTTCATGATGCGCTGGAACGTGGTCATCGGCGGCCAGGAGATCTCCAAGACCGGCAAGGGCTTGCTGTTCTACGTGATGCCGTTCCTCGGCCGGGAGGGTTCGCTGGTGGCGATCTCGCTGTCGCTGGCCCCGATTGCGGTGCTGCTGGCGGCGGTCAAGCTGTTCCCGCCCTGGGTCGACCACCCGACCCACGCCCACGCCTGAAATGGCAATCGGGGCCGGCGCTGTGGCGCGCGGGCCCCGATTGTGATCAACGCGGGCGGCACCTCAGCCGAAC
>JAHEMI010000162.1 GCA_024643785.1 Burkholderiaceae bacterium
CCCAGAGGATGGTTGTGGGTCAGCGTGTGTGCCTTGCCCCAGGTCCAGCCCTGCGGCTCGGCGCCCATGGTCTTGCGCAGATGCGCAATGGTGTTCTGCCATGCGGCCTTCATCGTTTCGGAGCGGGTTTCCCTGGCCGGCGTCGTCACGTTGTCCCACCACGGTGATTCCTGGTCAGCCGCCAGTCTCGGCAGCGCAAAGTCCAGCGCCCGGATTTTCAGGAGGGTCTTGAACTGGGGCTCCGCCATCTCGTCGGAGAGTGCCGCGACTGCAACTTCATAGAGCAGCTGGTTGAACAGCGTGGGCGCGATGCCATCCAGGCTGTGAGCACCATCCCAGCTGGCCAACTGCTCGAGCAACGCGCGTTCGCCGGGATCGCTCACGATGGCCTGCAGTACCGGCAGCAACGGGGTCAGGAAGCGCCGTGAATAACCATTGCGAACGTTGAGCTGGAGCGCCTGGCTGCTCTGCGTGTCCCACTTGACGCCCGGTGCGCTCAGGTGGTCATCGAGTTCCTGGGCACGGTCGAACAGGCAGTAGTAGCCCGGCACCGCCACTCCGCTGCCCGGGATCGGCTGCTGGTTGGCGGTCATGACGTAGCCGCGGGACGGGTTCTCTTCGTGGGGATTGTCACTGAACTTGTGGAACTCGATCCGGTCCCAGGTCGGGTCGCTGCCGTCCAGAACGAAATTCGGATTGATACCAGCGGGCCGCACCGGCAGCAGGGCTGCCGCCCACCAGGCGATGTCGCCGGCGGCGCTTCCCCACATCACATTGAGTCCTGGCGCGTGGATCTTGCTCGCGGCATCGCGTGCCTTGGCCAGGGTGTTGGCGCGGTTGAGGTCGTAGAAGGCTTCCAGTATCGGGTTGTCGGTCTCGAGGAACACCCACCACAGCGCGATCGGGGTCGGCGCGGTGTTTCCGTCGAGCACGCCGTTGACGATCGGGCCGTGAGGGGAGCGCCGCAGCGTCAGCTTCACCGGCGCCGCACCCTTGACCGCGATGGTCTCTTCGCGCTGCTGCATGTCGGTCCACTGGCCGCGGTACCAGATCTGGTTGGGGTTGTCGGGATTGACCTTCTCGGCCATCAGATCCATGTCGTCGTTCTCGAACATGGTCAGGCTCCAGGCAAATTCCCGGTTGTGGCCCAGCAGGGCGAACGGGGTCAGCCCCTGGAAGTGGCCGTAGAGCTCGAAACCGGGGCTCGACAGGTGCGCTTCGTACCAGACTGAAGGTGCCGAGAAGGCAATGTGCGGGTCGCCGGCCATCAGCGGCTTGCCGCTCTTCGTGCGCGCGCCCGAAATCACCCAGGAATTGCTGCCCTCGAATGCCGGTACTCCGGTGACTTCGACCGCGTCCTGGCTCACCCTGGCAAGTTGTCCCAACGAGCGCCAGTCGGCTTCGCTCAGGTTTGTCGCTCCCGGCGTCGCGCGCCGGGCCGCCGTGGGCGCTGGCGCGCTGGTGGCGGCTGACTTGATGACCCCTTCGGGGTGCCAATCGAGATCGAAGATCCCAAGGTACTGGGCGCCCAGCTGGTCGCGGACGTAGGTGAGGGTGGGATCGGTCTTGAGCGCGGCCGCGAAGCTGTACGCGGTGTAGCCCGCGACGGTCAGCGAATCGGCCGGCGTGAACGGCCGCTTGGGGATGCCCAGCAGATCGAACTCGAGCGGTGCCGCGTGACCGTCCTGGTACTGGTTGATGCCGTCGACGTAGGCGTCCAGGGCGCGATAGGCCGGGGTGGTCCGGTCCATGGTCGCGACGTAGGCATCGGCGTGGTTGCGCAATTCGAGAGTGCGAAACAGCCGGTCCACCTCGACCAGTTTGGCGCCGAGCACTTCCGCCAGTTCTCCGCGCGCGAGCCGGCGCATCAACTCCATCTGGAACAGGCGATCCTGGGCGTGCACGTAGCCCAGGGCACGGTACAGGTCGGCCTCGTTGTCGGCGCTGATATGCGGCACCCCACGCTCGTCATAGCGCACCGTCACCGCGGCGCTGAGGCCCTTGAGGACGACGCTGCCGTCACGCTGCGGCTGCTTGCCGTGCAGGTACCAGGCAGCGCCAGCCACCAGCAGGACCACGATGGCCGCCAGACCGAGGAACAGTTTCCTGAAGATGCGTTTCATGTTGTCACCTCATCAATCCTTGCGGTCACGATCCCACGCCGCCGCCGCACCGCGTGTGCGCAGGACCGCGCGCTGGACTTTGCCGGTCGCTGTCTTGGGCAGTTCACCGACCAGCTCCAGGAAGCGGGGGCGGGCGAAGCGGGGCAACAGCCGATCACATTCGGCCACAGTCGCCACGCTATCGAAAGTGGCGGCGTCGCTGGGGACGATCGCCAGCATGATCTCGTCTTCGCCGCCCGGCAAGTCGGAAGGCACGGCGAAAGCCGCGACTTCGGCTACGCCCGGCAGGCCGGCGACCACGCCCTCGACTTCGGCAGCGGCGATGTTTTCGCCGCGCCGGCGGATGCAGTCCTTGATCCGGTCGACGAAGGTCACGACCCCATCGGCATCCATCACTGCCGCATCGCCGGTGTGGAACCAGAGGTTGCGCCAGGACTCGACGGTCTTCTCGGGCAGGCCCAGATAGCCGGCCATGAAACCCCACGCCGTGCGTGGCCGCACCAGGATTTCCCCGACGGTTCCCGCCGGCACCGGACGATCGCTCTCGGGATCGGCGATGATCAGTTCGAAATGCCGCTCGTAGACCCGGCCTGCAGCGCCCGGCAGGGACTCGCCGGTCCGGCCCCAGATCGGGATGTTGCACTCGGTCATGCCGTATCCGGAGAGCACGTCGCGAATTCCAAAGCGTTCGCGGAAGATCTCCTCATGGGCCGCAAAGTTGGGTGCGTTCATCATGGCGCGCAGCTTGTGGTCGCGGTCCAGGGGCGTCGGTGGCTGCGCGGTGATGAAGGCCGCCAGGGCCCCAAGCCCGTTGGTCACGGTGGCGCCGTAGCGCCGGATGTCGGACAACCATCCCGAGGCGCTGAAGCGCACGCGCACGACGGCGCGGGCCCCGGCGATCAGGGTGGTGCCCAACTGCATCAACA
>JAHEMI010000163.1 GCA_024643785.1 Burkholderiaceae bacterium
CCGACATTGCCGAGACGCCGCCGGTGATCGGGCTGGCTCGCTGGGATCTGCCCGATGTCCAGGGCCTGCCCAACGACTGGGAGAGTCATCGCCGTGTACTTGCAGCGCACCAGCCGTTTCGCGATTTCCAGTGCTGCGGTCGCGACACCGATGGGAAGATCTGCTGGATATCGTTGAACGGCGACCCGATATTTGACGCGGCGGGCAATTTCGCCGGCTACATCGGTACCGGCAAGGATGTTACGGCGCGCCGCGACGCTGAGGAACGGGCCACCCGGCTGACCCGGATGTACGCGGCGCTGAGCGCCGTCAACGAAGCGGTGGTTCTCGCTGCCGATGAAATTGAACTTTTCGACGCTACCTGTGCCGCGCTCCACGAAAAGGGCAGGTTCGAGGTCGTCGCGATTCACCAGGTCGCGGAGGATGGGCTGGCACTGGTTCCCAAGGCGTCGCGCGGTCTCGCAGTCGAGCGCCTCAACCGACACCAGCTTGGTGCCGGCGGCGTATTGGCCGACGAGCAGAGCATCCTCGCGCAAGCCTTTATGCAGGGGCACACCCGGCACACACCAGACTATTGCGGTGACCCTGACTTGCAGGCGCATTGGGAGCGCGCGCGGGCGCAGGGTATTGCGGCGATGCTGGTGGTCCCGCTGCGACGTGCAGGGGTGGTCTGCGCAGTGCTGGCGATAGCGTCGGGTGTGACCCACCAGTTCGACGAGGCGCTGATCGGGTTGGCAGAGCGGGTCGCGGACGGCGTCTCACTGGCTCTGGACGGGATATCGGCCAATCGCGAGCGACTCTTGACCCAGGAGCGGCTGGCCATCAGCGAGGAACGGTTTCGAAGCCTGACCGCGCTGTCGTCGGATTGGCAATGGGAAACCGATGACCAGCACCGGATCAGCATGTTGTCGGAAAGCTACCGCCACAACATCGGCATCGATCCGCGTACCAGAATCGGTCTCGACGCCTGGCCGCCTGACCCGCAGGCCTACGATCCCGCGACTTATCAGGCGTTCTCCGGCGCGATCGCGGCGCAGCGGCGTTTTGTGAATGTCGAGTTCTTTCGCGACGATTTTGTCGACGGACTGCGGCGCTGGCGTGCCATCTCCGGAGAGCCGGTCTTTGACGCCAAGGGAACGTTCGCCGGGTATCGTGGCACTGGCCGCGACGTCACCGCCAAGCACCTGGTGGAGGAGCGATTGCGGGCCAGCGAGGAGCGTTTTCGGCGGCTCAATGAGCTGTCGTCCGACTGGATATGGGAGCGCGATGAGAGCTTGCGCATCACCTACCTGTCGGATTCGTACTACGTGCTGACCGGGGCAACCCCGGAGACAATGCTGGGCACGACCTTCCAGCCTTACGCGCCCGACGAAGTGGCAGTGCTCGAGAAGGCATTGAACGCGCGCCGATCATTCCGTGACCTCGAATTCTCGCGGGTCGATCCTGACGGCGAGTTGCGTTGGCGCAGCATTGCCGGCGAATTGATAGTAGATGAGAGCGGTGCATTCAAGGGGTACCGTGGCACCGGCAAGGACATCACCGAGCGTAAGCGTCATGAAGCCGAGCTGCTGCGGCAGGCCACGACCGACACGCTCACCGGCCTGCCCAATCGCACGCTGCTGCGCGATCGGATTGGCCAGGCGATCGGGCGGGCCGAACGCCATCATGAACTGGTGGCGGTACTGCTGCTGGATCTGGATGAATTCAAGCAGATCAACGACGCTCTCGGACATGAAGCCGGCGACAACATGCTCCTGGCCGTCGCACGGCGCTTGCAGAATTGTGTGCGTCCCGAGGACACGGTGGCTCGATTGGGCGGTGACGAGTTCGTCATACTGCTCGAGAATCTCGTTAGTGAAGAGGTCGCTCAGGAGGTTGCAGGCCGGGTGCTGGAGGCGATCAGAGTTGCAACCAACATTGCCGACCGGGAAGTCTCTACCAGCGCCAGCCTGGGAGTGGCACTTTATCCGCGTGATGGCAGCGACGCCGAGACCCTGCTGCGCAATTCCGATGCGGCAATGTACCAAGCCAAGCACCTGGGCGGCGACCTGATCCACTTCTACACCGAGGAGTTGAACCAGCGGGCTGCGCGCTATGTCGCATTGCGCACCAGCCTCCACACGGCGCTGACGCTCGGCGAATTCGAATTGAACTACCAGCCGATCATCGATTGCCGCAGCGGCCAGGTCGTAAGCGCAGAGGCGCTGCTGCGCTGGCGGCGCGGCGACGAATTGGTTCCACCAGGAGAGTTCCTCGACGTTGCGGAAGACACCGACCTGATCGTGCCGATCGGTGCCTGGGCGCTGCACGAGGCGTGCGCCTGGGCGCAATCGTGGCAATCCAATGGCGCCCGAGCGATCGGCGTTTCGGTCAACCTGTCAGCGCGTCAGTTCCGTCATGGTGATTTGGCCGCGACTGTCAGATCGGCATTGGTTGCTTCCGGGCTAGATCCATCACGTCTCACACTCGAAATCACCGAACACACGATGATGCTCGACACTGAGGCCAGTGAGGCGGCGCTGGCGCAGATCCAGGAGCTCGGAGTCGGCGTGTCGATCGATGATTTTGGCACTGGCTATTCCTCGCTCGCTTACCTTAAGCGATTCGCCGTGACCGAACTCAAGATCGACCGCAGCTTCGTAAAGGATGCGCCTTCGGTGGCCGACGACTTGATGATCTTGCGCGCCGTGGTCAACCTTGCCCAGGTGCTGCAACTGCAGGTCGTGGCCGAGGGGGTCGAGACCGACGAGCAAGTCGGCCTGATCAAGGCACTGGGCTGCGATCGCATGCAGGGATACCGGCTGGGCTGGCCGGTGCCGGCCGAAGAGTTCGAGATGCTGCTGTGCGCGTCATAACCGCCAACCTGAACGGCGTCCGCTCGGCGAACCGGAAGGGCTTCTTCCCGTGGCTGGAGCAGCAAGACGCCGAGGTCGTCTGCGTCCAGGAGCTCAAGGCGCAGGTCGCCGACATGACTGCCGAGATGCTCAATCCGACGGGCTTCTATGGTTACTTCCACTACGCCGAGAAGAAGGGCTACAGCG
>JAHEMI010000078.1 GCA_024643785.1 Burkholderiaceae bacterium
TGCGGCCGGTCGCCAGCAGGTGGCGATCAGCCAGAAGCTCTCGAGCTTCGTGCAGCTGAGCGCACCTGAATTCCAGTCGCGCTTCCAGGCCGGGGCATCGGGCGACCCGCAGTCCCGCATCCGGATGCCGCTGGTGATGACGCCGCTGGCTCGCGGCCGCAATTCCGGCGCCACCTGACGACGATCAGAGGGCCAGCGCCTGCAAGGCCTTATGGAGGCGTTTCACTGATACCGGCATCGCCGTGCGCAGGGTCTGTGCAAACAGTGACACCCGCAGTTCCTCCAGCAGCCAACCGAATTCGACCACCCGCGCATCGGCCTGACCGCGACGCGCCTGCACCACGCGCCGGTAGTTCGCGATGAGCGGAGCAAGTTCCGAGCGGCGCTGGGCGTCGCGCTCCGGATCCTCGCGCAGCTTGTCCAGCCGCACCGCGATCGCCTTGAGGAAACGCGGCAAATGCGGCCATTGCGCCAATGGTGTCCGGGTGACGAAGTTGCGCGGCAGCAGCGACGCCAATTGTTCCTCGACATCGGCGACCACGGCCGGAAAGGCACGCACGGTAGCCAGCTTCCTGATGACCACCGCCCGTTCCGCGAGGATCGCCGCCAACTGGCGCACCAGTTCCTGGCCGACCAGGTTCAGCCGCGGCCGCGCCTTGGCAACGCGTTCGGCGAACTCCTCGGCGGTGCCCGGCAAACCTTCGGTCAGGCAGGCACGCTCGATAAGGCCGGCGACCAGTTCCGCGCGCAACTCGGTGGCATCGCCGAAACTGGCATAGGCCACCGCCAGTTGCTGGAAACCGGGGATGCCGCGCTCGAAGAAGCGCAACTGTTCGCGCAGCGCGATCGCGAGCAGCCGGCGCACCCCGACGTGATGGGAGGCCGCCGCCTCGTCGGGGTCATCGAAGACCTGCAGCTCGACGGCATCGCCGCGGTCGACCAGACCGGGGTAGCCGATCAGCGTCGCGCCGGAACGCCCGCCCGGCAGCGGCATCTCCAGCAACTCCGGCAACTCTCCAAACGACCAGGTGGTATGGCGCTCTCCCGCGGCCCGCGGCATCGCCGCTGGTGGCGTCGTCGCGGGCGTCGTGCCGACGCGGGACTTGGCGCCACTTCGCACCGGTTCCGTGGCTCCGGCCGCGGCTCCGCCCGGCTGCAATTCGCCGGCCACGCCAGCCAGCGCCTGCTGGAAGGCGCCGCGCGCCCGGTCGCCGTGGTCGGCGCGCAACCGGGCGAGGTTGCGCGACTGCGCGATGTGGCGGCCATGCGCGTCGACCACCCGGTAGTTCATCTGCAAGTGCGCGGGCACCGTCTCGAGCCGGAAATCGGTCGCAGCGGCGCGGATCGCGCGGCGCTCCTGAAGGTCGGCAATCAGCGCATCGAGCAAGGGCTGCTCACCGGAGCGTTCCTGCCACAGGCCGGCGAACTCCTGTGCATATTCCGGGATCGGCGCGACGTGGCGCCGCAGCTTGGGCGCGAGCGAGCGCAGCAGCGCCGCCGCCTTGTCGCGCAGCATCCCCGCGACCAGCCACTCGCAACGCTGCTGGTCGACCTGGTTGAGCAAGGCCAGCGGCACCACCAGCGTCACCCCGTCGTCGTCGGAGCCAGGGTCGAAGTGGTAGTCGAGCTCGAACTCGGCGGCGCGCATGCGCAGACGGCGCGGGAAGGCCTCGCTGGAAACGCCTTCCGAATCCTTGCGCAGCAACTCCTCGCGCGCGAGCATCAGCAGGCGCGGATTCTGGCGCGCTTCCTTGCGGTACCAGTCCTCGAGCATCCGGCCCGACACTATCTCGGAGGGAATTCGCGCCGCGAACCAGTCGTAGAGGAAGTTCTCATCGACCAGCAGCTCCGGGCGCCTGATCTTGTGCTCGAGCTTCTCGATTTCCGCGACCAGCCGCCGGTTGTGGCGCAGGAACGGCAGCCTCTGCTCGTCGGCGCCGGTCATCCAGTCGCCGCCCACCAGGGCCTCGCGAATCAGCACCTCGCGCGCCCGCACCGGCTCGCGCGCCGCGTAGTCGACCCGGCGCTGGGCGTAGACCACCAGGCCGTAGAGCATGCCGCGCTCGCTGGCAACAACCTGGCCAGCATCCTTGCTCCAGCGCGGCTCCGACCAGCTGCGCTGGATCAGGTGCTCGGCCGCCGCTTCGATCCACTCCGGCTCGATGCGCGCGACGGTGCGTGCGTAGAGCCGGTTGGTATCGACCATTTCCGCGGCCATCAGCCAGCGCGGCGCCTTGCGCACCAGACCCGACGAGGGGTGGATCGCAAACCTGGTCTGGTGCGTGCCGGCATAGGTCGGCTCCTCGGGCGCCTTGCAACCGAGGTTGCCGAGCAGTCCGGTGAGCAGCGCACGATGCAGCGGTTCGTGACCGCAAGGGGTGTCGTGGGCCCGCCAGCGCAGCTCGCGCACCGCCTCGGCCAGCTGACCATGCACGTCCGACCACTCGCGCAAGCGCCGCACCGAAAGAAACTCGCGCTCCAGCCGGGCCGCGAGCAGGCGGTTCGACTCCTTCTCCTTCTGGGCCTGCTGCCAGTAGTCCCAGATCCGCACCAGTGCACTGAAGTCCGACTTCTCGTCGGCGAAGCGCCGGTGCGCCTGGTCGGCGGCCTGCTGGCGCTCGATCGGGCGCTCGCGCGGATCCTGGACCGAGAGCGCCGCGGCCACGATCAGCACCTCGCGCAGCGCTCCGGTTTCGTGTCCGGCCAGTAGCATCCGCGCCACCCGCGGATCGAGCGGCAGGCGAGCCAGCTGGCGGCCGGTGTCAGTGAGGCAGTTGTCGTCGTCGAGCGCGTGCAACTCGCGCAGCAGCGCGAAGCCGTCGGCGATCGCCCGCCCCGAAGGCGGGTCGAGGAAGGGGAAAAGGTCGATCTCGCCCAGGCGCAGGGCCCGCATGCGCAGGATCACCCCGGCCAGCGACGAGCGCATGATCTCCGGATCGGTGAAGCGCGTGCGGCGTGCAAAATCGCCCTCGTCGTAGAGCCGGATGCACACCCCGCCCATGACCCGGCCGCAGCGCCCCGAGCGCTGGTTGGCGGCGGCCTGCGAGATCGGCTCGATCTGCAGCTGCTCGACCTTGCCCCGCAGCCGATAGCGCTTGACGCGTGCCAGACCGGTATCGACGACGTAGCGGATTCCGGGCACCGTCAGCGAGGTTTCGGCGACGTTGGTCGCGAGCACGATGCGCCGGCCGTTGGACGAACTGAAGATCCGCTGCTGCTCGGCCGCCGGCAGGCGGGCGAACAGGGGCAGGATTTCCACCGGACCGCGCGACCAGCCGCCGGCGCGGCGGCCGGCTTCGGCGCCGTAGGCCCGGCGCAGGTGCTGGGCGGCATCGCGGATCTCGCGCTCGCCGGGCAGGAACACCAGCACGTCGCCCGGGGCTTCGCGCCAGAGTTCGTCGATTGCGTCCTCGATCCTGGCCGGCAAGTCGGTCTCGTCGTCGTCGCCTCGTGCGCGCCGAGCGCCGGCCGGCGGCGCGGGCTGCTCCCCTCCCGAAACCCCCGGCAGAGCCGGTCGATAGCGCACTTCGACCGGGTACAGCCGCCCGGAAACTTCGATTACCGGCGCCGCTCGCCCGGCGCTCCCGAAGTGGCGCGCAAAGCGCTCGGCGTCGATGGTGGCCGAGGTGATCACCACCCGCAGGGTGTCGCGCCGCGGCCCCTCGAGCAGGCGGCGGACGTAACCGAGCAGGAAATCGATGTTCAGACTGCGCTCGTGGGCCTCGTCGATGATCAGCGTGTCGTAGCGCTCGAGCAACGGATCGGAAAGCGTCTCCGCGAGCAGAATGCCGTCGGTCATCAGCTTGATCGATGCGCCCGCCTCGATGGTCTCGGCAAAGCGGATCTTGTAGCCGACGTGGGTCCCGGGCGGCGAGCCCAGCTCCTGGGCGATGCGCTTGGCTACCGAGGTCGCCGCCAGGCGCCGCGGCTGGGTATGGCCGATCAGCCCGGCGCTGCCCCGGCCCGCCAGCAGGCAGATCTTGGGCAGCTGGGTAGTCTTGCCCGAACCGGTTTCGCCGCAGACGATCACTACCGGGTGTTCACGAATCGCGGCCGCGATCGTCTCGCGCTGACGGCTGACCGGCAGTTCTTCCGGGAAACGCAGCTCTGGCAGGGGGGCCGGGGCATAGGCGGGGAGCGCCCCGGTGCGCCGGCCGTCCACCGGGCCGCGGCGGCGTCTGCGCTGCGCCGGTGGTGTTGAGGCCATGACCTGTAATTATAATGGCGCGATGGACCACACCGAAGCCGCCCTGCACGCGCCTATGCCGCCCAGCCGCCAGAACACCGATCCGCTCGGCGAGACCCTGGTCGAACGCGACCAGTTCGTCACCTGGCTGCGCGCCGTGGCGCCCTACATCCACGCCTTCCGCGGCAAGACCTTCGTGGTCGGCGTGGGTGGCGAGATGATCGCCGCCGGTTTGCTCGAGACCCTGGTCCAGGACCTCAGCCTGCTCAATGCCATGGGCATGCGAATCGTGGTGGTTCATGGCTCGCGCCCGCAGGTGGTCGAGCAACTGCGCCTGCGCGGAGTCGAAGACCACTACGTTCGGGGCTTGCGCGTGACCGACCCCGTCGCGCTCGAATGCGCCAAGGAAGCAGCGGGCGAAATCCGGCTCGACATCGAGGCGGCATTCTCGCAGGGGCTGCCCAACACGCCGATGGCCCACGCCACCGTAAGGGTGATATCGGGCAACTTCGTGACCGCGCGCCCGGTCGGGATCGTCGACGGCGTCGACCATCTCCATACCGGCGTGGCGCGCAAAATCGACGCCCAGTCGATCCGCTTCGCGCTCCAGAGCGGCGCGATGGTGCTGGTTTCGCCACTGGGCTTTTCACCCACCGGCGAAGCTTTCAACCTCGGGATGGAGGACGTTGCCGCCGCGACCGCCATCGCGATCGACGCCGACAAGCTGGTCTTCGTCACCGAGGTGCCGGGCGTGCTCGATGTCGACGGCCGGGTTCTGGGCGAGGTATCGGAGGCCGACGCCACGCGAATCCTCGCCGAAGGCAAACTGGATTCCGACACCGAGTGCTACCTGCGCCAGGCGCTGCGCGCCTGCGAGGGCGGAGTCGCGCGCGCCCACATCATTCCGTTCCAGATCAACGGCAGCGTGCTGCTCGAGCTTTTCCGCCACGACGGTGTCGGCACCATGGTCGTAGAGGAAACCCTCGAAGCGCTGCGCGAGGCCACGATCGACGACCTCGGCGGCATCCTGGCGATCATCCGGCCGCTCGAGGAGGACGGCACGCTGGTGCCGCGCGAACACGCGCAGATCGAGCGCGAGATCGAAAAATTCAGCGTCATCGAGCACGATGGCGTGATCTTTGGCTGTGCCTCGTTGCGGGTGTTCGCCACCGAACAGACCGGCGAGATGTACTGCCTGGCAGTCAGTGGCGGGGCGCAAACCCAGGGCGACGGCGAACGGCTGTTGCGCCACATCGAGCAGCGCGCCCGCGCCGCCGGCCTGACCAAACTCTATGTGCTCACCACGCGCACCATGCACTGGTTTCTCAAGCGCGGCTTTCGCCAGGGCACTCCCGAGGACCTGCCCGCGAGCCGCCGCGAATCCTACGACTGGCGGCGCCGCTCGCAGGTGCTGGTCAAGGTACTCTAGCTTCCCGGGGGCAGGTGCTCCCGGTCTCATTGAAGGGAATACAGATGGCAAGAATGGTTCAGTGCGTCAAGCTGCAGCGGGAAGCTCCCGGCCTCGATTTTCCGCCCTACCCGGGTGAACTGGGCCGGCGCATCTACGAAAGCGTCTCGGCCGAGGCCTGGCAGGGCTGGTTGCGGCTGCAGACCATGCTGGTCAACGAGAACCGGCTCAATCTCGCCGACGCCCAGGCCCGCAAGTACCTTGCCACGCAGATGGAGAAGCACTTCTTCGGCGACGGCGGCGACGCGCCCGCGGGTTACGTTCCGCCCGGGGCCTGAACCGCGAGCGCTGGCACCACTTGCCGGTGCCAGCCGCGCAGCTGAACTCAGGCGTGCCGGGCAGTCAGTGCCTGAACACCTTCGGGAGCAGCAACCAGAGCCAGGTCGGCGGGGCGGCGCGCGAACAGGCCGTTGCAGACCACTCCCGGCCACTGGTTGATTTCTGATTCAAGCGCGACCGGATCGCTGATCGCCAGTCCAGCAGCGGTTACGATCAGGTTGCCGTTGTCGGTGATGAAATCGGCACGCAGGCGTGGCGTGGCGCCGATCGCACGCAGCTCCCGGCAAACCAGTTCGAGCGCCATCGGGATCACTTCGATCGGCAACGCGAAATTTCCCAGCACCTCGACGCACTTGCTGCGGTCGACGATGCACACGAAACGTCCGACTGCCGCAGCCACGATCTTCTCGCGAGTCAGCGCGCCGCCCCCGCCCTTGATCATGCACATGCCGGGGTCGATCTCGTCGGCGCCGTCGACGTGCACCGGGATTGGTTCGCCGCTACGCACGACCTCGTTGAAGTCGAGCACCTTGATGCCGTGCCCACGCATGCGGCGTGTGCTGTTCTCGGAACAGGACACGGCACCGGCGAAACGCCGGCCCGATGCCGCCAGCTCGTCGATGAAGAGGTCAACCGTGGACCCGCTGCCAACGCCGACGATCGCATCGTCGACAAGTTGCGCCAGGGCCGCCCGCGCCACGGCGCGCTTGAGTTCGTTCTGGTCCATGGCAGGGGATTCTACCGCGACCGGGGCTCGGCTCCGCTGCCGCTCAGGTGTTCCGAGAGCCTGACGATCTCAATGGCGTGACGATCGAGCAGCGCCGGCAGCGTGGCGCCGCTCAGCACTTGGTATTCGGTCAGCCGCGCCGCAGCGATCGGGTCATCTGGCACCAGCGCCACTGCCGGGTGACACATCAGCAGGTCGCCGTCCCGCGCCTGTGCGAACCAGCGCGCCAGTCGCTGCTGGTAATCGCCCGCCGAGCCGGTGAACCCGTAGACGCCGATCAGACGGGAGTTCTGCGCCAGGCCCGCGGCTCGCGCGAGCTCCTGCATGCGGCCTGCGCCCAGCATGGTGATGAACTTGCGCTTGAGCCATCCCAGGCTCGAGAACCCCTGCGAGCGCGATTCGGCTGGCGCCGCGGTATTGCGCAGCCACGGCCGTTGCTTGCCATAGCGCCGGACGATTTCCATCACCAGCGCCTCGCGGATCACCGGCAACTGGTGGATGTGCTGGTGGCCGTCGACGAAGTCCGGAGGTGCTCCGATCGCATCCTCGAACGCATCGAACTGGGCGCGCAGGTCGGTGGCGATGGCGTCGGCGTCGAGCCGGCGCCCGTAAGCCGTGACAATCAGCGCCGGCAGCGACCTGATCTGGCGCGTGGTCGCGCACGGATCGGTGAAGTTGAGGTGCAATCCCAGGTCGGCACTGCCCGGGGGCAACGCGCGCAGCGCCGCTGCGCCATCGCGCCACGCCGGTCCGTCGATCATGCAACTCAGCGCCGAGACCCGGCCGTTGCCGACCAGTTCGAGCGCCGCGTCATTGATCGCCTGGTGCAGCCCGAAGTCATCGATGCAGACGCCGATCCGGACCGGCAAGCGGGCGGTCGTGCCGGCGCTCACCTGACTGCCTCCGCGCCCTGGCTGGCGGTGTCTGCTGCCTGTTCCCTCGGGGCTACGAAGAGCAGGTCGTAGGCGTTGAAATGCCCGACCCGGGTAACCACCCGACCGTCCTGGCGCACCAGCGCCGCGCCGCTGCTGACGTCGACGGCGACGAACCCGCCGCCGCTACCAAGCCGTTGCCACACTGCGGCGCTGTCTGCAAGGCGCCGCGCCGCGCCATCCGTGTAGAACGCGGCCGAGAACAGCCAGCCGCCAAGAAAGAGCAACGGCTGCCCCGATGCGCGCTGGCTTTCATAGGCCTGGACCATCGGCTTGGCGGTCGCCCGCGATGACCAGTCGTTGGCGAGCGCCAGATAGATCCAGCCCGCCGCCACCGCCGCCACCGCCAGCGCCAGTCCGGCGCCGAGCCAGCGATCGACCAGCTGACCACGGGGCCGGCGCGCCAGCCAGGTGGCGGTGAGCAGCGCCGCCGCCGGCATCGCCGGCAGCACGTAGGTCCAGATGATGTTGCCCGCCACGGTAAAGAAAACCATTGGCGTGAGCGCCCAACACAACAGGTAGCGCACCCACTCGCGCTCGCCCGGCGCGGTTTCGCCGACCGGGTCCTTGCGCCAGCGCCAGGCGGCAATCGGCAGCAGCACCGACCACGGCAGCAGCGCGGCCAGCGCATAGACCCAGATCGTCCCCATGCGGTGCGCATGCGCCCCGCCGTAGCGGTCTCCGGTCCAGCCCGGGGTCACGAAACGGTGCCAGTGTTCGCCGACCAGGAAATACTCGAGAAAACCCGGCGTACGCAATTCGGCCAGCACGTACCACGGCAGCGCGATCACCAGCACCATGATCGAGCCGCCGATCCAGGGCAGCCGCTGCCAGAGCTGCGACCAGCGCCGGGAGATCGTCAGCCATGCCATCAACGGCAGCCCGACCAGTACCAGCACCAGCGGCCCCTTGGCGAGCAGGCCGACTGCGATACCAGCGAAGAACCACCACCCGGAACGGCTCGGTCGCCCGGCTGGCGGCGCGGCCATCGCCAGCCAGAATCCATAGAGCGACATCGTCGCCCCGAGCACCAGCGGGCCATCGGTCATTACCGCCCCGGCCGACACGAAGAACAGTGCCGAGCTCGCCAGCAGGGTCACGGCGATGGTCGCCTCGCTGCCCGCGCGCCGTCGCGCCAGCTGCCAGACCAGAGCGGCGATCAGCGCGAGCACCACGAAGTGCGGCAGTCGTGCCGCAAATTCGTTGATCCCGAACGTCTTCAGGCTGGCGGCGGTAAGCCAGTACGACAAGGGCGGCTTGCCCCAGAACGGCACGCCATAGTCATGCCAGGGAGTCACCCAGTCCTTCAGCTCGACCATCTTGCGGGCGATCTCGGCGTAGCGCGCCTCGGTGGTATCGAGCAGCGGCACCAGGGCCATCGCCGCCAGGCGCGCGAGCGCCAGCACGGCCAGCATTGGCCAGACCAGATTGCGCTTGACCACCGACCCCTGCCCTGCTCCCATCAGGCGCCCCGCACCGCCTGGTCCTGGCTCGGCGCGTCAAATTCGCTGGCCGGGACGTAGGACTCGACCAGGTACAGGGGACGCTGCTTGCTCTCGAGGAACAGGCGGCCGAGGTACTCACCGACGATGCCGATGGCCATCAGTTGCAGGCCGCCGAGCATCAGCACGACTACGATCAGGGTCGGGAAACCCTGGACCGGGTCGCCGAACAACAGGGTCCTCACCAGAAAGTAAAGCCCGGTCGCAAAAGCCAGCAGCGCGCTCACCAGACCGACCTTCGAAGCGACCTTGAGCGGCGCGATCGAAAACGCCGTGACCCCTTCGATCGCCAGTGCCCACAGCTGGCCAAAGGGCCACCTGCTGCGGCCGGTAGTGCGAACTCCGACGTCGAAATCGATGGTCGCCTGGCGAAAACCAATCCAGGAAAAGAGTCCCTTCATGAACCGGTTGCGCTCCGGCATCTGGTTTAGCGCGTTGACCGCCCGGCGACTGAACAGCCGGAAATCGCCGACGTTTTCAGGCACCGGGGTATCGCTCAGCTGATTGATGATGCGGTAGAACAGGTGCGCCGCGGTGCGCTTGAGCCACGATTCTCCGGCACGGCTGCGGCGGCGCATATTGACCACGTCGGCGCCCTGGCGCCACGCCGCCACCATGTCGGGGATGATCTCGGGCGGGTGCTGGAGATCGGCGTCGATCACCACCACCGCGTCGCCGCGCGCATGGCGCAGGCCGGCGGTAATCGCCAGCTCCTTGCCGAAGTTGCGGCTGAACCTTAGTGTGCTGACGTTGCGGCACTGCTCCTGCAGGCGGGCCAGCACGGCCGCCGTCTGGTCGGTGCTGCCGTCGTCGACATAGAGGATTTCGAAGCCGCCGGAGATATCGGCAACCGCCGCGCTCAGGCGCTCATGCAGCGCCGGCAGTCCCGCTTCCTCGTTGAGCATCGGTACCACGATGCTCAGCGTACAACCCGGTGCAACGATCGTTCGCATCTCGGCAGTATTCATGCGAAGGTCCAGTGCCGGTTCAGGCGGTAGGTGAGAAACAGCACCAGCAAAGTGGCCAGTGCCTGTGCAAACAGATAATGCCAGCCCAGGACATTGTTTCCTACCCAGACGATCAGGCCATTGAGGGCGGCACCGACCACGGCGACCAGCAGGAAGCGCGGCAGCGCGCGGGAATGGGCCGCAGTGGTGTCGGTGAAAGTGAAACGGCGATTGCCGACATAAGCTACCGCCGCCCCGCACAGAGCACCGATCGCAGCCGCGGGCGCCGGCGGCAGGTGCAATACCTCGACCAGTGCCAGCAACACCGCATAATGGACCGCAGTGGCGATACCACCCGCCAGTGTGTAGCGAGCAAACGCCACGTTGTCATCCTCCACCGAGCAATTGTAGATAATTATGGCACTGCAGCGCATCGCCCACGTCGACATGGACGCCTTCTACGCGTCGGTCGAACTGCTGCGCTACCCCCAATTGCGTGGCCTGCCGGTGGCCATCGGCGGCCGGCGCGAGCACCAGCCAGTTGCGCTGCCCGACGGGACGCACCAGTTCATGCGCCTGCGCGACTACGCCGGGCGCGGCGTGCTGACCACCGCCACCTATGAAGCCCGCGCGCTCGGGATCGGCTCTGGAATGGGCACGATGAAAGCCGCCAGGCTCGCGCCCGACGCGATATTGTTGCCGGTAGATTTCGACGCCTACCGCGACTGCTCGCGGCGCTTCAAGGCGGCAATTGCCCGCATCGCCCCGCGGATCGAGAACCGCGGCATCGACGAAATCTATGTCGATCTCAGCGACCTGTCCGAAGAAAGCGCCGTACTGGGACAACGCATGAAGGCCGCGGTCCACGAGGCCACCGGGCTGACTTGTTCGATCGGCATCGCGCCCAACAAGCTGCTGGCCAAGATCGGCTCCGACCTGGAAAAACCCGATGGCCTGACGATCCTCGCGCTGGCCGATATCCCGACCCGGATCTGGCCGCTGCCGGCCCGCCGGATCAACGGCGTCGGGCCGCGGGCCGCCGAGCGGCTTGCCGCCCTGGACATCAACACCATCGGGGAATTGGCGCACGCCGACGAAGCGCTGCTGCAGGAGCACTTCGGCGCCAACCAGGCCGCCTGGCTGCTGGAAGTTGCCCATGGCAGGGACCAACGCGAAGTGATCACCAGTGCCGACCCCAAGTCGGTCAGCCGCGAGACCACCTTCGAGCGCGACCTGCACGCCCGCGCCGACCGCGTCGAATTGGGGCAGAT
>JAHEMI010000164.1 GCA_024643785.1 Burkholderiaceae bacterium
GCCATGGAGCCCAAAGTGATGTTGTTTGACGAAGCCACCTCGGCGCTGGATCCCGAACTGGTGGACGAGGTCAATCTCGTAATGAGGCAGCTCGCCAAGGAGCACATGACGATGTTGATCGTCACCCACGAGATGCGCTTCGCAGCCGAGGTTGCTGATCGCGTGATCTTCATGGACGAAGGGGTCATCGTCGAGGATGGCTTGCCGAGCGAAATATTCGGCGCGCCAAGGCAGGAGCGCACGCGCGCATTCCTGAAGAACTACCTGACCTCCTGAGTTTGCCGAACCCTCACTGCCACATCAACGCCATGGGTCAGCTTCCTGCTGACCGAGTTGGCTTCGGAGTCGTTCAAACATGAAGTCGACCACCAGAAAATTGGACCCCGCCGTTCAGGCCTTTCTCGACCAGGCGGCAGCGATAATGGGTGACGCTCCGCAGGAGCACGAGCCGGTCTTGGCGCGGGCCAACATGGAAGCGATGAGCGCGGCCACACGCATGCCCCGGCCACCAGGTGTGACCGTCAGTGATGAAGTGATGCAGGCCAACGGACGCAAGATCAAACTGCGTATCTATCGACCGGACGGCGCTGCGCTGCAACCAGGATTGATCTACATGCACGGCGGCGGCTGGGTAGTCGGCAGCATAGATACGCACGACGGCATCACCGCTGGCCTGGCGAAGGAGGCGCGCCTGACCGTGGTAAGCGTGAACTATTCACTCGCCCCGGAACATCCGTATCCGGCAGCGCTGGAGGATGTCGGTGCCGCCACCTTGTGGGTGGGCGAGCACGCTGAACGGTTGGGCATCGACCCGACACGGCTGGTAATTGGCGGTGACAGTGCGGGTGGCAACCTGGCGGCTGCAACCTGTCTCAGGTTGCGCGACGAGGGCGCCGTCATGCCCTTCATCTACCAGCTGCTGATCTATCCGGTGGTGGACACCGACATGACCCGCGAGTCCTACTCCATCAACGAGGATGCGCCTTTCCTCAACAAGGAAGAAATGCGCTGGTTCTTCGGTCACTACTTCAGCGATCCGGCGCATGCCAAGGAACCTTATGCGTCCCCGCTGCTAGCCGGCTCGCACGCCGGTTTGCCGCCGGCATTTGTTCTGACGGCAGAATTCGACCCGCTGCTGGATGAAGGCGCGGAGTATGCGGTCAAGCTCATTCGCGCCGGAGTGAACGTCGAGTACCGCCGTTGCCCCGATCTGATGCACGGAGTCCTGCGCGTGCGCGCCTGGTCGCACTCCGCCGAGCGCGAGTTTCAAGCCACGTGTTTGGCTCTACGCAAGGCGACACTGCAGTTCTAGCTGCGCCCCTCAAGCACAATAGGAGCTTGAAGGGAGAGCGGGAATGAGGGCTTGGCTTGGGGCTAGACTGCGCGCGATCAGCTTGCCGCCGGACGACTTGCTGCGCGACGCTACCTATCGCCGCCTGTGGACCTCGATCCTGATCAGTTCACTGGGCGGCCAGGTCACGATGCTGGCCCTGCCGCTCACCGCCGCGGTCATGCTCCACGCCAGTCCGACCCAGATGGGCCTGCTGACGGCGATGGAACTCATCCCGTTCGTGCTGCTTTCGCTGCCCACCGGAGTGTGGCTGGACAATGTGCGCAAGTTGCCGGTCTACGTCGCCGGCGAGATCGCGATTGCCCTGATCCTGCTGACCGTGCCGCTGGCCATGTGGCTGGGAAAATTGAACATGCAGTGGCTCTACGCGGTTGGTTTCGTGATCGGTTCGATCTACACGATCGCGGGTTCGGCGGCGCAGATCGTGCTGACCCAGGTGGTGGCGCGCGAACGCCTGGTCGAGGCCCACGCCAAGAACTCGCTCGCGTCTTCCGGCGCTGAAGTGGCCGGACCGGGCCTTGCTGGGGCGCTGATCAAGGTCGTGGGCGCGCCGGTGGCCCTGCTGGTCGATGCCGCCATGTTGCTGATCTCGGCCTACATTCTGCGCGGCATCAGGGTCCACGAGAGCCCGGGCGCTGGCCCGGGTTCGGACTTCTGGCGCGACCTCAAGGCGGGCGTGCGCTTTGTCGCCGGCAATCGCCTGCTGGTCGCGCTCGCGCTCGCGGTCGGCAGCTGGCAGCTCTTCTTCCAGTCGGCGATGGTGGTCCAGATCCTCTTTGCCACGCGCACGCTGAACCTGAGCGCCCAGGCCGTCGGCCTGTGCTACGTGGCGCTGGGAGCGGGCACGGTACTGGCGAGCCTGGCGGGGAACAGCATCAGCCGGCGCCTGGGACCAGGGCCGGCGCTGAGCGCCGGCATCGGCGTCTGCGGCCTGGGCTGGACGCTGCTGGCGCTTGCTCCCGGCAACGCCCTGGGAGTGGCCGCGTTTGCCCTGATGCTGTTCCTGTTCGGGCTGGGCGCGGTGCTGATCTTCATCAATTTCCTGGCCATGCGCCAGGCGGTCACGCCCAATCGCCTGTTGGGCCGCATGACCAGCACGATGCGCTGGCTGATCGTGATCCCGGCCGGCCCGGGCGCCCTCTGGGGCGGGTGGCTCGGCGAGCACCTCGGCTTGCGCTGGGCGCTGGGATTTGCCGGCGTCGGCGCCTTGCTGCTGAGCGCGCTGGCCGCGCGCCACGCCACCCTTAACGAAGTGCGCGCGTTGCCCCCGCTCGACGAGGTCCAGGAGCAGCTCGGGGTCGAGATCATGCCCGGCTTCAATTCGCTCTGAGAGCCGCGCTGATGAGGGCGCGGCGCGTCCCCCGCTGAGCCGGGCGCCGGAACCGCGCGCGCGAGCTCGTCTGGTGCTGGCGGCGCTCGCGCCGCTAGAATGGGTTCTTTTTGCGCGGAAAGAATCACGATGCCTGTCAATCTTGTCGCTCCCGACCCCTCGGCGCTGCACCCGGTCGCCGGTCTTGAACTCGGCACCGCCCGCGCCGCCATCCGCAAGCCCGGGCGCCGCGACCTGCTGGTGGTGCGCCTGAGTCCGGGCGCACGCGCCGCCGGGGTGTTCACCCGCAACCGCTTCTGCGCCGCGCCGGTGATCGTGTGTCGCGAGCATCTCGCAGCCAGCG
>JAHEMI010000010.1:0-24554 GCA_024643785.1 Burkholderiaceae bacterium
CTTGGCATGGGCGGGGCCGGAGCTAACGGTGGCGGGCGCGCCACCAGCCGCCGGCGCGCCCGCCTGGGCGAGCGCCAGGGTAGCCGCTGTCAGCGCGGCTATTGCCAGCGCCGTGCCGGGCCAGCCGCAGCTCCTCATTCCCGGGAGTTCTTCAGGAAGACGCCAAAGCCATTGTCGGCGTAGGCGGAGATCGGCACGTCGTCGAGCAGCACCGCAGTGTCGAGGTCCGCGACCTCCCTGGTCCGCAGCACTTCACTCCATTGCGACAACAGCACCAGGCCGACAACCAGGGCGACTATCGGCACGACCATGGCCGCCAGGCGCCATGCCGGCCCGGGGTCTCCCAGGTGCGGCGCGTTGCTCCCGGCCAGCGCCAGTTCGCCCTGATAGGCCCTGCTGGCAACCTTGACGCTGGCCGGCTGGCGCGCGAGAGCACGTTCGCGCGCCAGCTCGAGGCGATGGGTAACGCGGTACGGCAGGTGCTCGGCACGGGCGTCGAGTGCCCGGCGGACGCTGCGAATCGTTTCCAGTTCGTTCATAGTGAAATTCCTCTGGCCTTGAGCGCTGTGGCTAGTGCGTGGTTGGCGCGCGAGCAGTGGGTCTTGACGCTGCCCTCGGAACAACCCATGGCAACGGCCGTCTCGGCCAAGGTCATGTCCTCCCAGTAACGCATCATGAAAGCCTCCCGTTGACGCGCCGGGAGCCTTTTCACCTCTGCCTCGATCAGGGCCATGGTCTGGCTGCGTTCCACCTGGTCGGCGGCACTTTCGGCCTGCGGGCTGCCGGGTTCGGACTCGATCGCCTCGAGGACGTCGCGCGCCCCGTCCTCGGAACCGTCGTCCGGCCCCAGCGCCGAGAGCAGTGTAGTCCAGCGGTTGCGCACCGTCTCGCGGCGGAAATGGTCGGTGGTCGTGGTCTTGAGAATCGACTGGAACAAGGGCGGCAGTTCCGCGGGCGGCCGGTCGTGGTAGCGCTCGACCAGCTTGATCATGGCATCCTGGACGATGTCGAGCGCGATCTCTTCGCGGCGCACGGCGTAGACCGTCTGCACGAAGGCCCGCCGTTCGACGGCGGCCAGGAAATCCGACATTTCCTTGCGGTTTGCCATGGCACGGTATGGCGTGGGCGCTGACCCTGGACTGCGGATCGAGCATCGTAGCAGAGGCCCGAACGCCGAGCGGGGCTTTGCCCCATTGCCTTGACCGCCAGTGTTGCGGCGCAGTATGCTTTCGCGCTTACCAATAAATTGGTTCGGCGCCACGAATCCTGATCGACGTGGCGCCAGGACGGTCTTTGCAGGGGTGGCGGACCACGCCCCCTCGCGCACAAGGCGCGCATGCCGGAAGCGACCTCACGAGGGTGCGTGACCGGCGTCCGATCAATCTCGCAGGCCCCGTGCCAAGGTCTGCGTCGTCGCGACAAGGGGTCGCCACGGCGCCGGCGGGCGGGCTCCCTGGACCTTGAAAGGAAGTGAGGAAATGGAACTAACAGGCGCCGAAATCGTCGTCCGCTGTCTCCAGGAAGAAGGTGTCAAGCACGTCTTCGGCTATCCCGGGGGCGCCGTGCTTTACATCTACGACGAGATCTTCAAACAGGACAAGTTTCAGCACATTCTCGTGCGCCACGAGCAGGCCGCGGTTCACGCTGCCGACGCTTATTCGCGCTCGAGCCGCACGGTGGGGGTCGCGCTGGTCACGAGCGGCCCCGGGGTTACCAATGCGGTAACCGGCATCGCGACCGCCTACATGGACTCGATCCCCCTCGTGATCCTGTCGGGACAGGTACCGACCCACGCGATCGGCGAGGATGCCTTCCAGGAGTGCGACGCGGTCGGGATCACGCGGCCCTGCGTCAAGCACAACTTCCTGGTCAAGGACGTCAAACAGCTCGCCGAGACCATCAAGAAGGCCTTTCACATCGCCACGACCGGGCGGCCCGGGCCGGTGCTGGTCGACATCCCCAAGGACGTCACGAGGGAGAAGTGCCGCTACGAGTACCCCAAGACCGTGGCGATGCGCTCCTACAACCCGGTCACCAAGGGCCACCAGGGGCAGATCAAGAAAGCGCTGCAGCTGATCCGCGGCGCCGAGCGGCCGATGATCTATACCGGCGGCGGCGTGATCCTCGCCAACGGATCGGAGGAGCTGCGCCGCTTCGTCGACCTGCTCGGCTTCCCCTGCACCAGCACGCTGATGGGTCTGGGGGGCTATCCGGCGTCGGATCCCAAGTTCCTCGGCATGCTGGGCATGCACGGGACCTATGAAGCCAATATGGCGATGCAGCACTGCGACGTGCTGCTGGCGATCGGCGCCCGCTTCGACGACCGCGTGATCGGCAATCCGAAACACTTCGCCCAGAATCCGCGCCGGATCGTGCACATCGACATCGACCCGTCGTCGATCTCGAAGCGGGTGCGGGTCGACGTCCCGATCGTCGGCGATGTCCGCGACACGCTCACGACGATGATTGCGCTGCTCGAAGCCGACCAGGGCGGGCAGGTGAACACCAAGCCGCTGGCCGGATGGTGGCGCCAGATCGAGGAATGGCGCACCAAGGACTGCCTCCGCTACCAGCCCGGCGTCGACGTGGTCAAGCCCCAGTACGTGATCGAGAAGCTCTGCGAGGTCACCGGCGGCGATGCGTTCGTCACCTCCGACGTCGGCCAGCACCAGATGTGGGCGGCGCAGTACTACCGTTTCGACAAGCCGAGGCGCTGGATCAATTCCGGCGGCCTGGGCACGATGGGGGTCGGGCTGCCGTTCGCGATGGGGGTGCTGCTGGCCAACCCCGGCGCCGATGTCGTCTGCGTGACCGGCGAGGGTTCGATCCAGATGTGCATCCAGGAACTGTCGACCTGCCGCCAGTACAACCTGCCGGTGAAGATCGTCAACCTGAACAACCGTTACCTCGGCATGGTGCGCCAGTGGCAGGAGATCGAGTACGGCGGGCGCTACTCAAACTCGTACATGGACGCGCTGCCCGATTTCGTCGCGCTGGCCGAGGCCTACGGGCACGTCGGGATCAGGGTCGAGCGCCCCGAGGAGGTCGAGCCGGCGCTGCGCGACGCCTTCGGCAAGTACAAGGACCGGCTGGTGTTCATCGACGTCATTACCGACCAGACCGAGAACGTCTGGCCGATGGTGCAGGGCGGCAAGGGACTGACCGAGATGCTGCTCGGTTCGGTCGATCTGTGAGGAGGCCGTTATGAGACACGTTATTTCAGTGTTGCTCGAAAACGAAGCCGGCGCGCTGTCGCGCGTCGTCGGACTGTTCTCGGCCCGCGGCTACAACATCGAGACCCTGACGGTGGCGCCGACCGAGGACAAGTCGCTCTCGCGGATGACGATCGTCACTACTGGTTCGGACGAGGTGATCGAGCAGATCGTCAAGCACCTCAACCGCCTGATCGAGGTCGTCAAGCTGATCGACCTGACGGAGAGCGCCTTCATCGACCGCGAACTGATGCTGATCAAGGTGCGGGCGGTGGGCAAGGAACGTGAGGAAATGAAACGGATGGCCGACATCTTTCGCGGCCGGATCATCGATGTCACGGATCGCAGCTATACGGTCGAACTGACCGGGGACGGCGGCAAGCTCGACGCGTTCATCGACGCGCTCGATCGCGCCGCAATCCTCGAGACTGTGCGCACGGGCTGCTCTGGAATAGCGCGCGGCGAGCGTGTTCTTAAGGTTTAACGGGAGAAAGTAATGAAGGTTTTCTACGACAAGGACTGTGACCTCAAGCTGATCAAGGGCAAGAAGGTCGCCATCATCGGTTACGGCTCGCAGGGCCACGCCCACGCGCAGAACCTGCACGATTCGGGCGTCAAGGTGACGGTTGGGCTGCGCCGCAGCGGCGCTTCCTGGGACAAGGTCGCCAAGGCCGGGCTCAAGGTTGCCGAAGTCGCCGCCGCCGTCAAGGGCGCCGACTTCGTGATGATGCTGATGCCCGACGAGCACATCGGCGAGGTCTACCGCAACGAGGTGGCGCCCAACATGCGCAAGGGCGCGACCCTGGCCTTCGCCCACGGTTTCAACGTCCACTACGGGCAGGTCGAGCCGCGCGGCGACATCGACGTCGTGATGGTGGCGCCCAAGGCGCCGGGTCACACGGTTCGGGGCACCTACGTCGGCGGCGGCGGCGTGCCGATGCTGGTGGCGGTCCACCAGGACCAGTCCGGCATCGCTCGCGAAATGGCTCTTTCCTACGCCTGCGCGATCGGTGGCGGCCGGGCCGGGATCATCGAGACCAACTTCCGCGAGGAAACCGAGACCGACCTGTTCGGCGAGCAGGCAGTGCTCTGCGGCGGGACGGTCGAACTGGTCAAGGCCGGGTTCGAGACCCTGGTCGAAGCGGGCTATGCCCCCGAGATGGCCTATTTCGAGTGCCTGCACGAGCTCAAGCTGATCGTCGACCTGATCTACGAGGGCGGCATCGCCAACATGAACTACTCGATTTCGAACAATGCCGAATATGGCGAGTACGTCACCGGCCCGCGGATCGTCAACGACGAGACCAAGGCCGCGATGCGTGCCGCCCTGCGCGACATCCAGACCGGTGAATACGCCAAGTCCTTCATTCTGGAGAACAAGGCGGGTGCGCCGACGCTGCTGTCGCGGCGCCGGCTGATGGGCGAGCACCAGATCGAGGTGGTGGGCGAGAAACTGCGGGCGATGATGCCCTGGATCAAGGCCAATCGCCTGGTCGACAAGACCCGGAACTGATCCTCCCCCGGGCTGCCGGCGCTCCCCACGGGGTGTCGGCAGCGCCTTATACTCTGCGCATGACACCTTATCCCCATCCGATCATTGCCCGGGAGGGCTGGCTGTTCCTCGGCCTGGCGATCGCCATTGCCCTGGCCGTACAGTTCGCCGCCGGTCCGGCCTGGGCATTTCCGCTCTGGCTGGTCGCGCTCTTCGTGCTGCAGTTCTTTCGCGACCCGGCGCGGCCGGTGACCGCCGATCCGGCCGCGGTCGTGGCGCCCGCCGACGGCAGGGTGATCGCGATCGAGGCGATCGACGATCCCTATGCCGCTCGCCCGGCGCTCAAGATCTCGGTGTTCATGAACGTCTTCAACGTCCACTCCAACCGCGCCCCGGTCGACGGGGTGGTGGAGCGGGTCGAGTATTTCCCGGGCAAGTTCTTCAACGCTGATCTCGACAAGGCCTCCGAGGCCAACGAGCGCAATGCGGTACTGATCAGGGCCAGCAATGGCGCCCTGGTGACTTGTGTCCAGGTGGCGGGGCTGATCGCCCGCAGAATCCTCTGTTACGTCGCGAGCGGGGCAACTCTCGCCAAGGGTCAGCGGTTCGGCTTCATCCGCTTCGGTTCCCGCGTCGACGTCTATCTTCCCCCGGACGCCTGCCCGGAAGTTGTCATCGGCGACAAGGCCAAGGCGGGGGTAACGGTATTGGCCCGCTTCGCCGCCGCCACCGTGGATGCCCCCGGCCCGAACAGTGAGGCTCGGCCATGAGTGACCAGGGATCGAACAGCAAGACGCCTGATGGCGGCGCTGCCGGCCGGCCCGCTGTCCCGGAGGGTCTGGCCCCCAAGCGCTCGCGGCGCATCTATCTTCTGCCCAACGCGCTGACCACGGCCGCGCTGTTTTGCGGGTTCTACGCCATCGTGCAGGCCATGAACCAGCACTTCGAGCAGTCGGCGATCGCGGTGTTCATCGCGATGGTGCTCGACAGCCTCGACGGCCGCGTCGCGCGCCTGACCAACACCGAGAGCGCGTTTGGCGAGATGTACGACAGTCTCTCCGACATGGTCGCCTTCGGCGTCGCACCGGCACTGATCATCTACGAGTGGTCGCTGCGCGGGCTCGGGAAATGGGGCTGGCTGGCGGCCTTCGTCTACGTGGCCGGGGCGGCGATGCGCCTGGCACGGTTCAACGCCAACATCGGCGTGGTCGACAAACGCTTCTTCCAGGGGCTGCCGTCACCTTCGGCGGCGGCGCTGGTCGCCGGCCTGGTCTGGGTCGTGACCGACCTGCGCGACACCCACTGGATCACGCTGAGTCGGCAAGACCTGGCCTGGCCGGCGTGGGTGCTGACCGTCTACGCCGGACTGACCATGGTCTCGATCGCGCCCTTCTACAGTTTCAAGGGCATCAACCTTAAGAAGAGTGTGCCCTTCATCTTCGTGATCGCGCTGATGCTGGCGCTGGTGCTGATCTCGGCCGACCCGCCGGTAGTGCTCTTCGCGCTGGCTCTGGGCTACGGGCTTTCCGGCTACCTGGTGTGGTTCTGGCTGTGGAAGACCGGGCGGCCGTTGCCGTGGCGCGCGCCGCGCGCGCGCCAGGCCGGCAAGGGTGGCGACCAGGTTTGACCCCTCGCGCGGCGGCGACGTAAAATCGGAGGTTTCCCGAAATTACGAGAGCTGCGGTCACAATGAAGTCCCGCAAGGCGCTGGTCGCCGGCAACTGGAAGATGAACGCAGATATCGTCTCGAACGAACATCTGTTCACTTCGCTGCGTTCCGGGCTTGAGCGAACGTCGATGGCGCATGTCGAAATCGTCGTTTGTCCGCCGTTCCCCTATCTCGGCCAGGCGATCGCCTGGCTCAGCGACACCGGCGTCGCAGTTGGCGCGCAGAACGTGTCGGCTTCTCCCAACGGGGCCCTTACCGGGGAAGTCTCGGCGGCGATGATCGCCGACCTCGGTTGCGCCTGGGTGATCGTCGGCCATTCGGAGCGGCGCACGCTGTGCGGTGAGAGCGACGCCGACGTGGCCGCCAAGGTGGCGGCGGCCCTTGGCCAAGGCCTGAACGTGATTGCCTGCGTCGGCGAGTCGCTCGCGGAACGCGAGCAGGGCCATACTGAAGCGGTCCTCACCCGTCAGGTCGACGCTTTCGCAGCGGCGATCGCCGGCCCCGGGGGTGAACGGCTGGTGGTTGCCTACGAACCGGTCTGGGCGATCGGGACCGGGCGCAGCGCCTCGAGTGAAATGGCCCAGGACACCCATCGCTTCATCAGGGCGCGGCTGGCACGCCATGGCGCCGAGGCGGCGGACAAGGCACGGATTCTCTATGGCGGCAGCGTCAAGCCGTCAAATGCGAGCAGTCTTTTTTCGATGCCCGACATTGACGGCGGCCTGATCGGTGGCGCGTCGCTGGTGGCGGACGATTTTCTGAACATTTGTCAGGCCGCAGCCGCAGCCTGAATGTCGTGGCCCCCCGGGGGCTCACTGGAGTGAACGAATGCAATGGTTGCTTAATCTTATGACGATGGTGCAGGTGATCTGCGCCTTGGGCGTGATCATCCTGGTGCTGCTGCAGCACGGCAAGGGTGCCGACATGGGCGCGGCGTTCGGGTCAGGCGCCTCGGGGAGCCTGTTCGGAGCCTCCGGCTCGGCCAACTTCCTGAGCCGGCTGACCGCCGGGTTTGCGCTCTTCTTCTTCATCTCGACGCTGGCGCTGGCTTTCATGGCCAACCGCAAGCCGGAAGCGCCGCGGAGCGTGATGGAAGGAGTAGTTGAGCAACCTGCTAAGGGTGTTTCAGATATCCCGACGACCATTCTCCCCGCGCCAGCCGGTGATTCCGGCAAGGCTGGTGATGTGTCAAGTCAGAAATCTCCCCCTGCCAGCAAGCCGGCCGGGCAGGCAAACGACGTTCCGAAGTAGAATTCCGGAGTTGGGTTTCCTCAGCCTGGCTGAAGTTGATGCCGCAGTAGCGTAGTTGGTTGGAAGCAGCAAACACGTGCCGACGTGGTGAAATTGGTAGACACGCTATCTTGAGGGGGTAGTGGCGAAAGCTGTGCGAGTTCGAGTCTCGCCGTCGGCACCACGAATTTGGAATCCGTTTGGCTGTCTGCAAAACGGCATTGGAATGGCGGCGTGCCCCATGGCGCGATGCCAGAGCGCTGAATAGGGACGATCGTGAATCCAGATAGCTATCTGCCAGTTCTGTTGTTCATCATCATCGCGTTTGGCGTAGGGGTCGGCCCCCTCGTGGCGGGTCGAGTCCTCGGGCCACACCGGCCTAACCCGGACAAGCTTGCCCCCTATGAGTGCGGTTTCGAAGCTTTCGGCGACGCCCGGATGCAATTCGACATCCGGTTCTACCTGGTCGCCATCCTCTTCATCCTCTTCGACCTCGAGATCGCCTTCCTGTTCCCCTGGGCCGTATCGCTCGACTCGATCGGATTCCTCGGTTTCGTGGCGATGATGGTCTTTCTCGCCATCCTGGTGGTTGGTTTCGTTTTTGAATGGAAGAAAGGCGCACTCGACTGGGAGTGATCCACTCGGGCCATTTCCCGGTGATCGGGGCCTCGGAGCAATTGGATGGGAATTGAAGGAATTCTGAGTCAGGGCTTTGTGACCACGCAGGTCGACAAGGTCGTCAACTGGACTCGTACAGGTTCGATCTGGCCGATGAGCTTCGGGCTCGCCTGCTGTGCCATCGAGATGATGCATGCGGGAGCGTCGCGCTACGACCTCGACCGCTTCGGGGTGGTGTTCCGGCCCAGTCCCCGGCACGCCGACCTGATCATCATCGCCGGCACCCTGACCAACAAGATGGCTCCGGCGTTGCGCCGGGTCTACGACCAGATGGCCGAGCCGCGCTGGGTCATCTCGATGGGGTCGTGCGCCAACGGCGGCGGCTACTACCACTACTCCTACTCGGTAGTCCGGGGCTGTGACCGGATCATACCGGTCGACGTGTACGTTCCGGGATGTCCGCCGACGGCCGAGGCGCTGATCTACGGCATCCTGCAGCTGCAAACCAAGATCCGGCGTACGAACACCATCGCCCGCTGAACTGGCCAAACGAGAATCCATGACTCACTACGAGAAACTCAAAACGTGCCTGCAAGAGGCACTGGGTGATCGCATCAAGGAGTTCCACGACCGCCTGGGCGAAGTGACGCTGGTGGTCGATCCCGCGGACTACCTGGGCGTGGCCCGCGAACTGCGCGACAACGCCAGCCTGCGCATGGACATGATGATCGACCTCTGTGGCGTTGACTATCAGGGCTATGGCAACGGCACCTGGCAAGGACGGCGGTTCGCGGTCGTGCTGCACCTGCTCTCGGTCACCAATAACTGGCGGGTGCGGGTGCGCTGCTTCTGCGCCGACGACGATTTCCCGGTGCTGCCTTCGGTTTGCGAGCTCTGGCCGACGGCCAACTGGTTCGAGCGCGAGGCCTTCGACCTCTTTGGAGTGGTCTTCGAAGGTCACGACGATCTGCGCCGGATCCTGACCGACTACGGTTTCATCGGCCATCCGTTCCGCAAGGACTTCCCGGTCTCCGGCTACGTCGAAATGCGCTACGACCCGGAACAGCGCCGGGTCATCTATCAACCGGTGACGATCGAGCCGCGTGACAACGTTCCGCGGGTGATTCGTGAAGAAGGTTACGGGGCAGGGCACTAGCAATGGCTGAGATCAAGAACTATACGATCAACGTCGGTCCGCAGCATCCGGCTGCGCACGGCGTGCTGCGCCTGGTGCTGGAGCTCGACGGTGAAGTGGTGCAACGGGCCGATCCGCACATCGGGCTGCTCCACCGCGGCACCGAGAAACTGGCCGAAGGCAAGACCTACCTGCAGGCCCTGCCATACCTCGACCGGCTCGACTACATGTCGATGATGTGCAACGAGCACGCCTATGTGCTCGCGGTCGAGAAGCTCCTCGGCGTCGAGGTGCCGGAGCGCGCCAAGTACATCCGGGTGATGTTTGCCGAGGTGACCAGGCTGCTCAACCATCTGCTGGGGGTCGCGGCCCACGGCCTCGACGTCGGTGCGATGGCGGTCTTCCTCTATGCTTTCCGCGAGCGTGAAGACCTGTTCGACTGTTACGAAGCGGTCTCGGGCGCGCGCATGCACGCCGCCTATTTCCGTCCCGGCGGCGTCTATCGCGACCTGCCCGACAGCATGCCGCAGAACCAGCGCTCGTCGGTGCGCAATGCCGCGTCGACGGCCGATCGCAACAAGCACCGGGGCGGCTCGCTGCTCGACTTCCTCGAGGCGTTCACCGAGCGTTTCCCGAAGTATGTCGACGAGTACGAGACGCTGCTCACCGACAACCGCATCTGGAAGCAGCGTCTTTGCGGCATCGGCGTCGTCGATCCGGATCGCGCCAAGGCCCTGGGCTTCACCGGGGTGATGCTGCGTGGCTCGGGCGTGGCCTGGGACCTGCGCAAGACCCAGCCCTATGAGGTCTACGACAAGCTCGATTTCGACATCCCGATCGGCACCAATGGCGATTGCTACGACCGCTACCTGGTGCGGATCGCCGAGATGCGCCAGTCGAACCGGATCATCCGCCAGTGCATCGACTGGCTGCGCAAGAACCCGGGGCCGGTGATCACGGGCGACCACAAGGTCGCGCCGCCGAGCCGCGAGGCGATGAAAAGCAACATGGAGGAGCTGATTCATCACTTCAAGCTCTTCAGCGAAGGTTTCCACGTGCCTGAAGGCGAGGCCTACGTTGCGACCGAACATCCCGGCGGCGAATTCGGGATCTATCTGATTTCCGACGGTGCCAACAAGCCTTACCGGATGAAAGTCCGTCCGCCCGCCTTCGTGCACCTCTCGGGAATCGGGGAACTGGTACGCGGCCACATGATCGCCGACGTGGTGACGGTCATCGGCACGCTTGACATCGTTTTTGGGGAGGTTGATCGGTGAGCGCCGTGATGAAGGTTCAGAAACTGCTCTCCGACGATGCGTATGCGCGCATCGACCGGGAACTGCTCAAGTTCCCGGCGGATCAGAAGCAGTCGGCGGTAATGGCGGCGTTGGCGATCGCACAGGACGAGAAGGGCTGGGTGTCTCCGGAGGTGATCGAGGACGTCGCCGCCTACCTCGCGATGCCGCCGATCGCCGTGCATGAAGTGGCGACGTTCTACAACATGTACGCCACCGAACCGGTCGGCAAGTTCAAGGTTGCGGTCTGCACCTGCCTGCCGTGCGCGCTGCGCGACGGCAACAAGGCCGGCGATTACCTCCAGCACAAGCTGGGAATCGGCTACAACGAGACCACGGCCGACGGCAAGTTCACTCTCAAGGAGAGTGAATGCCTGGGCGCTTGCGGCGACGCGCCGGCGCTGCTGGTCAATGACAAGCGCATGTGCAGCGGGATGGGCGAAGGCGAGCTCGACGCGCTGATCGACGAACTCAAGGCACAGGGCTGAGGACATGGGCGCAATCGACACCTGTTTCCACGGCCGCCACATCGCGCCGCAGATCCTCGCGGGAGTCACTTCCCCCGACAGCTGGCGGCTCAAGGACTACGAGGCGCGCGACGGCTACCAGGCGCTGCGCCGGATCATTGCCGAGAAGCTGACCCCGGACCAGGTGGTCGCCGAGGTCAAGGCATCGGCACTGCGGGGCCGTGGCGGCGCTGGTTTCCCCACCGGGTTGAAGTGGAGCTTCATGCCGCGCCAGTACACCGGGCAGAAATACCTGGTGTGCAACTCGGACGAAGGCGAACCGGGCACGTTCAAGGACCGCGACATCCTGCGCTACAACCCGCACGTGGTCATCGAGGGCATGGCGATCGCCGCCTACGCGATGGGCATCACGGTGGGCTACAACTACATCCACGGTGAAATCTGGGATGTCTACGAGCGCTTTGGTGCGGCCATCGAGGAGGCCCGCGCGGCGGGATTGCTCGGCGACAACATTCTGGGCTCCGATTTCTCGTTCCAGCTCCACGCCTTCCACGGCGCCGGCGCCTATATCTGCGGCGAGGAAACCGCGCTGCTCGAGTCGATCGAGGGCAAGAAGGGGCAGCCGCGCTACAAGCCGCCGTTCCCGGCGAGTTTCGGCCTCTATGGCAAGCCGACTACGGTCAACAACACCGAGACCTTCGCTTCGGTGCCGTGGATCATCCGCAACAGCGGCCAGAAGTACCTCGAGGTTGGCAAGCCCAATAACGGCGGCACCAAGATCTTCTCGGTCTCGGGCGACATCGAGCGTCCCGGCAACTACGAAGTCCCGATGGGCACGCCGTTCGCAACCCTGCTCGAACTGGCCGGCGGGATGCGTGGCGGGCGCAAGATCAAGGCCGTGATCCCGGGCGGATCATCGATGCCGGTGCTGCCGGGCGAACTGATGATGCAGTGCGACATGGACTACGACTCGATCTCCAAGGCGGGATCGATGCTCGGTTCCGGCGCGGTCATCGTGATGGACGAGACCCGCTGCATGGTCAAGTCGCTGCTGCGCCTGGCGTACTTCTATTACGAGGAAAGCTGTGGCCAATGCACGCCGTGCCGTGAGGGCACGGGGTGGCTGTACCGGATGATCCATCGGATCGAGCATGGCGAAGGACGGATGGAGGACCTTGACGAACTCGACCGCGTGGCCGAGAACATCATGGGCCGCACGATCTGTGCGCTTGGCGAGGCGGCGGCAATGCCCGTGCGCTCCTTCGTCAAGCATTTCCGGGACGAGTTCGTCTATCACGTCGAGCACAAGAACTGCCTGGTACCCAAGTACGTGTGATGAACACGGCACCCGCAACGACAACGAATCTAGCGCTGAACTGACAAATGGTTGAAATCGAAGTCGACGGCAAAAAGGTCGAGATCGCTGAGGGCAGCGTGGTAATGCACGCGGCCAACAAGCTCGGGATCTACGTTCCCCACTTCTGCTACCACAAGAAGCTCTCGATCGCGGCCAATTGCCGGATGTGCCTCGTCGAGGTCGAGAAGGCGCCCAAGCCGATGCCGGCGTGCGCGACCCCGGTCGCCAACGGCATGAAGGTCTATACCAGATCGGAAAAGGCGATTGCGGCGCAGCGCTCGGTGATGGAGTTCCTGCTGGTCAATCACCCGCTGGACTGCCCCATCTGCGACCAGGGCGGCGAGTGCCAGCTGCAGGACCTCGCGGTCGGCTACGGCGGCGGGAGCTCGCACTACCAGGAGTCGAAACGGGTAGTGATCCAGAAATCCCTCGGGCCGCTGATCAGCGCCCAGGAAATGAATCGCTGCATCCACTGCACCCGCTGCGTGCGCTTCGGCCAGGAAATCGCCGGCGACATGGAGCTCGGCATGGCATTCCGCGGCGAGCACTCGGAGATCATGAGCTTCCTCGGACGCTCGGTCGACTCCGAACTCTCGGGCAACATGATCGACATCTGCCCGGTCGGCGCGCTCACCTCCAAGCCGTTCCGCTATTCGGCGCGCAACTGGGACCTGGCGCGGCGCAAGTCGGTCGCGCCGCACGACTCCCTGGGCTCGAACCTGGTGGTCCAGGTCAAGGCCGAGACCGTCAAGCGCGTCGTTCCGTTCGAGAACGAAGCCGTCAACGAGTGCTGGATCTCCGACAAGGACCGGTTCTCGTACGAAGGACTAAACAGCGCCGAGCGTCTGCAGACGCCCATGCTCAAGCATGGCGGCGCCTGGCACGAAGTCGACTGGCAGACCGCACTCGACTATGTCCAGCGCACGCTGACCGATGTCAGCAAGGAGCACGGCGCGGCGGCAATCGGCGCGCTGGGTTCGCCCCACAGCACGGTCGAGGAACTGTTCCTGCTCCAGAAACTGGTGCGCGCACTGGGCAGCGACAACGTCGATTTTCGGCTGCGCCAGGCCGACTTCTCGGCTGATGCGACGCGCGCCGGCGCGCCCTGGCTGGGCATGAAGGTCGAGGCCCTCAACGGCCTGGATCGACTGCTGGTGGTCGGATCGTTCCTGCGCAAGGATCATCCGCTGATGGCTGGCCGGATTCGCCAGGCGGTCAAGCGCGGTGCCGAAGTGAGCGTGCTGCACGCGGCCGACGACAACCTGCTGATGCCGCTCGCCAACAAGGCCATCGTAGCTCCGGCACGCTGGCCGGCGATGCTGGCCGAAGTCCTGGTTGCGCTGCTCCGCTCCAAGGAAGCCGCGGTCCCGGCGGCCCTGGCCGGCGTCAAGCCCTCACCCGAAGCCGCGGCAATTGCCGGCAGCCTCGCGAGCGGCGCTGCCGGTGCGGTGCTCCTGGGCAACGCCGCGGTCCAGCATCCGCAGGCAGCGCAGATTGCCCGCCTGGGTGAGGCCATTGCCGCTGCTGCCGGTGCAACTTTCGGAGTGCTGGGCGAAGCCGCCAACTCGGTCGGCGGTTATCTGGCTGGCGCCACTCCCAGGGCGAACGCCGCGCTCAATGCCGCCGCACTCGGTGATGGCGGGCGCGATGCCGGCGCGATGATCTCCGGCTCGCTGGCCGCCTACCTGCTGCTCAATGTCGAGCCATCCTGCGACCATGCCAACCCGGCCATGGCGGCGGCGGCGCTCGGCGGTGCGAAGACCGTGATCGCGCTCGCGCAGTTCAAGTCCGAGGAATTGCTGGCTGTGGCCGACTGCCTGCTGCCGATCGCCGCGTTCGCCGAAAGTGCCGGCACCTTCGTCAACACCGAGGGTCTGGTCCAGTCGTTCAACGGCGTGGCGCGGGCCCCGGGCGAGGCACGGCCCGCCTGGAAGGTGCTGCGCGTGCTGGGCAACCAGTTTGGGTTCGAGGGCTTCGATTTCGTCAGCCCCGAGCAGGTGCGCGACGCTGCGCTCACGGGCGATGTCGCAGCCCGGCTCGACAACGCAGTCGGTGGCGAGATCGCCCTGGCAGCCGCGGGCGAGGCCGGACTCGAGCGGCTTGCCGAGGTGCCGATCTATTTTGCAGATCCGCTGGTGCGGCGGGCGACCAGCCTGCAGAAGACGCGTGATGCGCGCCCCCCGGTGGCGGCAATGAGTTCGCAGACCGCGGCCGCATTGGGCGTGCAGTCGGGCGACAAGGTGCGGGTGGCACAGAAATGGGCCGAGGGCGAGGGCGAAGCGACCCTCGATGTGGTGCTCGATGACGGCGTCGCTGCCGCGGTGGTGAGGGTTGCGGCGGCGCATGCGTCGACGGCCGGACTGGCCGGGATGTTCGGGCCGGTGACGGTCCGGAAAGCCTGAGCTTAAGGTCGCAGCGGTGCAGACAAGGGTCGCGGGATAAGACGAATGGAAAACTTGCTGTTAACGATCAACACGATTGGGACCGACTACCTCGGTAGCGCCTGGCCATTGGTATGGACGGCAGTCAAGATCGTCCTCCTGGTCCTCCCGCTGCTCGGGCTGGTGGCCTACCTGACACTGTGGGAACGCAAGCTGATCGGCTTCATGCACGTGCGTCACGGCCCCAACCGGGTCGGGCCGCTCGGCCTGCTCCAGCCGATGGCCGATGGCATCAAGCTGATGTTGAAGGAGGTCATCGTTCCGGCCAAGGCCAGCCCGGTGCTCTATGTGCTCGGGCCGATCCTGACGATCACGCCGTCGCTGGCTGCCTGGGTGGTAATCCCCTTCGGGCCTGAAGTGGCGCTGGCCAACGTCAATGCCGGCCTGCTGCTGCTGATGGCGATCACCTCGCTGGAGGTCTACGGCATCATCATTGCCGGCTGGGCGAGCAACTCCAAGTATCCGTTCCTCGGGGCGATGCGCGCCTCCGCCCAGATGATCTCCTACGAACTGGCGATCGGCTTTGCGCTGGTGGTGGTGCTGATGGTCTCGGGCAGCATGAACATGAGCATGATCGTGCTGGGCCAGGGCCAGGGCTTCTTCGCCTCGCAGGGCTTGAACTTCCTGTCGTGGAACTGGTTGCCGCTGCTGCCGATCTTCGTGGTCTACGTGATCTCCTCGGTGGCCGAGACCAATCGCCACCCGTTCGACGTGGTCGAGGGCGAGAGCGAGATCGTTGCCGGTCACATGGTCGAGTATTCAGGGATGGGCTTCGCGGTCTTCTTCCTGGCCGAATACGCGAACATGATCCTGCTCTCGGCGGTCGCCTCGATCATGTTCCTGGGCGGCTGGTATCCGCCGCTCGATTTCGCGCCGTTCACCTGGATCCCAGGCTGGATCTGGCTCGGCCTCAAGACGTTCGTAGTGGTCTCGTTCTACATCTGGTTCCGGGCGTCGTTCCCGCGCTACCGGTTCGATCAGATCATGCGACTTGGCTGGAAGATCTTCATTCCCGTGACGCTGGTCTGGCTGGTGGTGGTTGCCATCTGGATGCAGACCCCGCTGAATATCTGGAAGTAAGGGCAGGAACACGTACATGGAAGCGGTCAAGAATTTCTTCTCGAGTTTCATGCTCCTTGAGATGCTCAAGGGGCTGCGCCTCACCGGCCGGTATTTCTTCGCGCGCAAGATCACCGTCCAGTACCCCGATGAGCGCACGCCGATCTCGCCACGGTTCCGCGGCCTGCACGCGCTGCGCCGCTATCCCAATGGCGAGGAACGCTGCATCGCCTGCAAGCTGTGCGAGGCGGTATGCCCGGCGCTGGCGATCACCATCGAGAGCGAAGTGCGCGACGACGGCACGCGGCGCACCATCCGCTACGACCTCGATCAGAACAAGTGCATCTTCTGCGGCTTCTGCGAGGAGTCGTGCCCGGTCGATTCGATCGTCGAAACCGACATCTTCGAATACCACGGCAATTCACGCGACGAGCTGATCTTCACCAAGGAAATGCTGCTGGCGGTTGGTGACCGCTACGAGAAACAGATCGCCGCCAACCGGGAGGCCGACGCACGATACCGGTAGATACCGACGCCCGACTGCGCTTGGCGCGGCGGTCATTCCCGGCACGATTTGAGCCGGGACCGATGGCAGGTGAACCGATTTGCGAAATGATATGGATGCCCAAACGATTCTCTTCTACGTCTTTGCACTGATCACGGTCTTCGCGGCGCTGCGCGTCGTGACCGCGCGCAGCGCCGTACACGCGGTGCTGCACCTGGTGCTGACCTTTGTCTCGGCGGCATGCATCTGGATGCTGATGAAGGCCGAGTTCCTTGCGATAGTGCTGGTGCTGGTCTACGTCGGCGCGGTGATGGTGCTGTTCCTGTTCGTGGTGATGATGCTCGACCTCAAGATCGACGCCACACGCCAGGGCTTCTGGGGCAACCTGCCGGTGGCCGCCCTGGTCGGCGTGGTCATCGTGCTCGAACTGGCCGCCGTGATCGTGCATTCGTTCTCCGGCGTCAAGGGCGGCGACGCGCCGCGCCTGCCGGAGGGATACAGCAACACCGAGGCTCTCGGCAAGCTGATCTATACCGACTTCATCTATCCCTTCGAGATCGCCGGGGTGATCCTGCTGATCGCGATGGTCGCGGCCATTGCCCTGACCCTGCGCAAGCGCAAGGACACGCGCTACAACGATCCTTCGGTTGCGGTTCGCACCAAGGCAGCCGACCGGCTCAAGATGATCAAGATGCCGGCCGTGACCAGCGCCGACACCACGGACAAGCCATGACCCTGACACTCGCCCACTATCTGGTTCTCGGCGCCATCCTGTTCGCGATTGGCGTGCTCGGGATCTTCATGAACCGCCGCAATGTGATCATCGTGCTGATGGCCATCGAGCTGATGCTGCTCGCCGTCAACATGAACTTCATCGCCTTCTCGCATTTCCTCGGGGATGCGGCTGGCCAGATCTTCGTGTTTTTCATCCTGACCGTTGCGGCCGCAGAAGCCGCGATCGGTCTGGCGATCCTGGTAACGCTGTTCCGTAACCTCGAGTCGATTGAGATCGGGGAACTGGAAAGCCTGAAGGGCTAACGAGGGAGGTCCGGATTTCCGGTTCTCCGACTGAAACGGTCAAAGAATGAAGACAGCCTATCTGCTAGCAGCTTTCGCCCCACTGGTGGGCGCCATCATTGCCGGACTCTGGGGCCGCAAGATCGGCCGCGCCGGCGCGCACTGGGTCACGATCCTGGGGGTGGCGATATCGCTGTTCGCCTCGCTCTGGACCATGAGCGACGTGCTCGCCGGCAACACCTTCAACGGCACGCTCTATTCCTGGGCGACGATCGGCTCGGTCAAGCTCGAGGTGGGCTTCCTGATCGACACGCTTACCGTCACCATGATGACGGTGGTGACCTTCGTGTCGCTGATGGTCCACATCTACACGATCGGCTACATGGCCGATGACGACGGTTACCAGCGTTTCTTCAGCTACATCTCGCTGTTCACGTTCTCGATGATGATGCTGGTGATGTCGAACAACTTCCTGCAGTTGTTCTTCGGCTGGGAGGCAGTGGGCCTGATGTCCTACCTGCTGATCGGCTTCTGGTACACCCGTCCGAGCGCGATCTACGCCAACCTCAAGGCCTTCCTGGTCAACCGGGTCGGCGACTTCGGCTTCCTGCTGGGCATCGGGCTGGTGCTGGCCTACTTCGGCAGCCTCGACTACGCGACCGTCTTCAAGGGCGCGCCGGAAGTCGTCGGCCAGACCATCGAGATCCTGCCGGGCTCGCCCTGGGCGGTGCTCTCGGTGGCCTGCATCTGCCTGTTCATCGGCGCGATGGGCAAGTCGGCGCAGTTCCCGCTGCACGTCTGGCTGCCCGACTCGATGGAAGGCCCAACCCCGATCTCGGCCCTGATCCACGCGGCCACGATGGTGACCGCGGGGATCTTCATGGTCGCGCGGATGTCGCCGCTCTTCGAACTCTCCGACGCCGCGCTCGGCTTCGTGATCGTGATCGGGGCCATCACGGCGCTGTTCATGGGTTTCCTGGGCGTCGTGCAAAACGACATCAAGCGCGTGGTGGCCTACTCGACGCTTTCGCAGCTCGGCTACATGACGGTCGCGCTGGGCTCGTCGGCCTACGGCGTGGCGATCTTCCACCTGATGACCCACGCCTTCTTCAAGGCGCTGCTGTTCCTGGCCGCGGGTTCGGTGATCATCGGCATGCACCACGAGCAGGACATGCGCAAGATGGGCGGGCTGCGCAAGTACATGCCGATTACCTGGATCACCTCGCTGGTCGGCTCGCTGGCGCTCATTGGGACGCCGTTCTTCTCGGGCTTCTATTCCAAGGACATGATCATCGAGGCGGCTGGCCTGGCGAACGTGCCGGGCGCCGGATTCGCCCACTTCGCGGTGATGGCGAGCGTGTTCGTGACCGCGTTCTACTCGTTCCGGATGTACTTCCTGGTCTTCCACGGCAAGGAGCGTTTCGGGCACGACGACCATGCCCACGGTCACGGCCACGATGATCACGGCCACGGCGGCACGCCCCACGAGACTCCGGCGGTGGTGACGGTGCCGCTGATCCTGCTGGCGATCCCGTCAGTGCTGATCGGTCTCTACACCGTCGCCCCGATGCTCTTTGGCGAATATTTCAAGGACGTGATCTTCGTCGGCGCCAACCATCCGGCGATGGCCGAGCTGGCCGAGGAATTCCACGGCTGGGTCGCGCTCGGCTTGCACTCCGTCCAGACGCTGCCGTTCTGGCTGGCGCTCTCCGGTGTTGCCTCCGCCTACTACTGCTACCTCGTCAATCCGAAGGTGCCAGAGACCCTGTCGCGGGTCTTCGGGGTGGTCTACCGGATCCTGATGAACAAGTACTACCTCGACCGCTTCAACGAGATCGTCTTCGCCGGTGGTGCCCGCATGATCGGCAAAGGTCTCTGGAAGGGCGGCGACCAGGGAATCATCGACGGCATCGCGATCAATGGCAGCGCGCGGCTGGTGGGATGGTTCTCCGGCGTGCTGCGCCTCGTGCAGAACGGCCGTATCAACAGTTACGCGATATCGATGATCGTCGGGGTTGGATTGCTGATGCTGTTTGTCCTGATCCCCCTGATGCAGCGCTGAAACCCGCCACATACCAGACAGACGAAGACAGATGACCTCGTTTCCAATTTTGAGCGCCGCAATCTGGATCCCGATTCTCTTCGGGTTGGCCCTGCTGGCGTTGGGCAATGATCGCAACGCGAGCGTTGTGCGTAGTGTGGCCCTGATCGGCGCCTTGCTCGGGCTGCTGGTCACCTTGCCGCTGCTCGCCGATTTCGATTCCGCGAGCGCTGCGATGCAGTTCGTCGAGAAGGCCCCATGGATCGAGCGCTTCGGTGCCAACTACCACCTCGGCCTGGACGGGCTCTCGATCTGGTTCGTGGTGCTGACGGCCTTCATCAACGTGATCGTCGTGATCGCCGGCTGGGAAGTGATCCAGGAGCGCGTCGCCCAGTACATGGCGTCATTCCTGATTCTCTCGGGGCTGATGATCGGCGTCTTCTGCGCCCTCGACGGGTTGCTGTTCTACGTCTTCTTCGAGGCGACGCTGATCCCGATGTACCTGATCATCGGCGTCTGGGGCGGACCGAACCGGGTCTACGCGGCGTTCAAGTTCTTCCTCTACACCCTGGCCGGCTCGCTGCTGACCCTGGTCGCAATCATCTACCTGTATCTGACCTCTGGTTCGTTCGCGATCGCGGACTGGCACGCCGTGCCGCTGACCATGCACGAGCAGGTGCTGATCTTCGTGGCCTTCCTGCTGGCCTTCGCGGTCAAGGTGCCGATGTGGCCGGTCCACACCTGGCTGCCAGATGCCCACGTCGAGGCGCCGACCGGCGGCTCGGTGGTGCTGGCGGCGATCATGCTCAAGCTCGGCGCCTACGGTTTCCTGCGGTTCTCATTGCCGATCGCGCCCGATGCCAGTCACGAGCTGGCCCCGATGATGATCGGCCTGTCGCTGATCGGCGTGGTCTATATCGGACTGGTCGCGCTGGTCCAGTCCGACATGAAGAAACTGATCGCCTACTCGTCGGTGGCCCACATGGGCTTCGTGACGCTGGGCTTCTTCATGTTCAACACCATCGGCATGCAGGGCGGCGTGGTGCAGATGATCTCGCACGGTTTCGTCGCCGGCGCAATGTTCCTGTGCGTGGGCGTGCTCTACGACCGCGTGCACTCGCGCGAGATCGCCGACTACGGCGGTGTCGTCAACACCATGCCCAAGTTCGCCGCGCTGTTCATGCTGTTCGCGATGGCCAACGCCGGCCTGCCGGCGACCTCGGGGTTCGTCGGCGAGTTCCTGGTGATTCTCGGGGCGGTCCAGTTCAACTTCTGGGTTGCGTTCGCCGCAGCCACGACGCTGATCCTGGGCGCGGCCTATTCGTTGTGGATGTACAAGCGGGTGATCTTCGGCGCGGTCGCCAACGAGAAGGTGGCCAAGCTGCAGGACATTGGCCGTCGCGAGTTCTGGATGCTCGTGGTGATGGCGGTTATGGTGCTGGCGATGGGGCTTTATCCCAAGCCGGTAACGGACATCACCGGTGCCTCGGTGGATGCGCTCCTCAAGCATGTCGCGATTTCCAAGATCAAGTAAAGAGAAATGGATAAACTGAACCTGATGGCCGCGCTGCCGGAGATTACCCTCCTGGTGGCGGCAGTCGTGGTGTTGCTGGCCGACGCCCTGATGTCCGAAGGGCGGCGCGCCGCCATCATCGATCGACTGGCGCTGATCGCGCTGGTGTTGCCGTTCCTGGCGACGATCGCCCAGCTCGGGGCGCCACTGCAGTACGCGTTCAACGGCATGTACGTCGCCGACGCGCTCTCGACGCTGCTCAAGTTGTGCTGCCAGCTGGCAGTGGCCGTGACGCTGGTCTATGCCCGCAGCTACGTGTCGGAACGGGACATGCACAAGGGCGAGTTCTACTCGCTGGCGCTGTTCGCGCTGCTCGGCCAGATGGTGATGATCTCGGCGGCCAATCTCCTCGTGGTCTACATGGGCCTCGAAATGATGTCGCTCTCGCTCTACGCGCTGGCCGCGATGCGGCGCAACTCGCCGCTCTCGAGCGAGGCCGCGATGAAGTATTTCGTCCTCGGCGCCATCGCCTCGGGCTTCCTGCTCTACGGCATTTCGATGATCTACGGCGGCACCGGCAACCTCGCACTGAGTGCCATCGCCCGTGCGTATGACCTGCCGGGCAGCAACCACACGGTTTTGCTGTTCGGGACCGTGTTCGTGGTTGCCGGGCTGGCGTTCAAGTTCGGCGCCGTGCCGTTCCACATGTGGCTGCCCGACGTCTACCAGGGCACGCCCACTGCGGTCACCCTGCTGATCGCCGGTGCTCCCAAGCTCGCGGCTTTCGCGATGGCCTTCCGGGTGCTGGTTGAAGGCCTGGGCGGTGTCGCCGCTGACTGGCAGCAGATGCTGCTGATCCTGGCGGTGCTCTCGCTGGGCATCGGGAACATTGTCGCGATCGCCCAGACCAACCTCAAGCGCATGCTGGCCTATTCGACGATCTCGCATGTCGGGTTCGTGCTGCTCGGCCTGGCCGCCGGGGTTGTCGGCGGCAACATGAATTCGGCGGCGCCGGCGTACAGCGCCTCGATGTTCTACGTCATCATCTATGTCCTGACCACGCTGGGCACCTTCGGCGTAATCCAGGTGCTGTCGCGCAACGGTTTTGAGTCCGAGCAGATCTCGGACCTCAAGGGTCTCAACCGCCGCAGCCCCTGGCTGGCGCTGGTGATGCTGGCGCTGATGTTCTCGCTCGCCGGCATCCCGCCCGCGGCCGGGTTCTTCGCCAAGCTGGTGGTCCTGCAGGCGGTGATCAACACTGGCCAGGTATGGTTGGCGGTGTTCGCCGTGATGATGTCGCTGGTCGGCGCCTTCTACTACCTGCGCATCGTCAAGGTGATGTACTTCGACGAAGCCACCGAGACCGCTGCCGTGCAAGCCGGGCAGGGCGCCCGTGCCACTCTCGCCATCAACGGGTTTCTGGTGCTGGCGCTTGGCCTGGTTCCCGGTCCGCTGCTCAACGCCTGTATCGACGCGGTGCGCCAGGCACTGGCGTTCTGAGCCGGACCCTGGTGCCGCGCGACCTCTCCGAGTCGCCGGTCGAGACCTCGGTCGTCTACGAGGGCAGTTTCCTGCGCTTGCGCAACGACCGCGTCCGCCTTCCTGACGGCGCGCTGGCTTCGCGGGAGTTTGTCGAACATCCCGGCGCGGCGGCGATGATCGCGCTCACCGACGACGACCGCATCATCATCGAGCGCCAGTACCGCTACCCGCTGGCGCGCACCTTCGTCGAGATTCCGGCCGGCAAGATCGACCGCGGCGAGAACTCGCTCGCCACCGCCAAGCGCGAGCTCGTCGAAGAGACCGGCTACCGCGCGAGCGAGTGGGCGCTGCTGACCACGATCCACCCGGCAATCGGCTTTGCTACCGAGGTAATGGACATCTACCTGTGCCGGGGTCTGGAATACGTTGGCCAGGCACTAGACGACGGCGAGCACCTCGAGGTGGAACTGGTCACCCTCGACTGGCTGATCGCCGAACTGCGTGCCGGACGCCTCACGGACGTCAAGACCCAGATCGCCGCCTTCTGGCTCGAGCGCCTGACGAGCGGCGCGTGGCCGTGGCCGGAATTCAAGGCGCCATGAGCCCGGGCGCCGACGGGTTAGAATCCCGGTTCCGGAGAGCTGGCAGAGTGGTCGAATGCGGCGGTCTTGAAAACCGTTAGGGGCGCAAGTCTCTCGGGGGTTCGAATCCCTCGCTCTCCGCCAGTACTGGCATGGCGGCAATTGCGCCGGCGCGGACCCCGGCTTGGAACCGCCCCCCCGCTGCAAGCAGCAGACTGAAAAAGATCAAGTGCAAGCTCCAATGAAACGCCACCCCCACGTCCTTTCCTCGGTACGAAGAGAACTCAACGACTGGCGCCCGTGGGCGACGCGCGCGCTGGTGCTCGCATTTGCCGCGTTGGCGGGCCTGACGGTCGTGCTCCTGACCTGGATGAGCGATGTTGCGCTGGAGTGGTTCAACGTGCTCGAGGGGAAGGCCTGGTGGGCGCCGTTGCTCTGGACCCCGGCCTGCACCGCGGCGGTAGTCTGGCTCACCTTGCGCGTTGCGCCGGGAACTGCAGGATCGGGTATTCCGCAGGTGATGGCGGCGCTTACGCCAGGGGTGCCGATCGAGGCGCGCGGGCTGTTCGTGTCGATCAAGCTGTCGATCTCCAAGATGGTGCTGACCGCCTGGGGATTGCTGGGCGGGTTATCGCTGGGGCGCGAAGGCCCCTCGGTGCAGGTGGCCGCGGGGGTCATGCACAGCGTGCGGCGTTGGCTGCCGGCCAACAGCGCGGTATCTGACAACGGATTGCTGATCGCCGGCGGCGCGGCCGGCATAGCGGCGGCCTTCAACACCCCGTTGGGCGGGATCATGTTCGCGATCGAGGAACTCTCGCGCTCGCCCGAGCAGCGCAGCAACGGTCTGGTGATGGCCGCGATCGTGCTGGGCGGCCTGATGGCGGTGTCGATCTACGGCAACGCGACCCACTTCGGGGTAATCCACGTCGAAGCCCTGAGCATGGGGCTGGTCCTGCCCGGCCTGGTCGTGGCACTGAGCTGCGGACTGGCCGGGGGGCTGTTCTCGCGGCTCCTGGTGGTGTCGCTGGCGGGGCGCTCGCGCGACTGGTTCACGCGGATGCGCACGCAGTACCCGGTGCGTTTTGCCGCGGCCTGTGGACTGGGGGTGGCGGTGATCGGCATCGTCAGCCTGGGCGCGACCTTTGGCAGCGGCAACCTGCATACGAAGGCCCTGCTCGCCAATCCGGGAGAATCGTCGCCGTTCTTCGTGGTGCTCAAGTTCATGGCGACCTGGCTCACCACCTGGGCGGGAGTGCCGGCAGGCATCTTCGCGCCCTCGCTCTCGATCGGCGGGGCGCTGGGCAATGACATCGCCCAGTTCTTCGGCCAGGCCCAGCCGCAGACCCTGATCGCCCTGGGAATGGTCGGTTTCCTCGCCGCGGTAACGCAGGCGCCGCTGACCTCGTTCATCATCGTCATGGAGATGATCGACGGTCACGC